>JAFSCI010000009.1 GCA_017436815.1 Clostridia bacterium
CGTAGCCCTTAACTGTGTAGCTCGATAAAATCTTGGCAGGGGTATTACCTACAAAGCGGATATCGCCTGCATCGTTAAAGGAAGCGCCCAAAATTTCGGGAACGTATACGGTATTATCGAAATACGCTACCTTGCTTGCTATTGCCGGTGTGCCCGAGCTTGTTAAGCCTACAACCTGTACCGATAAATTCTCGCCGTATTCTATTGGTATATCAACGTTTCTTGTAACGCTGGTAGCTGTAGTTTTGTAAACCAAGTTACCGTTTACTTCTTCGAACACGTTTATTCTGTAGCTTCTGGCTCCCGTCATAGCGGTCCATACTACGTTCATATATGCCTGACCGTTTGTTTCGTTAGGTCCGCTTAAGGTAGGAACAGCGCTTGTGTTAGAGGGTGAATAACCTAATTTTTGCGGGTTTTTGGTAACAGAAGAAATAAACTGATCCAAATCTTCAATTAGACTAAAGTTATCAAAGCGTACGGTATGACCCATATTGGTGGCATCGGAATTAGAAAACCACTGCTGCAAATTCAGGTTTATTTCGTTTGTTGTGTGCTTTTTGTTTAAATAAACGTTGTCAGAAAGCTCAAACACAAAATAACCTGCCATACCATCTGCTACCTGCAAGGCACCTGTGCCCCAGTCGCCCGTATTCGGATACGAAACGGCTCCGGTTACAGCATCTATAAAATAGACGTTGCAGTATTTGGTTGTTGTATTGCGGTCATCTAAAATATCGGTAATTACGTTATCGGCATCGTCGGTGGCGTTGCCTATTGTAAACTGCGTTGAATTTTTGGGGTTATAATTAACGTAAAGGGCAAATGCATCGTACTGAGCAAGGTCGAACAAGCCGTTTTTGTTTATAAAGGTTGTGCTCGCTCCCCTTACGGTGTTACCGACAAAGCCTGCGCCGTCGGGGAAAACAGATATATTCTGCTCGGTTTTGGCAGAGCTTAAAGTTGTGCTTATATAAGAAAAGTCGTTAGCGTTGTTAATAACGGTAAAATTGCCCTTTTGCTGTGCTATAAACTCTTTTGGATAAGAGGTATTTATAATACTGCCTAAAGAGTCAAGTCCTAAAATTTGTACTGCGTATTTCTCACCCGGTACCAAAGACGCAAACTGCACGTTGGTGTCGGTTATGTCGGTGTCATGCAGATAGTAATAGTTGCTGTCTGTTTGCCTAAAAAGCACTGCCTTATAGCTTGCAGCGTCGGGCAAATCTCTAAAGGAAACGTTTACCTCACTTGCCGACTTTGGAATTTCGGTTACTATTTTTGTATCAAAAGCAGATAAATCGTAATCAAGAGTACCTATCTGGTAGGGCTTTAGCGACATAAAGGCATCTAAATCAAAAACAGCCGATACGTTGTCTAAAATAATGCTCTTTAAGCCCGCCTCAGAGTTGCCGTTCTCATCGGTGCCCCAAGCAGGATATCCCGAACGGCCAATGGTCATTTTGGTAAAGGTTTTATAATTAAAAGAATCATTCTCGCTTATTACAGGCAAAATAACATGACCCTTAAAGCCTGCGGGAATAGAAATACCGTTTACGGAGTTTGAATAAGCACTTGTTAAAACTCCATCTGTACCGTATAAGTAATACGTTCCGGTATAGTTAAAGCCTGCGCGCAGTCTGTTAGACTCTACTATAGAATAGTCATCGGCCGTAACCGACACGTTAAACGAGTTGGCAGTACCGTAATATGCAGTTGTATCAGCATAAAAGGCGTAAGCCTCTACACCGTACAAATCCTTGTCGGTGGTAATGTCTAATATTGTTTTGGTCCAGTCGTACAGCTTAGAAGAAAAGCCGTATGCATCGGGAACGTTTTCGGTTGCTAAAAACTCATGAGATACCGGCGAATTCGTAAAAATGGTATCTATTTGTTTGCCGTTATTGAGTATAGTGAAAATACTGCTTATATCGGTAACAGTCTCTTGCACCTGAACGGCATTTGCCTTTGAAGTTATTAAATATGTGGGGAAACCGGAAAACACAAAAATTATAGCCAAAACGAGTGATAGTATTTTGGTCGTTTTTTTCATACGTTTACCCTCCGAAATTTCAGGTATATATATTTATAATACTATATAAAATTTAATTTGTAAATAAAAAATGTCCCAAAGCATAAAGCCTTGGGACATTTTAAGTTCAAATAGCTATTATTCGCAAAAATCTATGCAGGATCGTGTCTTGGTGTAGGGTCTAACAAAGGTATCGGCAACCTTTACGTGCTCGGGGTGAACTGCATAGTTTTTAAGGGCAGCTTCATCCTCAAAAACCGAATATAAACAAACGTCTGCATTAGAGCTTTCAATAGGCTCGGTGTAAACTTTAATCTCAACAAGGCCCGGTACAACACCCAATAAGCCCTCTAAACCGTTTTTTATACCCTGCTTAACATTTAAGTTATTAAATTCTTCCTTTAACTGCCATAAAATAATATGTTTTACCATAAATATCACCTTTCCTTTGATTTTATTTTACACGCAAACTCAAAAAAAGTAAACAGATTTAATTTATATGTTAAATTTTCTTGTAAAATTTATAATTTAATGGTAAAATACTTGTGATTATATTATAAGGAGAAAAAACATTGTCCTTTAAAAACGAAAACATAAGAAATTTTTGCATAGTAGCACATATAGACCACGGAAAATCTACCCTTGCCGACCGACTGTTAGAGCTTACCCAGTCGGTAGCAGAGCGTGATATGGAGGAACAACTGCTTGACAGTATGGACTTAGAGCGTGAGCGTGGTATTACCATTAAGGCCCACGCCGTTACACTTTACTATACGGCAGATGACGGTCAGCTTTACGAGCTTAACTTAATAGACACTCCCGGCCACGTTGACTTTAACTACGAGGTTTCTCGTTCTCTCGCCGCTTGTGAAGGTGCTATTTTGGTGGTTGATGCTTCTCAGGGTATTGAAGCGCAAACCCTTGCCAACACCTACTTGGCAGTTGACCACGGACTTGAGATTTTACCGGTTATAAACAAAATAGACCTCCCCTCTGCCGAGCCCGACAGAGTCAAGACCGAAATAGAGGACGTTATTGGCATACCTGCCGACAACGCGCCTTTAATATCAGCCAAAAACGGCATAAACATTGAAGAGGTTTTACAAAAAATCATTACCGAAATACCCGCGCCTAAGGGGGACTGCACAAAGCCGCTTTCGGCCCTTATTTTCGACTCTTACTATGACCCGTACAAAGGCGTTATTGTATACTTCAGAGTTGTAGACGGCGTACTGAAAGCGGGCGATAAGATTAAGATGATGGCCACAGGCGCCACCTTTGATACGGTAGAAATAGGCAGAAAAATGGCCACCTCTATGCGCCCGTGCGATGAGCTGCATGCGGGCGAGGTTGGTTATCTGGCGGCATCTATTAAAACTGTGTCCGATGCCAGAGTTGGTGATACCATAACCCTCGCAGACTCACCCGCACCCGAGGCTCTTGCGGGCTACCGCAAGGTAAACCCCGTTGTTTTCTGCGGTATATATCCCGCCGACGGCGCAAGATATTCGGATCTTAGAGAAGCCTTGGAAAAGCTGCAGCTTAACGATGCATCTTTACTTTTCGAAGCCGAAACCTCAACCGCTTTAGGCTTTGGTTTCAGATGCGGATTTTTAGGGCTTTTACACATGGAAATTATACAGGAACGGCTTGAACGTGAATACAATTTAGACCTTGTAACCACCGCTCCCAGCGTTGTATATAAGTTTGAGCTTACAGACGGCAGCGTTATAGAGGTAGACAACCCCACAAACTACCCCGACCCCGCCACTATTGCTTCTGCCCTTGAGCCCGTTGCAGACGTGCATATATACTCGCCCTCGAGTTTTGTTGGTACAATTATGGAGCTTTGCCAGGAGCGCAGAGGCGATTATAAGGATATGAAATATATGGGTGACAGAGTAGATATTCACTACATTATGCCTATGGGCGAAATTGTTTACGACTTTTTCGATGCGCTTAAATCTCGCACAAAGGGATATGCGAGTTACGACTACGAAATTAAGGACTTTGTAGCCTCTAAGCTTGTAAAACTAGACGTTTTACTTGCGGGTGATGTTGTAGATGCGCTCTCGTTTATAGTTCACTCAGACAACGCTTATACCCGTGCCCGCCGCATTGCCGAAAAGCTTAAGGACTATATTCCCCGCCAGCTATTTGAAGTACCTATTCAGGTGGCGGTTGGCGGCAAAATAATTGCCCGTGAGACCGTTAAAGCACTTAGAAAAGACGTTTTGGCCAAGTGCTACGGCGGTGATATTACACGTAAGAAAAAGCTCTTAGAAAAGCAAAAAGAAGGTAAAAAGCGTATGCGCCAGTTAGGCTCGGTAGAGGTACCGCAAGAGGCCTTTATGGCAGTATTAAAATTAGACGAATAGCCAAAACCCGCAAGAATTTCTTGCGGGTTTTGTTTTATAATTTTTCTAACAGATTATCTGAAATTTGGTTAAGCTTAGCGTAGTCCATAGCCGAAATATAGTATTTTTCAATTTCATCGTGGACCTGTTTTGCCTGATATATAACAGATGTCGCGTGGTTAATAAGCATATCGGCAGATTTTTTTGCAAAGTTTATTTTGGCACGTTGGTTTTTAAGTTTCTCTGAGTCTAAAAACCGCTCGGAATGGATAATTCTCGAATCGGTATTAAACTTATAAAAACGGTTTTTAACACAAAAAGCAAGCGACAATTCAGGTATAAACACGGCGTCTAAGCACGGCTCTAAAAACGGGTTTTTGCAACAAATAACCTCGTAGCCCGCTTTTAGTGCTGCGGCGCTTATGCGCTGCAAAATAGTACTGGATGCGACAAAAAATTCATCGGCTATGGGTATTACTTTCTGATAAAAATTTAAGGTATCACTAAGACAGACCACCTTGCCGCAAGAGGCTGACAGCAAATACCTATACCAAATTTTGCCCTGCGCATTTTTCTTTTTTGCAATATATTTTTTTGCAAGATTTTCCGAATAGCTTTCGCACTTACCCGTATCCAACGCGCTTAAAACACCCAGATATGCGTTATTAATCAGCCTGCCCGCCGCTGCCATATAGCGTGCGGCAAAGGAATGCAAAGTAGAGTTTTTCTTGCAAAGCTCTATTATTTTTGCTTCGTTACCCAAAAAGCCGTCCTTTTTAAAGGCCTCGCCAAGATTTACTATTATTTCGCTTACCCCGGGGTATTTTGGCTCTACAACGTGTGGGGCGGTGCCGTCTAATATTATAAGCTTTTTATCCTGCACAATTATAGCGTCAAGACTATTATAATCGGCACTGCAAGGGCAAACGGTTACCCTGTGTCCGTCTGAACTTAATTTTTCGGCCGCTTTTTTAAGCAGAGTAGATTTTCCCGTACCCGCGCCGCCTTTTAAAATGTAAACTCGCCAGCCGTCCTCGTTGTTAAAATTATTTGTAAATTCACCGCAAAAACCGTTCGTGGTATTTGCGCCTAAAAAATATTGCTCGTAAAGTTTAGCACAAAACAAAAGTATCACTCTCCTTTTGCATAATATTCGTTTCTTTTGAGATTTGATACTTTTTTGTTGATTTTCGGGCCAAAATGTGATATATTCGCTTTGGAGTGAGCTAAACGGATGCGGGCTTATGCCTGAGGAAAGTCCGAGCTTCACAGGGCAGGATAACGGCTAACGGCCGCCGAGGGTGACCTTAGGGAAAGTGCAACAGAGATATACCGCCGGTTTACCGGTAAGGGTGGAAAGGCGAGGTAAGAGCTCACCAGCTGTGTGGAGACACACAGGCTCTGCAAACCCTATCCGAAGCAACACTGAGCAAGGCTATACATTTGCCCGATGTGCCTTAAAAAGTGGCTGGAGCGTAAGAGCAATTTTGCGCCAAGATAGATATCCGTTCACGACAGAACTCGGCTTATCGGCTCACTCCGTCGAGTGCCTCGACACGCAATTCGCGTAGCATAGTTTTTTTCTTTTTTATAATTTCTGCCTCGCGTTTGAAATTAGTTAATAACACCGTTACAGTATTAAAAAACACAAGCTAAATCAAGGTTTAGCTTGTGTTTTTATTTTACTATATAAGATACAGTCCTGAATCGAGCAGTACAAATTCGTATTCGCCCGATACTATATATTCGTGTACACGCTCGTCAAAGCTCATATATTCATTTATAACGTATGACGATAAATCTATGTTTAAAAGCTTGTTTGCGCCGCTGCTGCAAACTATCATTTCGTTGCCGAGGGTATAGAGTCCTTTTGGTTTTTCAAGCGGTGAAGATGCTCCGCCAAGTCGCAGTTCCTCACGCATAGTGGCCAGGTTATAGCGAATAATTGCGTTTTCCTTTGAGTACGAAGCCCAAAGATGCTTGCGCCTTACTGCCGCAGAGGTTATGGGGCAGTTTTTATATTTAAAAGCGCCAGACCAGGTAAGCTTCGCATCGGAATCAAATATTTTGGCGTTGCCGTTTGTTTCATAAATGAGGGTGCTGCCGTTACCGAGGTCTACCACTCTGCAGGTGATGTAATTTTGAACCTGCTCCTCAAAGGTTTTGTAGTTGTTGCCGAACTTTTCTACTAAAAAATATCCCTTCGGAACGTTGGTTACCGCTCCCGTTTCGAAAACAATTCTCTTAAAGCCAACGGTAGCTTTGTTTTCAGATATTTCGCTATAGTAAGCAATAAGTATTCCGTCAGACGTGGGCAATACCTGTAAAATATTTGAACCGAAAACCTTTTTCATTATCTTTCCTCATTTTTTATATCTAATAATTTTTGTGCGGCAAGCAACACGCCCACCTCAGCGCTATCGAAGTTAATTCCGCCCTGCATATATACGCAATAGGGTTCTCTTAAGGGGGCATCGGCGCTAAGCTCTATAGATGCGCCACCCGTAAAGGCACCTGCCGCCATTATTACCTTGCTGTCGTAACCGGGCATATCCCAAGGCTCAGGCACTACGTAGGAGTCTACCGGCGAACCGCTTTGAAGTCCCTGACAAAAAGCAATAAGCTCGTCTTCGCCGTCGAGCTTTATTATCTGAACAATATCCGAGCGTTTATCATTGGGTTTTGGGCTTACGTCATAGCCCATAAGGCAAAAGAGCTCTGCCGCAAAAACTGCGGTTTTTAAAGCCTCACCCGTTACGTGCGGCGCGCTGAAAAGGCCTAAATAAAGCTCTCGGTTTAGTCCCAGCGTTGCGCCGAGCTCTTTGCCGAGACCTGGGGCAGTGAGTCTGAATGCGCAAAGCTCTACCAAATCGTGTCGGCCGGCTATGTAGCCGCCCGTTCTTGCAATTCCGCCGCCCGCATTTTTAATCAGCGAGCCTGCAATAAGGTCTGCGCCAACGTTGGTGGGCTCTTCTGTTTCGGTAAATTCGCCATAGCAGTTGTCTACCATAACGACTGTATCTTTATTTATGTTTTTAACCAGCCTACAAAGCTCACCGATTTTGTCTACGCTTAAAGTTGGTCTTATATCGTACCCACGTGAGCGCTGTATGTAAGCCATTTTATAATTGTCATTCTTTAATTTTTGCTCTATAGCAACTAAATCGGGCTCATTATTTTTAAGCGGTACTTCATCGTAAATAACGCCAAAATCGGCAAGAGAGCCTGGGGTTTTGGTGTTTAGTCCGATAACACCGTGCAGAGTATCGTACGGGGTGCCCGTTAGCACAAGCATTTTATCTCCGGGGCGCAAAACGCCAAAAAGCGCAACGGTTAGGGTGTGGGTGCCGGACACAAAATTGTGCCTTATAAGTGCATCCTCGCAGCCAAAATAATCGGCAAGAATGGCATCGAGCGTATCTCGGCCTGCATCTCCGTAGCCGTAGCCCGTGGAGGTGCCAAGACTAACCTCGCTAACCCTGTTTTTTATAAAGGCTGCAAGCATTTTTTGCTGGTTTTGTTTTGTTATCTGACTTATTTTATCAAACTGCTCTTTTGTATTTTTAAGAGCCGTTTCTCGCAGATTTAAAAGCTGTTCGCTAAGACCAAAAAGGTTTTCCATTGTTGAAAATTAATCTCCCATAGTAAATTCGGTTGCTTGTCCGATTACAGTAAATTTTAGTTTTTCATAAAAAGGTATATTCTTTTCTTGGCAGAAAAGGTATGCTTTTTTATCTTTTAAAGCAGTTATAAGCGCCTCTACCGCCTTAGAGCCAAAACGCATATTGCGGTAGCGTTTATCGGTAGCGACTGCTCCTATGTATACCGACTTTGCGCCCACCCCGAATGCAACCGCCATTGATTTGCCGTTGCTTATTGCAAGCACAAGACCTCTTCTTTGTTTGAAAGAAAAGTCGGATACAAACATATCACGCTCGGGTAATATAAGCTCACCCTCGGAAAATTCACTGATATCTCCGTAAACTGCCGAGGCAAAGATTTCTTCACTAAAACCCTCTTTACCTTTACCCTTTTTTGTGCGCTTCATTATATAATAGTTTTTACCCGTTATATCTAGCTTCTCAGCCAATGAGTCACTACACAAAACGCCCTTTGGGCTTAAAAGTGTAATAAACTCTTTTAGCTCGTCAGTATCGGCATTATTCTCACTAATAAACATAAATGAGTCTATAAGTGATATTACTGCGGTTGTGCGGTCATTGTCGTCGACGGCTTTAAAAAACTGCGCAAAATCATAACCCGAATATGCCGTAAAATCGCACTCGATTTTGGTAGCAAAAATATCTGAGCCTAAAAACTGCTGCGGGAACTCGTTAAGCTTTACTATCACTTTATTTCCCCCGATGCTATGCCGCTCAGCATACACTTTGCAAGATTATAGGTGTTTATAATATCGTTTTTATTGCAAACGCAGCTACACGAATGAATATATCTGCACGGCACCGACAAGGCTATTGTTCTGACTCCGCCTCGGCTTAAGTGTACTGCGCCCGAATTATTACCGCCCGAGACGGCGGCTTTGGGCTGAGACAGAATACCCGAATTTAATGCGGCCAAATAATACTCTCTATCGTAAATGGTGCTTTTATCCATAAACGAAACGGCGGTGCCGTTACCGAGTTTGCAAACCTGTTTTGTTTCGGGCACGTCTTTAATATCCTGCGCAGTAGTAGCCTCAAGCACAATGGCAGAATCGGGATTTACAGTATAGGTTGCCGCTTTAGCACCGCGTAAACCCACCTCTTCTTGCACAGAGAATACTGCATAAAAATCGTACTCGTCGTAATTTTCGATTAAATTTATTAAAATAGCGCAGCCAATACGGTCGTCTAAGGCCTTTGCGGATATGTTATCGCCAAGGTCGAGAAATTCATTCTCAAAAGCTGCAGTATCGCCTATTTGTACATGTTCTAAGGCCTGCTCTTTATTAGTAGCGCCAATATCTATATATAAGTCTTCAACTTTTGGCAGACTGTTTTTATCCGTCTCGGAGCACAGGTGCACAGGCTTTGAGCCTATAACACCCAAAGTATCACCTATTTTTACCCTGCGTGAGAGCAAAACCGACACATCTATGCCGCCTACTGTAGCAAATCTTAAAAAGCCGTCGTTACCGACAGCGGTTATAATAAGACCTACCTCGTCCATATGGGCATCGAGCATAATCTTTTTTACGGGTGTGTTTTTGCCCTTTTTAAAGCAGATAATATTGCCAAGCGGGTCAACGTTTACGGTGCATTTGCCCTCTATTTTTTGCAAAATGTAATCTCTTACGTTTTCTTCTCTGCCCGATATACCATCAAGGCAGGTTAACTCTTTTATTAAATTTAACATTCTGCGACACCCCCTGCAATTACGTATTCATAAAGCAGTTTTGCGGTGTTTTCAATATCGCACATATCGGCGACCTCAATGCTTGTGTGCATATTTCTTATCGGAATAGACACAAGTCCCGTTGGTATTCCGCTTTTTGTAATGCCTATTGAATCGGCATTGGTCGACGTAGCCGCACCCATAACCTCTTTTTGATAAGGAAGGTTATTTTCCTCAGCCACTTTTAAAATCTTGTTTGTAACGTTTGCGTTTAAAAACGGTGATATTCCCACCATTGCGCCGCCGCCAAGTTCACCGCCATGTGCGCTAGATACATCGGGTGCGGTGGCAAAGGTAACGTCTACGGCTACGGCCTCGGTTATATTATCAGCAAGGGCAAAGGTGCTTGTTTTTACCTTGCGGCAACCAAGCTCCTCTTCGGTGGAGAAAAGCAAGGTGACGCTTTTTTTGAGTTGTTTGCCCTTTAACATATCAGCCAGTAAAAGCAATGCGCAAACGCCTGCGCGGTTATCTAAAAACGCAGACGTAACCCTGCCCGATAAAAGCTCGGCAGGGGTGTTATTATAAACTACGTAATCGCCAACACTAACAAAATCTTTAGCGTTAGCGCCAAGGGCTGTATCTAATATTAACTCGGTTATGTCTGATACTGCGGTATCTGAGCTTTTAAGATGCGGCGGTGTGCTTGAGAAAACGGCATCTACAGGTTTATTGCCCAAAATTTTAACCGTTTTGGCAAGCAGAGTTTTGGCATCTATTCCACCTGCGGCGGCAACCTTTACAAAGCCGTTATCGTCAACAAAAGTAACAACCATACCTATTTGGTCTATGTGGGCATCGAACAGAATTTCTCCGTCTGAGATACCCTTAAAGGTTGCGGCTATACAGTCAGAATCCAACATTTTTATGTCGGCTATGCCGCTTAAAGCTTGTTTTATATATTCGGTACACTCTGCTTTGTTGCCAATTTGATTCAGCGAGCAAAGGTCAAATAACACCTTTTTTGTATCCATTAAAGTTTGTTCACCAAGTCTTTATAATAATTTCCTCTTGCCATAAAGTTGGGGAATGCATCGAAGCTGGCGCATGCGGGAGAAAGCGAAACGATATCGCCCACCTGTGCCCTTTCGCTTGCAACGGCTACACCCTCGGCCAAATCGGCAACCCTTACAATTTCGGGAGAGCCGTTGTAACCCGAATCTGACCTTATGGCGTTTTCAATTTTCTCAGCCGTAGGACCCGACAGGCAAATAAGCTTCACCTTGTCTATAATATAGGGCACCATAGGTTCAAACGGAATGTGCTTATCATACCCGCCTGCAAGCAAAATTATAGGCTGGTCAAATGCCTTGAGTCCTGCAATTGTACGGGTGGGGCTGGAGGCAATGGAGTCGTTATAATATTTTACGCCGTTTACCTCTCTTACGAACTCAATTCTGTGCTCTACGCCCTTAAACTCTTTGGCTACCGCCTTTATGGTATCTACCCCAACGTAGCCCCAAACGGCCGAGATGGCAGCCAGGTAGTTTGCTACGTTATGGTCACCTAAAATGGTTATATCCTTGCGGTGCATAATCGGAACGTCGATTCCTCTGTAGGCCATATGGATATTGCCGTTTTCATCGAGCCAGGCGCCGTTTTTAAGCGGACCCTCCATACTAAAGGAAAGCGACTGACCTCTGACGTAGTTTTTAAAGGAATTGGTAATGTCATTATCCTCGTTTAAAATTGTGCGGGAAAATGCATTCTGATGTAAAATTATGTTCTTTTTAGCTTCTACGTATTCGTCCATATCCTTATGCACGTCCAAATGGTTGGGGGCAACGTTGGTTACCACCGCAACGTCGGGACTTTTGCGCATAGAAATGAGCTGGAAGGACGAAAGCTCGACAACTACAAAATCGTCGGGCGATATGTTTTCTATCTCGGGTAAAAGCGGTTTGCCTATATTACCGCCAACGTGAACTTTTTTACCCTCTTTTTCCAGCATTTTGGCAATAAGGGTTGTGGTTGTGGTTTTACCGTCTGAGCCTGTTACGGCAAAAATAGTGGCGGGGCATAAATCGAAAAATACCTCCATCTCACTTGTGACGGCTATTCCCTTTTTTCTGGCGGCAGAAAGCTCGGGCAGATTAAAGCTCATACCGGGGGTACGGAAGATAATATCGACCTCTAAGTCCTTTAAATAGTCTTCGCCAAGCTTTAAAACAGCGCCGGCTTTTATTAAGGTATCGGCTATGTCACCTATTTGCTCTTTTGAGCGTCTGTCACACGCATATACCTTTGCGCCCCTTTCTAAAAAGCTTAAAATAAGGGGGGTATTGCTTACTCCTATACCGCACATTGCGATTTTTTTGGAGGAAATATGCTCTAAAAATTGCTTAAAATCCATTTCATCACCCAAAACACAAGTATATATAATTTATTATACTTAATACAGCTTAAAATATCAACACAAAAACTTTAGTTTTTACTTAAATTGAAGTTTATATTTTCCCGGAGATACGCCAACAGTTTTTTTGAAGGTTTTAATAAAATTGGCGTAATCGTTAAAGCCGCACAAATATGCGGTGTTTGTAACGCTCGTTCCCTCGGCCAAAAGCTTTTTAGCCTCGGCTATGCGCTTGCTTATTATGTATTTTGTAACGGTGGTTGAGCAGTATTTGTTAAAAATTCTGCAAAGCTGATTTACCGATATAAAGGCGTTTTTTGCAACGTCCTCAAGTGTGAGCTCTTTTGCGAAGTTGTCGTTAATGTAATTGATTATAAGATTTATTGTCTTGTGCGAAACGTCCTCGGGGTCGGGCTTGTTGTTAAGGGAAAAAAACTGATTTGTCTGTAATAATATCTCAGTAACCCTCAGCCTTTTGTACATACTGTCGCCATACACTTCAGTGCGTCTTAAAGACTCAAAAAGATCTATAAGATGCTGAGTTTGCTCTTTGGTAAGGCTCACCTTGTTAGGCCTGCCCGCAGCATAAAAACAACCCGCCAGATTAGTATCATCACCCGACACGTCGTACAAAAATGCGGGGTGAATATGCATTATATAGCGTATGAATTTTTCGCTTTTATCGGGCGCTACCTTGTGCGCCTCAAACTGATTCATTACAAAAAGGTCGCCGTTCGATATTTCGTAAAACTCATCGTCTATCAAAAACGAACTGCCGCCCTCCAAGCACAAAAACAGCTCACAACACTCGTGCACGTGCACGTTTTGGTTGTGATTTTTTGTTTCGGAATAAAAAACTCCGTAGCTTTTATTTTCAAGTGCATTTTTCTCTGCCAGTGAGCAAGTTTCAAAAAATACGTCCATATTTACACCTTCCTAGCTTCAAAATATCATAATTTGGTGAAAAAAGCAATAAAATAATTATGATTTGCAATAAAATTGCAAAATTTTATGTTATAATGAGTACATATAAAATAATTCAAAATTAGGAGTGATTATTTGCTAACCTTAAAAATTCTATCATGCGAAGGCACCCTTAAAGCCGAATATAAGGGACAGAGCATAAACGCCGAGTATGACGGATTACTTTGCGGCGGTGATAAAATTAAGGTTTTAATTGACGGCGGATTTTTCATTGCGGTAAAACTGGACCCTACCCTGAAGGAAAGCATTATCTGGGCCAAAAACAAAAGTTTTGAATTTGTGGTTCCAACAAAACAGCAAATTGACGCTTGCTATGACCCGCTCGCCTTTAGCGGTACAAAACACATAATAAGTGTGCGAGAGCCGAGCGATGAAGAAATCTACGGTTACAGAAACCTTGCGCTCAATTCTCACGACCGACACGCAAACGTAAAATTCTTCCCACACGCAACGGCCAACTTTGTAACACGTGAGGAGCCCTGCTTTTACGAGCGCAACGCTATTGACGGAGTTATAAACAACCAGGGTCACGGAGCATATCCGTATCATTCCTGGGCAGGCGGTGCCAGAGAAGATTTAGAGTATTTATTGGACTTTGGCCGTGAGGTTGAAATCGACAAGCTGGTGTTTTACCTAAGAGCCGATTTTGCTCACGACCCTATAACCGACATTCCGCACGACTCGTACTGGAAAAACATAAGCGTGCAGTTCTCAAGCGGTGAGGTCATTACTTGCGATTTCACGCTTGACAACACCGATTTAAACCCGCAAAATTCTGTGGGTCAAGAAATTACTTTTGCAAAAAAAACGACCACTTTTGTTCGTTTATTTGATTTTAAACAAGTATCCGAGGTTTTATCATTTGCGGCGCTGACGCAGATAGAAGTTTTCGGTAACATTATTAAGGAGGATTTATCTAAAATGGACGTAAGACAAGCATCAAACGCAAAGGACGTAAAACACTACACAACCGAAAGGCTCAGAGAGGAATTTCATATTGCAAATCTCTTCACTAAAGACAACATAAGAATGGTTTACAGTCATATAGACAGAATCATTACCGCAGGACTTATGCCCGTAAGACAGGTATTAAAGCTCGAAGCCGGCAAAGAGCTCGCTGCAGACTACTTCTTACAAAGAAGAGAGATGGGTTGTATTAACGTTGGCGGCAAGGGTATTATTACCATCGACGGCACCGAGTACATAATGAACGAGCGTGACGGTATTTACATCGGCATGGGAAATAAGGACATTACCTTTAAGAGCATAGATGAAGCAAATCCCGCTAAGTTCTACGTAAGCTCCTGCCCTGCTCACACCTCGTACCCCATTGTTAAAATAGACATTACCAAGGCTAAAAAGGTTCCCTGCGGCAGTGCTGAGGAATGCAACAAGCGTGTTATAAATCAGTACATTCACCCCGAGGTTATTAAAAGCTGTCAGTTAGCAATGGGACTAACCCAGCTCGAATCTGGCTCTAACTGGAACACTATGCCCTGCCACACACATGACAGACGTATGGAGGTTTATATGTACTTGGATATGGGCGAAAATGACGTTGTATTTCATATGATGGGCGAACCTACCGAAACACGCCACATTATTATGCACAACGAAGAGGCCGTTATTTCTCCGTCATGGTCTATTCATTCTGGCGTTGGTACAAAGGCATATTCGTTTATTTGGGCAATGTGCGGTGAAAACCAGGAGTTCACCGATATGGACTTTATTGAAACAAAAGATCTTCTGTAAGAAAAAGGAGTATATTTTATGAATAATATGTTTGATTTAAACGGCAAGGTAGCACTCGTTACAGGCGCATCATACGGCATTGGCTTTGCCATTGCAAAGGGACTCGCAAAGGCCGGCGCCACAATAGTTTTTAACGATATAAACGAAGAACTTGTAAACAAGGGACTCGAAAACTACACCGCTGAGGGTATAACTGCGCACGGTTACGTTTGCGACGTTACCGATGAGGCTGCCGTAAACGCTTTTATAGCTAAGGTTGAAAATGAAGTTGGCGTTGTAGACATTTTGGTAAACAATGCAGGCATTATTAAGCGCATTCCTATGTGCGAGATGAGCGCCGAGCAGTTCAGACAGGTTATAGACGTTGACCTTAACGCTCCGTTTATAGTATCGAAAGCGGTTATTCCTTCTATGATAAAGAAGGGTCACGGCAAAATTATAAATATATGCTCTATGATGAGCGAATTGGGCCGTGAAACAGTATCGGCCTACGCAGCAGCTAAGGGCGGACTAAAGATGCTGACCAAAAATATCGCATCTGAATACGGCGAATTCAACATTCAGTGCAACGGCATTGGCCCGGGCTATATTGAAACTCCGCA
>JAFSCI010000010.1 GCA_017436815.1 Clostridia bacterium
TAGCAAAATTAAATTACAAAATTTAATTTTGCACAACACTCATTGCAATGGTTATGGACAAATTTTTAAAGAAAATTTGTCACAAAATCAAAGATTTGGTGTCGAAACTCAGATGTTTCGACTAACCATAACCATTATAAGAAAAACTATTATACTTCATTATACAGCATCTAAGGAGATTTTTCAATGAGTAATTACGTAATTTTTACCGATTCTGCGTGTGATATTTCACCCGAGCTTTTAAAGGAATGGAACGTTCAGTACTTAAATTTGTCTTTTAAGTTTACCGATTCCGATATAGAGCAGACAAACGAGTCGGTGCCAATAGGTCAGTTTTATAACGCAATGCGTGACGGCAAGGTTGCAAAGACCTCGGCTATTAGCGTTGGCGCTTTTAAGGAAGCTTTTGAAAAAATCTTAAAGACGGGTAAGGATATTTTATATATCGCATTTTCATCGGGACTCAGCACCACATATAATTCCGCAGTAATTGCCGCCGAGGATTTAAAGGACGAATACAAAGATAACAAGATTATTTGCGTAGATACCCTTAGCGCTTCGGCAGGCTTTGGCTTGTTACTTAAAATGGTTGTAGATAAAGCAAACGAGGGCGCAGATATTGATACTGCGGCAGAATATGCGCTGAATTTAAGAGAAAATTTATGCCACTGGTTTACGGTTGATGACCTTGTATATTTAAAGCGTGGCGGCAGAATTAGTCCTACAGTTGCATTCGTTGGCGGCATTTTGGGTGTAAAACCGGTTCTTCATATGGATAACGAGGGCCACCTTATAAACAAGTTTAAGGTGCGTGGCAGAAAGGCCGCAATTGCAGCTTTGGCTGATCAGTACGAGAAAAAGGCAAAGGTAGTGCTCGGCGGCAAGGTTTTCATCTCGCACGGAGACTGCATAGACGATGCCAACCTTCTTGCCAAGATTTTAAAGGAAAAATACAACGTTACAACCGAGCTTATAACCTACGTTGGCGCAGTAATCGGCGCACACTCTGGTCCCGGCACTTTAGCGCTTTTCTTTGTAGGCAAAGAGCGTTAAATTAAATAAAAAGCACATAGCCCCACCAAACAGCTGTTTGGTGGGGCTTTTTTGTCGTTTGTTAGTTATATTTTTAGCCGATATCACTCAAAATGGCATTGTGAATTTTTTGGCGCATATCCATAACGGCATCGTAATTTTCCTTGCCGTTAAACTTTATGCCCGTTATGGTCGCATCAGACAAAACAATAACGTAAAGTCTGCTTTTTAAATCTACAAAGAGCGACTGACCCGTATGACCGCAGTGACCAAAACTGCCGATACTGAACAAATCACCCGTTTGCGCATAGCGTTCATCAACGTATACAAAGCCGAGTCCTCGTGACTCATTCATATCGGGCGTATGGTTTTTTATTGCCATATCAAAGGTGTTTTGACTTATTAAGGGCGCACCCTTGCTTAGCAGAAATTGAGCAAATTTTGTAAGGTCACTTAAGTTAGAAAACACACCCGCATTACCCGCAACACCGCCTAAAAAGTCGCAGTTGTAGTCATTTACAACGCACTTTTTGTCTGTCTGTAAATTACTGTTTACCGAGTTTTCGGTGAACCTTGGCAGGTAAGAGGTGCTGTTCATATTAAGCGGGTCGCAAACGTACTCCTTAAATAAAACGTCGAGTTTTTTGCCGAAAACCTTTTCTAATATTTTGCCAAGCAAAATAAAACCGGGGCAGCTGTATAAAACGTTGGAACCTACGGGTATATCACAAGGAATTTTTAAAATATATTCGGCAATATTCTCGTAGGTGTTGCCCGCAACGTTTAAGGACCTGTGACCAATACCTATGGTGTGGGTAAGCAGGTTAAAAATTGTAAGATGCTGTTTGTCTTTCGGGCAGGCAAAAAATTTATCTACAGTATCATCTAACTTAATAAGCCCCTTATCGAGAGCAATTAAACTGAGTGTGGTGGTGCAAAGAATTTTTGAGACAGATGCCATATCAAAAAGGGTGTTTTCGTTAATGGAGTTTTCGCCCTTAAAGGTTTGGTACAAAATTTCATTGTGTCTGCCGACCATAATGGCAATGTTTTGGACTTGTTTTTGGTCAATCAGAGAATTCAGTAAAGTTTCTAAATGCTTCAAAATAATCACTCCTGTTCGGGTTTTGGGTTAAACTGAGTGTGTAAAATGCCAACGAGTTCTTCTGGAAGGTGAGATACGTCGGAAATTTTAATGCACCTTGGCGCAGTAAAGCCGTCGGGATTGTTTTTAAATTCAATAACCGTAACCGCCGTAAAGGGCGAGTGCTCAAACGATGACCACATAACGTGCAGAGGTACTTTAAGCAAAACAGAAAGCCAGGTTTTTAAAAATGCGGCGTGGCAGAATAAAGCGACCTTTTGGTTGTTCTCCCTTAAAATACGGTATGAGCCGTTTTCTTCCTTGTAGCCGAGTCTTTCTAAAAAGTCTTTTCCGTTTTCTTCAATGTACTCTACCGCCGCCTGCATATTAGCGCTCTTTAGTGGCGGACATTTAAAAGTATCATCATACGAATAAGCAAAATTGCCGTCCTCTAAAAATGAAGTATTTTGCAGTATTCCGATAGGCTTTAGCTTGCCGTCGGGGAAGGTGGTAAGGCGCTCGTCACCAATTTCGTGCGCCCACTCTTCGATATGCTTTCTTATTCCCATCATTTCGCAGGCGGGCTCGGCCGTTTCAATAGCCCTGCCCATAGGGGAGGAATAAATCACGTCAATTCCCTCATCAAATAGCCTTTTGCCCACCAGCTCGGCCTGCATTTTGCCTGTGTTGGTTAAAGTGTCGGTGGCGTAGTCGGGGTGACCGTGCCGTACGATATATAAAATCATTTTTTATCCCTACTTAATGGTAAATTCGCATTCCAGATTGTCGATTAAAACCTTGTAATCACCGGGCAGATGCGCTTGCTTGTAGTTAATATCAATATAGGTAAAGTCATCAGCGCCAAGAGTAAACTGAACGGTTTTTTCTTCACCCGGGTTTAAATATACCTTTTCAAACTGCCTTAGCCTTTTTACGAACGGAGTTATAGGAGCATATAAAACCTTTAAGAATAAAAGCACGCTCTCGTTAATGGCGTAATCACCCGTGTTTTTGAGGGTTACTTCTACCTTGACTTCATTATTTCTGAGTACTGTGGCAGATAAATTTGAGTATTCTACCTTTGTGTACGATAATCCATCACCAAAGGTATACCAGGCGTTCGGAGAAGCCAGTACGTAGTCGCGACCGGGATTTTCAGCGCTGCCCGGTTTTCTGTAAAACGTACCTCTTGCGCACACCTTGTAGTTATAGTAACACGGAATGTGACCCGTAGATTTGGGCAGAGAAATAGAAAGCTTGCCCGAGGGGGAAACCTCGCCGAAAATGAGTCTTGCAAAGGCGTTGCCGCTTTGCTCGCCACCGCCGAAGGAGTAGAAAAAGCCGTTAACACAGTTAACCTCTTTTTCCAGCGCATAGGCTCTGCCCGCATAAAGAACGAGAACTATGGGCTTGTTTAAAGCCGATATTGCATCGAACAACCTTTGCTGAGCGGGTGGCAGACATAACTCGTGGGTGTCGTAACCCTCGCTGCAGGTAATTTCGTTGTTGGAGTGAAAGCCGCCGCCAATGCCGCCGCCAACGTCGGCATTATCGCCAAGCACTAAAAATACAGTGTCGGCCTTGCTTGCGGTGTCAATAGCATCTTGTATCATTTGCTCATCAGTAAAGAGCGGTGAGCAGCCGCGGGAGTATAAAACCTTTTCCTCGCCTAAGTAATTTACCATACCCGTGTAAAAATCTACGCAGTTTTTGGTCCTTACAATGTAGTCACCCAAGAAGCTGTCTTTAGCATTGTTACCTATTACGGCAATTTTACCCGCAGTATTTTTGTTTAAGGGCAAAATCCCATCGTTTTTAAGCATAACTATGGCTTCTTCGTCGGCTTTGCGGGAAAGCTCAACCGCAGTTTCGGTATGTAAAGGCTCGTCGGCGAAAAGATAGGGGTTTTCAAATAAGCCAACCTTAAATTTAAGGGTTAAAATGTTAAGAACACATTCGTCTATAAGCTTAATGTCGACTTCGCCTCTTTGTACGGCCGCCTTTAATTCCTCACCGTAGCCGAACGGGTAGGGAGCCTCCATATCAACGCCAGCCTCTAAAGCAAGCTTGCCTGCTTCTAAGCGGTCTTTTGCTATGTGGTGGAAGAAGGTGAACATATCTATTGCGCCGTAGTCCGAAACGGTCATACCGTCAAAGCCGAGCTCATCACGCAGTAAGTTTCTTAGCAAACGCTTAGAAGCGTGAACAACCTCGCCGTCAACCTCGTTATAAGCAGGCATTACCGAGAGTGCGCCGGCATCTATGCACTTTTTAAAGGGTTCTAAATTAACCTCTCGCATCTCACGCTCCCCAATATGAACGGGAGCTAAGTTTATACCGTTTTCGGGTGTGCTGTAGGCAATAAAGTGCTTAAGAGTTGTTGCAACGGGGTGCGACTGTACGCCCTTAACGTAGCGGCAACCCATTTCACCCACTAAATAGGGGTCCTCACCGTAGCACTCTTGCATACGTCCCCAACGGGGATCACGCGGAATATCCAGATCGGGCGCATAAACCTGCCTTACGCCAAGCGCTGCAGATTCCGAGCCTATAATGTCGGCCATTTGCGATACTAAATCGCGGTTAAATGTGCAGCCGAGCGATGCGCTTTGCGGGAATACGGTGGCATTTTCGTGAATAACACCGTGCAAAGACTCGCAGGCGAGCAAAACGGGAATACCAAGACGTGTTTTCTCAACGAAATATTTTTGCATCTGAATAAACTGCTCTAAGCTGTGGGTGTTTTCTTCCGCAAACATACAACCACGCTCGGCCAGTTTGCCTTGTTCTTTAAACTGTTTGTAAGCCGTTTCGACTCTGAGATAAATATTCATCTGCTCGAACTTTTCGTCCAAGGTCATTTTGGATAAAAGGTCTAAAGCGCGCTGTTTTGGAGGTAGATTTTTATTTTTGTACATATTTTCACGCCCCGATGTTTAATATTTGTACGCTACGCCAAGTATAACATAACAATTCGGATATAGCAATAAAAAACACCTCAAAAATCTTGAGGTGTTTTGGGTTAATTATAAATTGTAATACTTATCAAACTCGGCGGGGTGCGGAATTGCTGAAAGCTGAGCACATTCGGCACGTTTGGCCTTTATAAAGTTTGTTAGCAGTTCTTTCGGGAATACGCCGCCGGCGGTTAAATAGTCGTTATCCTTTTCCAAGCAGTCGAGCGCCTGCTCGAGCGATACGGGTAAGCCCTTTAATTTTGCCTTTTCTTCCTCGGGCAGATTATAAAGGTTCATATCGTACGGGCCCCAACCGTTCTCGTGCGGGTCGATTTTGTTCTTAATACCGTCAAGACCTGCCATTAAAATTGCGGCATAGCAAAAATACGGATTGCAGGTAGCATCGGGGTTTCTTAGTTCAAAACGGCGCTTGTCGGGACTCTTTGCATAGGCGGGAATACGTATAACCGCACTTCTGTTAGAGGTAGCGAAGCCTACCATTACGGGAGCCTCAAAACCGGGAACGAGACGCTTGAACGAGTTTGTTGACGGGTTTGTAATTGCGCAAAGCGAGCCAATGTGTTTTAGAAGACCGCCGATAAAGTAGTGGGCAGTTTTGCTTAGGTGCGAATAGCCGTTATCGTCAGAGAATACGGGCTTGCCGTCTTTAAAGAGCAGCATATGAACGTGCATACCGCTGCCTGCCTCGCCATAAATGGGTTTTGGCATAAAGGTAGCGCTCTTGCCGTATTTAAGGGCTGTGTTATGAATAATGTATTTAATCATCATAGTCGCATCGGCCATATGAACAACCTCGCCAAGCTGAGGCTCAATTTCATACTGACCTGATGCTGCAACTTCAGGGTGATGATAGTTAATTTCTATTCCGGCGTCCCTCATTAGCATACACATCTCGCTGCGGCATTCAAAAGAGGTATCGAACGGCTTTGCAATGTGGTAGTTTTTCTGCTTTGGTACTACTACACCCTTGCCCTCGTTATCAGAATTCCAGTATGACTGCCTTGCATCGACGCTGGCGCCTACGTAGTTGCCTGCAACGTTCCAGGTGACGTCGTCGAAAAGATAAAACTCAAATTCGGGTAAAATTTTCATTTCATCAGCCACGCCGCTGTCCTTCATATACTGCACGGCCGCTTTTATAATGTTGCGCGGGTACTGGGCGAGCGGGCGGTTTTCGGGAGAATCAATAATCATAGCGTTACCCGTCATAGAAAGGGTAGGAATTTCGCAAAACGGGTCAATAAGTGCTGTGTCGGGGTCGGGGATAAAGACCATATCGCTCTTTTCAACAACGGCGTAGCCGTAGTTAGATGCGTCAAAACCGATACCGCTTTTTAGAGTATCTTCACCGAAATTTTCGGCAGGAATGGTCACGTGACGGTACTGACCGTTAATGTCGACCATTTTAAAGTCAACCATTTTAATATTGTTTTCTTTTATAAGCTTTAGTACGTCTGCTACGGTTTTTGCCATAAAAACACCTCAATAGATATAAATTATATTAAAAATATAGCAAAATTTTGCCTTTTTGTCAATTAAATTAAAACGACAAACATCGAATAAACCGGCTGAATTATTTATTAAAAATATTCGGCATAAGACCGCTGTTTATAAAGTCATCGTTTCTTACCATACCGCCGCCAAAGCCTGCTGGGCGCATATATTTGTATTTTGGGTCAACCTCGGCGGTGATTGCGCCAACGTCGGCGCCGATATTTTTTAAAATATTGCCGTCGGGAGAGGCAATCAAAGAGCAGCCGCCGTGGTCTGACGAGTTCATAGAAACCGACGCCCTTGCCACAAAGGCATTAGCGCGAAATGCGAGCAGTTTACTTTGAGCGAGTATAATATCGGTCCGTTCTCCCCGCTGGTAGCCGGGCACAATTATAATATCGGGCTTTTTTGAGGCGATATATTCTATTTGTTCGTTAAAATAAACATCGTAACAGGTTAAAAAGGCAAATTTAATGCCGTTTACTTCACAAAAGCATTCACCGTTGCCGCGCTCTATTCCAAAAGATACCTCTGAGGGTGGCAGATGAATTTTATCGTAAATAAAGGCGGTGTCGCCGTTTTTATCAAAAAGATAGGTGCTGTTTTTTATTTTACCGCCGCGTTGCTGCAGTACGTTAATAGCCACGAAAGCGCATTTTTGCCTGGCCGTTAACGAGGCCTGATTTAACATATCTTCGGCTCGGGGTATGGCACTAAGCAGACTTTCTTTGTCGGATATTCCGCCTGCGTTTGAATATTCGGGCAGAACGATCAAATCACTATCGGCATTTTTTAGCTCGCTTAGTAAAAAGTCGGCTATAGTCTGGTCGGGATTATTGTCTACAAAATACGGTGGCTGAACAACAGTAATTTTCATAAAAACACCTCTCATTTAGATTATATATTGCGTAATGTAAAAATGCAATAAAAAAGCACACCGCAAGTATTTGCGGTGCGCTGAGTATAAACTAATCTAAAAATATCGGAACCGAGCGGTCCTCAACAATTTCATCGAGGGTGTATTTGGTTTTTAGCGGAGCTTCTCGGTTTATCCATTTGCCCTTTGTAAAGTCGGGGAAGGTAACGGGTGCGCCGCCCTGGTTAATTGATGCTTCGCTTAAAGCGGCAATTGCCATCCAGGTGACTGTATCGTATGCATCTATGGGGGTGTTGGTGCCGTTTTTAACGCTTTCGACAAACGCGCGGCAAACAAGCCAGTCCATACCGTCGTGACCGCCGCGTTCGCCAAGCTCGTGGTACTCCTTGTGTAGCGGGTGGTCGTATTTTTCATACATCTGCTCTTCGTTGTTTTCAACAGGCTCTTCCATACCCTCTAAGAATACCACCTTTCTTTCCTCGGTGCACATACCCTTAGTACCTCTTACCGTAAAGTTGCGGCTATAGTACGGGCGGGGAGAGGTGGTGTCTAAACACAAGTGAACGGTCTGACCGTTGGCGCAGGTGAGAATGGTTGTTATAATGTCACTTTGCTTGTAATCTATTTTAGCGTAAGGACTGTCTTCGCCAAGAATAGTCTTTGCAGACTGCTTTAAGCCGCCCTTGCCCGATGCAAAGGACGATAAGGTCATAAAGCGGTTGCCTCTGTTTATGTTAAGCACCTTAGAAATAGGACCTAGCTCGTGGGTTGGGTATTGCTCGCAGTTGCGGTGAACGTAAGAGGCCAGGCGGTAGTGCTTGTATTCCTTGTCTATATCTAAAAACAGCTCGCAGTCGGGTAAAAAATGATGATATCCGCCTGCGCAGTGAACAACCTCACCGAATAAGCCCTCTTTAACGAGCCTTAAACCCATCATTTCTCTTCTGCCGTAGCAGCAGTTTTCTAACATCATTAAGGGAGATTTGGTTTGCTCGTAAACGTCAATAAGACGGTAGCACTCACTTATATCAAAAGCGCAACCAACCTCTATGGCCGTGTATTTGCCTGCGAGCATTGCTTTCTCAGCAAGTACGGCTCTCTCGTTCCAGCCGGTCATAATAACAACAGCGTCAACGTCGGGGTTGTTTATGGCGGCATCGGCATCGGTGGTTAAAATGGCCCTTTCTTTGCCTGCATTTTCTAAAATCTCGGCACCCGTATTAAGAGCGGGCTCATATGTATCGCACAGGACAGTGATTTCAACGTCACTCATCTTAGCAAAGCATTCTCTTAAAACGCTTACTCCGCGTCGACCAAGACCAATGTACGCAATTTTTACTTTTTCTTTCATAAAAAAACCTCCACAGTTGATTTTTTTAAAGGTTAGTATTATTATATAGTGTATAAAAAACATAATCAATACCAAAACAGATACAAAAATTATACTTTTAGACACTGGTGATAATATGCTGTGTGAAACCAAAAACCGCTTTTTTATAGACAAAATAGGAAACCCCTACAACCAAATTTTGTCGGAGGACTTTGATTTTAAAGGGGAGAGCCACTACTTTTTAGAGCTTTTATACGTTGTATCGGGCTGCGTACAGATAACCGAGGACGAAAAGGTATATATATTAAACGAGGGCGATATAATTTTTTACGCTCCGATGGAATTTCATTGCCTAAAATCGTACAAAAAGACTACTCCGAATATAATAAATTTATCGTTTACGGTGGTCGGTGAGCTACCAAATAAAATTTTCGACGGCGTGTATCAGCTGAATGTATCGCAACAAGCTCAGCTTTTAAAGTGTTTTGAACTGACCGAGCGGTACGTAGCAGATAATGATAAAAGCGGATATTTAGGGCAGTATGCATCGGTCAGTTTGACGGCACTTATAATAGATATCTGCACTCAGCTAAAGCAAAAGGATGCATTTTTAAGCGAGACCTCGGCGCATCTTTATACCCAGATTGTAACCACAATGCTGCAGACCGTTTATGATAATTTTTCGCTTTTGGATTTAGCCAAAAAGCACAACATAAGCGTCAGCTACCTTAAAAAACTGTTTATGACCTATGCAAGCGTGAGCCCTAAAACCTTTTATAATTCTTTAAGAATAAAAGAGGCCGTAAGACTTTTAAGTGATGGGTTACAGATATCGCAAATAGCCGAGAAAATGAATTTTTCTTCGCCGAATTATTTTTCGCTATTTTTTAAAAAGCACTTAGGACTGACACCAATGGAATACAAAAGAAAAAATATGTAAGAAACACCCCGATGAATTTCATCGGGGTGTTATTTTAAAGAGCTATTTTTTTAAGATTTTAGCCAGTTGCGCTACGGCGTCGGAATAATCGTCAAAATCTATTACGTAGTCGCAAAGAGCGGCGCTCTGGGGCTCGTAGTCAATAGAAATAAGTCTTGTTACCTTGTCTTCTATAGATGAATTTTTCTGCAGAATGTTGGTCATAAGAGCCTTTTTGTCGCGCTTAATGTATATGGTGGTTACGTTTTTATAGTAGGTTTTGAGCGACATCGCACCGCAAATATCCATTGTGGTAAGCACACGCTTGTTGCTGTTTAAAATTTTGTCTATATCACACTTTTTAGAGCCGTAACCGTGACCGACATACATAGTAGACGAAATAAGCTCGCCGCTGTCGCACATACTTCTGAATTCATCGAGCGGTACGTAGGTGTACCAGTTGTTTTGTATCTTTGCAGTCGGGTCCTTTGTGGTGTAGCTTATTGGCTTTTCGAAGTCGGGATTGTCTTCTAAAAACTGCGTTGCAATTTTAGACTTACCGCTGCCGGAAGTACCAACGAGCACAACAATATCGGGGTGCTTTGCCGCTTTCGGTTGCGGGATAACCGAGCGGCTCTCGGCAATAACCTCAACAAGCTTTAAAAATTCATCGTAGTTGTTGACCGCAAGCATACCCGTAGCGTCCTGATTCCACGGACGGCGCATTAGTATTGGGTGCTTTGCGCTCGAATCTAAAATGTTGTGCAGAGCATCGTCGAATAAAATGTCGGTGTGAATGTTTTGCTTTTTGGCGCCCATATAAATGTGGTCGGCATCTATTTCGGGGAATTCCTGCATAATGCGCTCGGCTCTTATTCCCATAAACTGAGGCGGAACCGCGGTGCATACGTAAACCTCGGCCATTTTGGTAAGCTTTTTAACGAATTCCTTTGCGCCCTCGTAAACGGGTTGATTACGGTAAAAATCGGCGCTTGAGAAAAACTGATAAATCGTGTCAGCGCGGGTGCCCAGCTTACCCCAGCTGGTTTTCTCATAAATGGTCATTGGTGGGTCGAATTTGTATTTTTCATTGGCTAATGCCATAGCGTACGACGTACATTCCATTAGTAAATCGTCAATATCAAGTGCTACTGAAAGACGGTATTTTGTATACATTATTTTTCCTCGCTTTCTTCAAAGAATTTTCTAAATTTAAATTTGTCGGTAAACTCGAACAGTTTATTGTATATATTTTGGAAAAACCGAATGATGTAGCCGTAAGAGAAAGCGCAAATAAGAGTGCCTATACCCACGCCTTTTAGTTTTCCAAAGAATATAAGGCTTAGCGCTACTGCCACAATAAGTGAGCCAAGGTTATAGAGATTTACCATTTTATGAACGGGTTTTTTGAATTTTTTTGCCAGCTCCTTCGAGAACATCTCGTAAGACATCGGTGGCAAATAGCTGACAAAAATCAGCGCTAAAGATGCGCAGGCAAGAATCACACCCAAAATAAACAGACCAATTCGCAAATAAATGTTGTTGGGGAGTAAGGCTATAAAAAGCATAGAAATATCGAGCGCCGTATTATGTATAATTCCCGCAATAAACGACATTAAAAAATATGACTTTGCTTTTTTTAAAATAATAATAAGTAAAACAACAATAGCTATCTGGACTACGTACTGAGCAATGCCAAAGCTGAAAAACGGCCAGAACTTTGATACGAACAAATATAGTACGTATGATGGCGCAACTACGGTGGATATTCCAAAGTCACCATAAGCCATGAGCGCAGTGCTTAGTCCTAAGATAATGAGCGATAAGCAATAGGCTGTTTCGGTATAAAAAACAGGTTTTTTCATTAGTATCACCAAGTTCAAAACGTTTGGGCAGAAAACAAAAAATGCCTACCGGATTTTAACTCCGGTAGGCAACCATTTGAGGTGGTTGGTAGAAACGTGCAACCATATTATGCACATATACCCGTAATTTGTTTTAAGCGTTAAAACTATTATACCATATTTTTATTAAAATTTCAATATTTTTATTCGATCTCTATTCTTTTCCACGCAAATGGGAGCAAATCTTTAATATCCACCTTTATAATATTGTTGTTATCGTCGTTTAAAATGACCTTAATATCGGGGCAGTATTCAGTTAACATCTGTCGGCAGTTTCCGCAAGGAGAGAACAGACCGTTTGGCGCTTTTTCGTTTACGGCAACAATGGTGTCGAACTCTCTTTCTCCCTTAGAAATTGCAATACCCATTGTTACGTATTCTGCGCACGAGCCGTGTATGCCATCGCAGTTAACACCGCTGTAGACATTGCCGTTTTTGCAGCGTATAGCCGCGCCGACTGTGTGGTGATATACCCCGTCGTCAAAATTTTCACTAAGGGTTTTAAGTGCAATTTCAATTAACTCTTTGTCTTGTTTGGTAATTTCGTAAAATTTCACGTTTGCTACCTCTCAACTAGGTTTATTTCGGCCTTGCTTATTACCCTTGCAGTGTAGGAGTTTTCACTAAGTGAGCCGTTATAAATATCGTCCACCGTAATTTTTGCAAGCAAAATTTCCTTTGCGGCAGAGGATGTCCAGGTTTCGCGGTTTAGATTTATTAAATTATGACGTTCACGGTCGTAAACAATAAATATTTCACCGTTTTCACCCTCCTCTAAGTCGGGGTACGATAAATCGGTACGTGTATCTAATATTAATTCATACGGCCACGTAGCACCGTCATCTTCAGAGATGCAAACCTTCATTCCCTGACGCTCGGTATCAGATATACTTCTTACAAGCGCTAACTGACCGCCCGACAGTCTGCCTATATAAAGTCTTGTGGAAGGCGCTTTTTGATACTCTGCAGTATCGCTCCAGGTCTTGCCGTCATCAAGTGAGTGCGACTCGGCATAATAGCCAAGGTTGGTTCTTGCCAGAATACAAAGCTTTGTGCCGATTTCATAGGCCATAGTTTCATCGAATACTTTGTTTTGCGGCTTTTTTGCTGCTACAATATCCTCAAAGGTTGCGCCGCCGTCTTTAGATATTCTGAGCATATAGTTTTCGGCATTTATCCAGTCATAAGCCGGAACAACGTAGTCACCGTTATGGCGTATAATCGGTTTGCTTCGCAGAAAACCATCGCAAATAACACGCGGCTGCTCCCAAATAAGCTCGTCGGCATCGGGATTATTGCATATTAAAGCCTCAACACCCGTAAATTCTTTATGATAGTCTCCAAAATAAGAATGTTTAAGAGAAGCGGGTTCTGAAGTTTTGTAAAACGGGGATTGTGTCCACATTACCCAAAGACGCCCTTTTTCGTCAACCCAAAGTTGAATATCAATATTTCGGTGCATAGCGTCATAATCGCTATAAACCGCCAAAATCGGCGCAGACCAGGTGCTGCCGTTATCATCACTTTGTACAAGCACGTTGTAGTTATTTATGCACGGCTCTATCATACCGCCGGTATACCAGCCGGCAAAAAGTCGACCGCCCTTTGTTCGTGCAATGGTAGGACATCCCTGCCAGGCACGATGCTTTTCGGTTACCTCGTCGCCCGGATTTACTACAATGTATTTTGGCATTTTATTATTCATAAGTACACCTGCTTTCAAGCAAAAGATATCAAAAATCAAAAGCCTTGTCAATAACAAAATTGCGGTTATTATATTATTTGTCCTCTTGACACCTTAAAGCCAGATAAGTATACTTAAATAAGTAAGACAAATAATAGGAGCGCTCAATATGAAACCGTACATAATAGGAATTGCAGGCGGCAGCGGATCGGGAAAAACCACCTTTGCGGCCAGACTAAAAGAAGCATACCCCGACCAGATTTCGCTTATCAGTTGCGATAACTACTATCTTCCGCACGATGAACTGCTTTTAGAAGAGCGTGCGCATCTTAATTACGACGCGCCCGAGGCACTCGAGTTTTCCCTTATGGTGCAGCACCTAAATCAGCTCAAAAACGGCGAGAAGGCCCTTTGCCCCGTGTACGATTTCACCCGCCACACCAGAAGCGACAAGATTATAGAAATTCAGCCTCGTCCTATTATTTTAATTGACGGAATTCTTATTTTCCACGACCCTTCTTTGCGAGATTGTATGAATCTTAAAATTTACGTTGAAACCGATGCCGATGAGCGTATTTTACGCCGTGCCAGACGTGATATGCAGGAGCGTGGACGTGATATTGACAGTATAATAGAGCAGTATTTGTCTACCGTTAAGCCAATGCACAATACCTTCGTTAAACCCACCAGAGTGTTTGCCGACGTTATTTTAAACGGTGGTAAAAATGAGCAGGCATTTTTACTTGTAAAGGCGCAAATAGAACGGGTTTTGCGTGAGCAGAGCGCCGATATATAACTAATCCAACAAAAAACAACACACCCTCATCAGACTGATGAGGGTGTGATTTAATTTTACTGTGTTCTGAAAGCCGAGTAAGCGGTTTTAACGTAAGGGGTGGGGTTGGCATTCGTTTTACTGCTGTATTCGCCGCCGCCCGTTACGTTGCCGAACATCTGCCCCCAGCCGCCGAAATAATTCAAATATTCTCTGAAATCGTTATAGTGGTTGTGGGTGTAAAAAACGTAAATTTCGTTGTTCTCGTAAATGCCGTTGCCGTTAAGGTCCTGTCGGGCGTAGACTATTCTTGCGGCGCCTCGGTTTACCTTGTTGCCCTGTATGTATGGCTTTGCCGCATAGCCGGGAGTTTCGGTACCGGTGGTGCCAATGTCCATTTCATAGTATCTTAAATCTCCACCGCAACCCGAAATATCGGGCAGCTCGGGCTCGTAGGGGTAACGGTCGGTATCACCCAAAAAGTAAGAATGATTAACCCTTAAATATTCGCCCCAAATACTGTTTGAGGGCTTCGTTTTTTTGCTTGAGGTATAGTTTGCGGGAATTTGCTCGTTGCCGCCAAAAGCGTACATATATGCGGCCACTTCCTCAAGAGTAATGTATCCGCCCGCCTTGTGTATGCGCATAGCCTCGTTGCCGCGCTCGTCTAATACTACGTAGGTGTTGCCGTTATCCAAATAAATTGTAGCGGTGTTGCGTATGTATTGTCCGTTGGATTTCGGCGGGTCCTGAGTTTCGGTTGCATACTGACCGGGCACCGTAAGCGAGCCCGACAACAACCCGTGCTTAGAACGGTATGTTGCCTCTAAGTTACAACAAGCGGTCTTGTAATTTGCATAAAATTCGGTTTTGTTTACGTTTTTGTAGGGGTCCTCGCCACTGTGAGAGCAGCTTATAACTATTTCGTTTTTGCTGCCCGACGGCGATGACGTAACGGTACTCTGCGAGGGTGTTTGGCTTGTAGCAGTGCTCGGATTTGAGTCGGTAACGTCTTGCGTATTATCGGCAGAGGTTACGTTTTCAGAGCTGCTTCCGGACTCTATAGAAGTAAAGACGTCTGTGGTACTTGTATTATCATTTTGGGTATAAGGGTCCTCTTTGCTGCCGACGGTAGCGCTTGCAGAGGTGGTGTTGTTTAAAGAGGTGTTTTGCGAGTCGGATTTGCAGGCGGTAAGCCCCACAAGTAAAACCAGGGTTAAAGCAAAAGCCGCCAGACGCTTAAAAAACATTGTATTCATCCTTTTAAAAAATTTACAAGTACCATTATACTGTTTTGTAATTTAGGTGTCAATGCTTTAGATAAAAGCCCGCTACGCAGAACGTAACGGGCTTTATGCTATAAAAATTAAAAATTACTTAATAACCTCGTATTCTGTAGGAAGGGTTATTGTTGTGGTGCCGAGATTTGTGTAGTCACTGCTTGCGCCACGGCTATCAGTTAACTTAAGACGAACCAATTTGCCGTTTTCAAAATAAGCCTTGATTTCGCAGTTGTTATTATATATGTAGGCATTTTCTTCTTGGGAAAACTCGGCGTTGTCATAAGTGTGGGCGATAGCAAAGTAACTTAGGTCATATTTTAAATTGTCGGTTGCGTTTAATTTGTGATCTTCCCATATCTGTTTGGCTTGCAAATGGCAGCCGTTGTCGTCTAGTGAATATACGTCAACAAAGTCGCCCTTGCGGTCGTAGAAGTATTCACGTTCATAAGATATCGATTTTTCGTAGTATATATTCTCGTTGGGCGCTTGCTTATAAATAGATTCCATACCGCTTTCGGATATATAATGACAGGTGTGGTTTTCGAGAGTTTTAAGTAGCGTTATACCGTCTTCGCCGTATTCAAATGCTGCTTCCCATTGCTCTTTGGTTACCTTGTAGGGTGAGTCAACGGTACTTGTAAGATATGAACTGTTTTCACCTGCGTTCTGGTCGCTATCGGTATTGCCCGCAGGCGCACCGCCCGAGCAAGCTGCAAACGAGAACAGCATAAGTAAAGCCATAAGTAAAGATAAGATTTTTTTCATTTTTTGGTCCCACCTTTTAAATGTGTTTTTAAACAGAAAGCAAATTTGTTTGTTATCGTAAAGTATAACATAGCTTTAAGGTCATTTCAAGTCCGGTCTGATCCTATAACAAAGAAAAATTGGAACTAAGCATAAAGGCTTGGTTCCAATTGTTTTTGGCAAGTTACACCGATTTAGATATCGGCATTATAAGTATTTGCTGAGTGTAAATTTTGCGAGTCTTATATGCTTTCTTGCTACTGTATAGGACATTGCAAGTTCGCCGTTCTCGCAATACTGAACAAACGGATAAAAACAGCTTGTATGCATTTTTGCCTGCAAAACGATACTACTACCAGCGATATTTTCGGTGTCTATTTTCGCTATACCTATATGTTCACGGTCAATGGGAGCGTGGAAAAGATAAAGATTATCTTTATAATAAATAAAATCGCCCCTTGATTGACAATCTTCTATCTCTACCGGTACATCCCAGGTTTTTGTAAGCAGATTATATGCCGTTAAAAATCCGCATTTGTTAGTATCTTGCTGGCGAACAAAATAATACACCTTATCGCCAAGAACATAGGTGGCATTTTCCCATTTGGAGTCGTTGATAAAATCAGGCTGCGAAACATATTCCCAAGTAATGAGGTCATCGCTTTTAATAATGCAAGTAAAATCGCCGCTGTATGTACCAGTGTAATAATAGGTTTTTCCGTTCTCAACTCTGCTTGAAAGTTTTTGCATAATGCCGATATCCGAGTACATTTTTTTGCAAGGAATCTCATTTTCGGCTAGAGCAGATTTTATTCCGCTGACTGAAAAATCGTTTACGGTATTGCCAACTTTAAAACGATTTACGCCTATTTTACCTAATGTTTTTGTGGAAAGAGAAAACGGACAATAAAAGCGGTAATAATTGCCTTCGCTTGTGCGAGCAGTCCACATTATATATATGGTATCGTTATCCTTTTTCATAAGAATCGTATCATAAACCATATCAATGGCCTTGTCGCCGACCATATCGCCGGTAGTTTGTAGGTCAACAAAGGTTTTATTATCAATATCGTCAGTCAGTGCATAAACCAGACGGGCGGTCTGATTTTTGGGGTCTTCGGAAGGTTCTTTTGTGTTGGCGTAGTAGCTCATATAGACCGTGCCATCGACCACAAGAAAGGTTGATACGTGCGCCATCTTGTCACCCGGCTTTTCAAAGTCCGAAATAAAGCAGTCGGTAATTTCATTCGCAAACGCCTTGCCGTTTTCTGTTTCACCGGCGGCAATGGTTCTCACCATATCTGCAATGGGGGCGCCCTCCGTTATTTTAAGTTCTTTTGAGGTTGTGCAATCATCTGTAAAAACATTACTGCTCATGTGTTTTCTTCCCTTCTTTTATGAAAAATATAATAATGGATAATATGGAGATGGTTTCGTTTATCATTCCAATATATGATTTTACGTAAAAATCATATATCATAAATGCTATGCAAACAGGTATGGTAATGATTTTTGTAAGTCTCGGATTATCTATCCAAAGAGATACCGTTACAAAGGCAGAGGCTGCAATAGGCAGTATGTTATAAAAGGAATGAAACGTGGTCATTCCCAAACCAAAATTGATTGCAATAAACAAAACAGGCCATACAAGTTTGTTTGCCCACGCTTTATCCTTGCGGTTAATAAAAACAAGCTCCCTGAATATACCAACCATATTGGGTATTATTCCTGCTATGCCACCAAGACACAAATAGTGTGCTACCCAACAAATATCCGCAGAAAGCTTTGCTATTATTATCTTTTTTCGGCTTTTCTGTTGATAAATAATAAATAGCGAAAGCATAGCGAAAAGGCCAAAAATTTGCGCTGCTATTTCCATATTGTTGAAATCTCCAAAAATAGTGATATAATTATTATATTGGTTGTAATATGTTCGCTCAATAGCTTAAATTGGATATAATTAACACTATCTTGCATATTAGAGGGTGATACATCGTGCTTGGCACACGTCACGAAGAATATCAATCTTTTACAAATGGCTTACCTTTTGTTTTGAATGTCAACTTAGAAAGAAGCCGTTATAATTTCAGTAAAGAAAACAACTGGCATGACAATTTAGAAATACAGATATGCACCGAGGGTAGCGGCGCGGTGCTGTTGGACGGCAAAACCTTTCCGTTTAATAAAAACGATATTGTAGTTGTCAACTCAAACGTTATTCACTATACAGGCACCGATTCCAATCTTACGTATTGCTGCCTTATTTTGAGTAACGAATTTTGCAGGCAGGTTGACATAGACCCAAGCGTTTTGATTTTTGAGCCTTTCATCAAAAGCCCTGCGCTTGCAGATATGCTGACTCAACTGAGAGAAATATATTTGACTCTCGATACCCCCTTCCGCAAAGCAAGACTAAATCAGACGGTATTAAAAATCCTCATTGAGCTTGCCGAACATCACACCGTGCACAAAGCAACAACAGCCTCAAGCGCAAAAAAGTACGAAACGGTAAAAGCTGCGATATCCTATATTCGCGATCATTACAGCCAAAAGATCACATTGGACGAGATCGCAAAGGCTGTTTTATGCGATAAATATGCCTTATGCCGTGAATTTAAAAAACTGACAGGGCAGACGATTGTAGAAAATTTAAACAATTACCGTTCTGTCAAAGCAATTGACTATTTGTCGGATGGATATACTGTTGCCCGGACCGCCGCCCTTTGCGGTTTTGACAACCTTTCTTTTTTCACCAGGACCTTTAAAAAATACATCGGCAAATTGCCATCGGAATATAAAAAGTAACGATCATAAAAAAGGGGGGCAGACCCTGCGAAACGAGCCGCAAAATCTGTTCCTAAAAGCCAGGTATCAAGTTCAAGTTCTCTCCGAAGGTTGTTTTGGGGGAAATGATATCTTTTGAATTTCACCTTGAAAAATAGCATAACAAAACCCCGAAACCGTTGTGGTTTCGGGGTTTTGCGAACCGATATTTTTTTCGGTTCGCATTGTTGGTTGCGGGGACAGGACTTTCTTCTCCGGCTATCGAACAGTCCACCGGACTGTTCTCCCAAACTCGTTGCTCGTTTTACTCGCCGAGTTTGGAGGTCGTTTCAAGTCCTGTCTGATCCTATAACAAAGAAAAATTGGAACTAAGCCTAAAGGCTTAATTCCAATTATTTTTGGCACGTTGCATCGAAAAAGATATCCGATTATTTCACATAATCAATATCATATTCCACGATTTTCATTTGATTTTCTTCCAATCTATACAGGATGTTTATAAAGCGATATTTTCCGCTGCCGTTTGGTAATGTATTATACTCAGCTGTATCTACATTGTAAACAAGAACATAATCATAAAATCCGTAATCATTCATAGGTGAAGTTATACCTATTAAATCATTTGGTACGGAAGACAACCATTTGTTATCCTTTGCAAGTTGTTTTTCAAAATCTGCTACCGCCGAATTTTCAAAATAAATATTGCTAGTGTAATAGATATATCCTCTTGAAACCGATTGTGTTCCTTTGGTCCAATCCTGTGTACTTATTTGTTTGTGTTCAGGAATATTTATGCCTATTGTCTGCTCTGCTCTAACTATTGACTCTTCGCTATGGTCATATACATTTGCAAATATAAAAGAAAATGAACCATATATACAAAGCAACGCAACCATAATTATTCCGACTATTATGTTCTTTTTGTATTTGTAGTTTTTCACCTTTAATACAAGCCCTAATACTATAGAGGCAATTGGTATTGGTGTCAACAAGAAAAATAACCACATATTCTCAACAAATAAATGATTCTCACTTGATACTACCGTAACCAGACCCGATGCTCCAAATACTGATAGTAAAGATGCCACAAAAAGTATAATGGAGAGAACTTTCCATTTGTTATTCATGGGTTTTTCCGTTATCCTTGATGGGTTTTTATACATATATGAATAAAATGCGGAGTTTTCTTTCAAATCGCTTTTTCGTATAATAAACGATTGCCCACCGAATTGTAAGAAAAGCCATTTGCCAAACTGCTGAATTTGCTCAATGTCCGTAAAGAAACATTTTGATTCACGAATTCTTTCGTTTTCGCGATAGATATTAACACGTATATAATTTTCAAAAACTTTATATTCGTATACTGATTTGCAAATTTGTTCTGTGCTGTTTTTCCATGCTTTGCTATATGCTCGAATTCCTTTAATATGCAAAACGACACCGATTAAAAACATACCGAAAGAAAAACCAATCATAACGTCCGGTGCAGATGATCCGATGAAAAACACAATCATCAAAATGCAAAGCA
>JAFSCI010000011.1 GCA_017436815.1 Clostridia bacterium
GCCTATGCTGGTTACACTGTCTGGTATGGTAACGCTTGCGAGTGAATAGCAACAATAAAATGCATAAGAGCCTATGCTGGTTACACTGTCTGGTATGGTAACGCTTGCGAGTGAATAGCAACAATAAAATGCATAAGAACCTATGCTGGTTACACTGTCTGGTATGGTATAAGATGTGTTTGTTTTTCCTGCGGGATACCAGATAATAGTTGTTTTGTCCTTATTAAACAGTACACCGTCTAACGATGAATAATTTTTATTATTAGCACTAACGTTTATACTTGTGAGTGAATCGCAATCAGTAAACGCTCTATCGCCTATGCTGGTTACACTGTTGCCTATTGTAATACTTGTGAGTGAAGCACATTTATAAAATGCATTAGAGCCTATGCTGATTACACCGTTGCCTATTGTAACGCCTGTGAGTGAGGTACATTCGGAAAAAACCCAATTGCCTATGTTAGTTACACTGTCCGGTATTGTAACACTTGTAAGTGAGGTACAATAATAAAACGCATTCTTACCTATGCTGGTTACACTATCGGGTATTATAACACTTGTGAGTGAGGTGCAATAATAAAACGCCCAATCACCTATGCTGGTTACACTGTTACCTATTGTAACACTTGTAAGCGAGGTGCAACCCGCAAATGCATCATTGCCTATGCTGGTTACACTGTCAGGTATTGTGACGTTTGTGAGTGAGGTGCAACCATAAAACGCCATATATCCTATGCTGATTACACTGTCAGGTATTGAATAAGAGGCGTATTCTTTTCCTGTGGGATAACAAATAATAGTTGTTTTATCTTTATTAAACAACACACCATCTAATGACGAATAAAGTTTATTATTAACATCAACATTTATACTCGTGAGTTTTGAGCACCAATAAAACGCATTATCATCTATGTTAGATACACTGTGTCCGATTGTAACACTCGTTAACGATGTGCAACCATTAAACACAGAATTACTTATGCTTATTACACCGTTACCTATAGTAACACTTGTTAATGAAGTGCAATTATCAAATGTATAATTGCCTATGTCGGTTACGCTATCAGGTATTGTAACATTTGTGAGTCTTGAGCAATTCCAAAATGCCCTACCGCCTATGGTGGTTACTGTACAACCGCCCAAGGTTGCCGGAATGGTTATATCTCCGCTAATATCTACCGAACAATCGGTTATCGTCGCCTCACCGTTTGATACGGTATAGGTATAATAACCCTCAGTTACCTCATCACTTGTTGCCGCGCTAGCGGTAATGGTGAATGTGCCCATTGGCACAACACAAATTGCCAAAATTAAACAGAGTAAAACTGATGCGAGTTTTTTAAACATTTTGCATTCCTCCAAAAATAAAAAGTGCGGCTACCGAAGTAACCGCACAAAAAACGCAAACTCCGATAGTCGCGAAACTAACTCAATGTGAAATAGGGCGTAAACGCAAACACACATATCAGGCCGGAATTTGCATTTTTATCAAATTCATTCCTAATATATGTAATTAGCAAAAATAAGCGTAATATTCCCATAAAAAGAAAATACACCCAATTTCACACAATATTAAGTTAGTTTCGCATTATCAGTTTACCACATTATTTTTTAAAATGCAATAATAAAAAACATCGCAATTATGCGATGTTATAATAGGTTTTTTATTTTGTTAGGCTCCCTCTGACGAGGGAGCTGTTGAGCGTTAGCGAAACTGAGGGAGAGAAAAGCCCTGTTACCGAACTACCCCTCAGTCAAAACTTTCAGTTTTGACAACTCCCCTGACAAGTGGAGCCTTTAGTTGCATTTTATTTGTACAAAAACGGGACGTCGTAAACGCCGTCCCCTACGGTTTATTTTATTTGTACAAATAAACAAAAAAGCTCGGAGGGTCCGAGCTTTTGGTTTTAATATGCTTACTAATTATTCTTCTTCGGGTGCTTCCCAGTTATGCCAGATTTCCTGAACGTCGTCGTTATCCTCTAACATATCTATAAGCTTTTCCATTTTGGCGCGCATTTCTTCATCGTCAATTGCGGTGGTGGTATTGGGCACGTAGGCAATCTCGGCCGATAAGAACTTATAGCCCTTTTGCTCTAAGGCAGAGCAAACTGTACCAAACTGGGTCGGATCAGTAGAAATCTCGAAAACGTCGCCGTCAAAATTAAAGTCGTCTGCGCCTGCATCGAGTGCATCTTCCATAACGGTGTCTTCGTCCAGTCCCTCGCCCTCAATTACGATAAGTCCCTTGCGGGTAAACATAAACATAACCGAGCCGTTCTGACCCAAATTACCGCCGTTTTTATCGAAATAATGTCTTAAGTCGCCTGCGGTTCTGTTGCGGTTATCGGTAAGAGTTTCTACAACAACTGCAACGCCGCACGGACCGTAGCCCTCGTAAACTATTTCTTCATAGTTATTGCCGTCGGTCTCGCCTGCTGCCTTTTTGATAATTCTTTCGATATTATCATTCGGCACGTTGGCTGCCTTTGCCTTGGCAATAACGTCCTTTAACTTGCTGTTTTCGTTAATATTAGGACCGCCTGCTTTAACAACCATTGCAAGCTCTCTGCCTATTTTGGTAAAGATTTTTGCGCGCTGCTGGTCGGTCTTTTCCTTTTTACGTTTAATAGTACTCCATTTGGAATGTCCGGACATTAAAAATACTTCCTCTCAAAAAAACTTTATATATTTTATCACAAAAATTTACTAAGTACAAGTGTTTTATTTACATTATTTGTTTTCGCTTATCGCAAACTCGCAAATGCGCTCAATATCGTCAAAAGAACTAATTTCCGAGCACATTCTGCGTATTGCTGCGGCCGAGCGAAGTCCTTTTGTATACCAGGAGGTATGCTTGCGGGCTTCTAAAAGGGCGTTGTGATTATCTTTATACAAAAGCATAAGCTTTATATGCTCTTTCATAATTTCGCACCGCTCGTAAACGTCGGGCTCGGGCAACAACACACCGTCTTTTAAATAAGCGTTTATGTTTTTAAATATCCAGGGGGCGCCCATGGCCGCTCTGCCAACCATTATAAAATCGCAACCGGTTTGCTCGTACATATTTTTTGCGGCCAGCGGAGAATCAACGTCACCGTTACCAATAACAGGAATTTTTACGGCCTGCTTTACATCTTTTATAATCTGCCAATCGGCACTTGGGGCATACATTTGTTTTCTGGTACGGCCGTGAACGGTTATTGCTGCCGCTCCCGCCTGCTCGCAAAGAACGGCTAATTCTACGGCGTTTATGCTCTCTTCATCCCAGCCAGAGCGCATTTTTACCGTAACGGGTACGGGCACCGCATTTACAACCTCTTTTACAATTTCGGCCGCAAGTTTTATATTCTTCATTAAGGCCGAGCCGCCACCGTTTGCGGTAACCTTAGGGGCGGGGCAACCCATATTTATATCTATAAAATCGGGCTTAAAATCTAGCGCTTTTTCGGCCGCTTTTGCCATAGTATAGGGCTCGCTTCCAAAAAGCTGAGAGGCGTATGGGCGCTCGGTATCGTTAACCGACAAAAGCTCGTAAGACTTTTTATCGTTCATAGACACGCCCTTGGCGCTTACAAGCTCGCCCACAGTATAGGCTGCTCCAAAATCTTTGCAGAGTGTACGCATTGCTTTATCTGCAACGCCCGCCATTGGAGCCAGGGCTGCAAAACCGTTTATATTTAAAGAGCCAATTTTCATTGAATCACCCAAACTCAAAATACTCACCTTTGATTATACATATTTTTTTGTTTGTGTCAAATTTAAAAAAGTGGTGACAACACTCCTCCGGTATGGTATAATATATAGATAAAATTTTTATTTGCTTTTGGAGGAATAAAAATGAAGCTTCTGGCCATTGACGGAAACTCGATTATAAACCGTGCTTTTTACGGAATAAAACTGCTCACCACTAAGGACGGCAGATACACAAATGCGGTTTACGGTTTTATAAATATTTTAAATCATCTTTTAGAAATTGAAAAGCCCGATGCCGTTGCGGTGGCCTTTGACCTTAAAAAGCCGACCTTCAGGCACAAGGAATATTCTCTTTACAAGGCGGGCAGAAAAGGTATGCCTGACGAGCTTGCAAGTCAGCTGCCAATTTTAAAGGAATGGTTAAACCTTATGGGCTACCGCACAATTGAGTGCGAGGGATATGAGGCTGATGATATTTTAGGCACCCTTGCAAACATTTTCGGCAAGAACGACGAGTGTGTTATTGCTACGGGCGACCGTGACTCTTTGCAGCTTGTAGACAAAAACGTTAAGGTACTGCTTACTACCTCTAAGATGGGACAAACCGCTACGGTAGAATTCAACGAGCAGACCCTTTTTGAAAAATACTCCCTCACCCCACCGCAGATGATAGAGCTAAAAGCTCTTATGGGAGACAGCTCCGACAATATTCCCGGTGTTGCGGGTGTTGGTGAGAAAACCGCAACCGAGCTTATAAAGAAATTTGGCAACATTGATTATATTTACGAGAATTTAGACTCGCTCGAGATTAAAGATTCTCTAAGAGCAAAGCTTGCCGCCGGCAAGGACAGCGCTTTTCTTAGCCGCTGGCTCGGTACCATTTGCAAGGATGCGCCTATATCGTCTGATCCGACCGATTATTTAAAAAATCCTACCGATTTTGCCGGAGTCGGCGCCCTTATGCGTGATTTGGAATTTTACAAGCTTATGGATAAAATGGGCATTACTGCCCCTGCAGCCGAGGTTGTAACCGAAAACAATTCTAAATGCGAATACTCGGTTTGTAATATAGATGAATTTTTAAATCTTGCCAAAGCAGAGGGTATGGTCAGCGCGGTATTAAACACAGCTGATAACTCAATTTGCTTTGCCACAAGCAACACAGTTTGCTCGGTAGATTTGCTGAACTTTATGGAGCTGGACGTTATATCTAAAATATTAGAAGACGAGCAGATTGCCATAAGCGCTTACGATATTAAATCGCTTTACAAGTGGGCTTTTTTACAAAATATCAATATCAAAAATGCCGTTTTCGACCCCATGCTTGCGGGATATTTGCTAAGCCCTTCGGCATCGTCTTACGAATTGGAGCGGCTTGCTTGTGAATACTCGGCTCCTGCTGTATGTATTAACGGCAGTGACGATAAAAACTTAAAAGATGCAGCTTTATGCTTTGCGCTTACAAAGCCGCTAAAGGAATTATTGGAACAAAACGAGCTTTACAGTCTGTTTTGCGATATTGAGTTGCCGCTCTCGGAGGTTTTAGCCAGTATGGAGAGTGAGGGCTTCTTAGTAGATGCAAACGGACTCAAAGCATACGGTGATGAATTAGAGCAAAAAATCACCACAATTCAAAGCGAAATTTACTCTTTAATCGGATATGAATTTAACTTAAACTCACCTAAGCAACTTGGTGTTGCTCTGTTTGAAAAATTAGGGTTGCCCACAAAGAAAAAGACAAAAAGCGGTTATTCTACCAATGCCGAGGTTTTAGAGTCATTAAAAGATGCTCACCCGGCCGTATCGTTACTGCTCGAATACCGTCATCTTGCAAAGCTAAAATCCACCTATTGTGACGGACTGATAAGCGCCGTATCTATTGACGGCAGAATTCACTCTACATTTAATCAGACCGAAACCAGAACCGGCAGAATAAGCTCTACCGAGCCCAATTTGCAGAATATTCCAGTTCGCCAGCCCGAAGGCAAGGTAATGCGCAAATTCTTTGTAGCAAAAGAGGGCTACGTTTTGTGCGATGCCGACTATTCGCAGATTGAACTGAGAGTTCTTGCCGACATTTCGGGTGACACTACTATGATAGATGCTTTCAACAACGGTATTGATATTCACACCCTTACCGCCGCAAAGGTGTTTAATCTGCCCGAGAATATGGTAACACCGCTTATGCGAAGTCGCGCAAAAGCAGTAAACTTTGGTATAGTATACGGCATTGGCGCCTTTTCGCTGGCTAAGGATATCGGTGTAACAAGGGCCGAGGCCGACAGCTTTATTAAGGGTTATCTTAACACCTACAAGCAGGTTGACGATTATATGAAGGCTGTAATAGATTCTGCAAAGCAACAAGGTTACGTTACTACAATTTTTGGCAGACGTAGATTTCTGCCCGAGCTTTCATCATCTAACGGAATGTTAAGGGCTTTTGGAGAAAGAGTTGCCCGCAATATGCCTATTCAGGGTACAGCGGCCGACATTATAAAAATAGCTATGGTAAAGGTTTACTCGCGCCTAAAGGCCGAGCAGCTCGATGCCAAGCTGATTTTACAGGTACACGACGAACTTATGGTAGAAGCAAATGAGTCTTGCGCCGAAAAAGCCTGCGAAATTTTACGTGAAGAAATGGAAAACGCCTGCAAAATGAAGGTTACCCTTACCGCCGACGTAGGTATGGGCAAAACCTGGTTTGAGGCTAAAGATTAACTTATGAAAACTGTTTTATTTGTTTGCACGGGTAACACCTGCCGCAGTCCAATGGCCCAAGGGTATTTAAAGCACAAAAATTTAGAAGACGTTACCGTTTTAAGCGCGGGTATTTTTGCCGACGGCTCCCAGGTTTCGGAAAATGCGGCTAAGGTCTGCAAGGAATTTGATATAGACATAAGCTCTCATATATCTACCCCACTAACCCCAAAAATGTTGGAGGAGGCCGACTATATTCTTTGTATGTCGCCCTCTCACAAGCAAATGCTTGACGGTCTTGCACAAAACAAGGTTATGGTTTTGGGTGATGGTATTCCCGACCCGTTTGGCAGTGATGAAAAAACTTATAAAGAATGCTTTTTAAAGATAAAATCTGCCATAGACGATTTTTGCGAAAGGTATTTATAATGGAAATTGCGGTTTTGGATTTTACAGAAGATTTTGCCGAAGATATTGCCAAAATAGAGGCCGCCTGCTTTAGCAGTCCTTGGTCTGAAACGGCAATATTAGACTCACACAAAAATAACACCTATTTTACGGTTGCCAAAGTAAACGGAAAAATTGTCGGCTACGGCGGAGTACAGGTTATACTCGATGAAGGCTATATAACCAACATAGCGGTTTTAGAAGATTTCAGAGGTTTAGGCATTGGCAAAAAAATCGTAAACAGGCTCACCGAATATGCTAAAGATCAGAATTTAAGCTTTATAACTTTAGAGGTCAGAGAATCTAACGAGCGGGCCATAACCCTTTATAAAAGCTTTGGTTTTAGCACCATTGGCAAGCGTCGTAATTTTTACGAAAAGCCACAAGAAGATGCAATCTTAATGACAAAAAGGTTTGATATTTAATGATAATTCTCTCAATTGAAACATCGTGTGATGAAACAAGCGTTGCTGTAACAAACGAAAGACAAATACTTTCAAACGTTGTAGCAACCCAGATAGAGCGCCATAAAATTTTCGGTGGCGTAGTGCCCGAAATAGCATCAAGAATGCACTCAGAAGCTATATTGCCCGTTTGCAACAAGGCCATAGAGAATGCAAGCATTACCTACAAGGATATTGACGCCATTGCCGTAACCTATGCGCCCGGCCTTATCGGAGCACTGCTTGTTGGAGTAAATTTTGCAAAGGGTCTTGCGCTTTCACTGAAAAAGCCGCTTATTCCCGTTCATCATCTGCGCTCACACATAGCGGCCAACTACATAACCCACAGTGACTTAAAGCCACCGTTTTTATGCCTTTTGGTATCGGGCGGTAACAGTGTAATTGCGCGTGTTAACGATTATACGGATTTTCAGATTATCGGTCGCACCCACGATGACGCTGCGGGCGAATGCTTCGATAAATGCGCAAGAGCAATGGGGCTTGATTACCCCGGCGGCGTTAATCTTGATAAAATTGCAACCGAGCCCGATTTTTCAAAATATCCACTACCCGTTCCGTCAGTTTCGGGTTGTGAGTACGATTTTAGCTTTTCAGGACTAAAAACCGCCGTAGTAAACCTTATTCACAACAACGCTCAAAAGGGCAACGAGGTTGACGTTCCTGTTCTCTGCGCAACCCTAAAGCAGAGAGTTTGCGATATTTTATGTAATAATACACTCAAAGCCGCTAAAGATTTAGGTATAAACACCATTGCCATAGCTGGCGGTGTTTCTGCCAATAGCCTGCTGCGCAAACAAATGCAAAATATGTGTAAAGAACAAGGCTTTTCCCTTTATTACCCCGAGCTTAAATACTGTGGTGATAACGCCGCAATGGTGGGCGTTCAGGGCTATTACGAATATCTAAAAGGCAATACTGCCGATGAGTCGTTAAACGCCACCGCCACAATGCCCATTACCGAGGAAATGAACTAATTTTGAATTTTTTGTTTTTTGTATGAAATTTTATTGAAAACTCGACAAAAACTATATATAATTTAATTATAATATATTTCTATTTTCTGGAAAGTGATTAAATGTTGGTACCCAAAAAGAATATGTTGCTTGTCGTAAATCCGTGCGCAGGCAAAATGACTATAAAACATCATCTTTTAAGTGTAATAAATATATTTTCATCTGCGGGCTTTAACGTTAATGTTTATCCCACAAAATGTAGAGGCGATGCCGAGCAAATTGTATTTAACACCGCAAGCCACTATTCAGACATTGTTTGTTGCGGCGGTGACGGCACGCTTAACGAGGTAATAAACGGCATTATGCTAAGCGGAGCTAATGTAAATTTAGGCTATATAGCCTGTGGCACGCTTAACGAATGGTCGCAGGGACTTAAAATTTCTAAAAATATGGTTAACGCCGCTAAGGATATTGCTTGCGGCAATATAATACCGCTCGATATCGGCAAATTCGCAGGTAAATATTTTGCATACACCGCTTCGTTCGGTGCGTTTACCGATGCGTCGTACTCTGCCCCTCAGGACTTTAAAAACGTTTTAGGTCAGGCAGCCTATATAATTGAGGGCATAAAAAGCTTAAGCAACATAAAGCCAATACCTATTGAATTTGAGTGCAAGGAAAAATCGGTAAAGGGCGATTATCTTTTCGGCGCAATTTCAAATTCTATGTCGGTAGGCGGAATCGTTAAGTTTGATAAAGCCTTAGTCGCGCTCAACGACGGACGTTTTGAAGTCTTTTTAATAAAGCACCCAAAAAATGCGGCTCAGCTGCAAACAATAATTACGGCAGTTTTATCCCGTAATTTTAATTGCGAGCTTATAGACTTTTTCCATACCGAACAAGTTACCGTTAAGGCTCCTGCAAATCTTGCCTGGACTTTAGACGGCGAAATGGCATCGGGCGGAAACAAATTTACCATTTCAAATATTCACAACGCCATTAATTTTTATATTCCCGAAAAATTTTCGAAAAAATAACGGATACAATAAATACATCCAAATTTAAAGGAGTTTACAATGTTTACACGTGATATTGGTATTGACCTTGGTACAGCAAACACCCTTATGTGCATAAAGGGTAAAGGAATAATTATGCGTGAGCCGTCGGTAGTTGCCTACGACGTAAGAAACGATGCCGTACGTGCCGTTGGTACCGAGGCTAAAGAAATGATTGGTCGCACCCCAGGCTCTATAGTTGCGGTCAGGCCTTTAAAAAATGGCGTTATTGCCGACTTCGACGTTACTGCGGCAATGCTTAAAAGATTTATCCGTCAGGCGCTTCGCGGCTCTTTAGTATCCCGTGCCAGAATAATAATCTGTATCCCTGCAGGCGTAACAGAGGTTGAGTCCCGCGCGGTTTACGATGCTGCAAAGCAGGCAGGCGCTACCGAGGTTGATTTAATAGAAGAACCAATGGCAGCCGCAATAGGCGCAGGTCTTAACGTTGCTGATGCTGCGGGTAATATGGTAGTAGACATTGGCGGCGGCACAAGTGAGGTTGCAGTAATATCGCTAGGTGACATTGTTACGGCGCAGTCTGTTCGTGTTGCGGGTGATGATTTAGACGAAGCTATAATCGCCTATATACGTAAAAAGCACAATCTGCTTATAGGTGAGCGCACCGCAGAGCAGATTAAGGTAACCATAGGCTCTGCCATAGAGTACGAGGGTGAAACCTCTATAGAGGTTAAGGGCCGTAACTTAATAGACGGTCTTCCCAAAACCGTAACTATTTCTTCGGCCGAGGTGCGTGAGGCTATGAGTGATACAATAGCACAAATTATTGATGCAATTCACTCAACCCTAGAAAAAACTCCGCCCGAGCTTTCGGCAGATATTATGGACAAGGGTATTATATTAACCGGTGGCGGCGCTCAGCTCAGAGGACTAAGCGAGCTTATTGCAGAAGAAACAGGTATGCCGGTTAAAATTGCAGAAAACTCTATTGACTGTGTAGTTTTGGGCATTGCAAAAACACTCGAGTCCAACCCCACCTTTGACAGCTACGTTTACCGTCGTTCAAGAAGATACAGATAATTTCAAAATTTTTATAGGAGGGATATAACTTGCGTTTTTTCCTTCGCAGTAAGCAATTTAAAATACTAATCATTTTAGTTATAAGTATAGCAGTTCTGTCGGTCGGCGCAAAAATCATCGGCTCGGCAGTATCGGTCCAGTCAAATATTTTGGGCTCCATTGCGGCTCCTTTTCAAAAGGCTGCCGCCTCGGTTTCTAACTTCTTTGGCTCTATAACCGAACGCTTTGATGAAAACACCGAGCTTATAGAAGAAAACGAGAAGTTGAAAAATCAGGTCAACGACCTTACCTCTCAGCTGCTCGATTACACAAAAGCGATCGAGGAAAACGAGTTCTACGAAAAATATTTAGAAATCAAAGAACTCCACAGCGATTTTCAGTTTGAACCCGCAATGGTAATCTCACGTGATTTTTCTGACAGCGGATATTCCTTCACCATAAATAAGGGCACCTTAAACGGTGTAAAGGCATACGACCCCGTAATAACCGACGAAGGTCTTGTTGGCTACATATCGCAGGTAGGCCTGAATTACGCAAAGGTTTCTACCATTCTTTGTGCCGACATTAACGTTGCCGCCTTTGACCGCCGTACATCAGACGTTGGTATTGTATCGGGCACCTTGGATTTAAGCGAGCAATACAAAACCCGCCTTTACAACCTCCCTCGTACGTGTACCATAACATTGGGGGATTATATTGTAACCTCGGGTGGCGGCGTGTTCCCCGAAGGTCTCTTAATTGGTACCGTTACCGAAATTGATCAGGAAAAATACTCCAGCTCGCTCTACGCCGTTATTGACCCTGCGGCCGACCTTGAAAACTTAAACGAGCTTATGGTTATAACCTATTTTGCGGGCAAATCGGATCTTTCCCAGGCGGCAGGTAATGCAAATGAATAGTAAGCTAAAAACACCTTTCTTATGCTTTTTTGAGGGTTTGTTTATATTTTTATTCTTTATCTTGCAGTATAACGTGAGTGATATTTTAAAAATAGGCAACGCTTTCCCCCCTCTGCTTGCCATTTTGGTTTTTATATGCGGATTTTTCTTTGGCGAGGCGCACGGACTTTACGTTGGTCTTATAAGCGGTATTTTAATGGATGCCGTAACGGTTGACTCAACCTGTTTTTACGCCTTACTGCTTATGATTTTAGGATTTTTTGCAGGAAGCATTGCAACCCATTTGCTAAATAACAACTTTGGCGCCGCTTTAACCCTTGGCGGAACATTTACGGCAATTTTCTTTTTGGCAAAATGGCTGTTCTTTTACGTGTTTAAGGGTAACGGACAGGGCTCTGTATATTTAAGCTCTTACGCCTTGCCGTCGTATATATATTCCCTAATTTTATTTGTTGGTATGTACTTTGTTTTCAAATTTATAAAGAAAAAACTGACTGTAAAATAACTTTAAGTATCGTTTCAGGAGGTGATTAAGGTGAGAAGAAGGCAACCCGACCATACAAAAAAAAGGCTAAAAGTGTTGTCGATTATTTTGATTTTGGTAATAATCATATTTACCGTTCGTATGGTAGACATTCAGATTGTCGATGCCAACACCTACCTTAATCAGCTAAACGGTATATCGGTAAGAACATCTATAATAAAGGCCTCACGTGGTGAGATTTTAGACCGCTACGGCAGACAAATTGCCTATAACCGCGAAGGCTACAACATAAACTTTAACTACGCATACTTAAAAAAGGATAAAATAAATTCCACCCTTTCGGCCCTGTTCCCGCTTTTAGAGGATCATTCTCAGGGTTGGACCGATACCTTACCGCTAAATATTGATGCCCCTTACGATTTTATTGATAACGAGTCTCAGGTAAATCAGCTTAAAAGCAAGCTTGGTCTTGCTCACTATGCCTCTGCTAGTGACTGCTTTACCCAGCTTGTAAAAAAATATTCCTTAGAGGGCTTAGACCCAAAAATCCAGCGCAAAATAATGGGTGTTCGTTATTCTATGGATATATCTGACTTTTCCATTGCAAACCCGTTCACCTTTGCCGAGGATATTTCGTCCGAACTTATGCTTATTGTGAAAGAGTCGGGCTTTATGCTTAACGGCGTAAGCGTAGACGTTGCTCAGTTCAGAGAATATGCCGACTCGACCTTTGCGCCTCATATAATAGGTACCGTTGGCCCTATTCAAAACTGGGAAGATTACAAAGACAAAGGCTACTCTTATAACGATAAGGTCGGCACCAGCGGTATTGAAAAATCTGCCGAAGAGCATCTGCACGGCACCGACGGTATAATAACCTATAAGATAGATGCAAAGGGAAACATTCTCTCTTACGAGGTTACAACCGAGCCAATAGCCGGCAAAACCGTTATGCTTACCTTAGATAAAAGTCTGCAGTTAGCCGCACAGGACGCTTTAAAAACCGAAGTTACGGCTTTAAGAAATCTGCACGGTACGGCAACCGGCGCCGCTATAGTCGGTATAGATATAAATAACGGCGGCGTAGTGCTTTCGGCAACGTATCCGTCTTACGACATAAACGATTATTATAACAACTATAAGGTTATAGAGCAAACTGCTCACAATCCTCTTATAAACCGCGCGTTCAACGGTATTTACCCCTTGGGCTCATCTATAAAGCCCGCCGTTGCAATTGCCGCTTTAGAAACAAATAAGATCACAAGCGATGAATATATAAAATGCACCCAGCGCTACACTTTTTATGCCGACTATCAGCCATCATGCATGCATTATCACGGTCAAATCGGTTTAATATCGGCAATTTCACGCTCTTGTAACTTCTATTTCTTTGAGGCAGGCCGCAGACTCGGTATAAACACCCTTAATAAGTATTTGGCCGACTTTGGCTTTGGCTCAAAAACGGGTGTTGAGGTGGCCGATAGCGAGGGCATTTTAGCAGGTCCCGATGAAGACGGCAACTGGATCGGCGGTGACACCTTGCGTGTTGCCATTGGTCAGATGGACGCCTTTACCCCTATTCAGCTTGCAAACTACACCGCCACAATAGCCAACGGCGGTACAAGATACAAAACTACTCTTATAGACAAAATAGTATCTTACGACCAGAACACCGTAGAATACAAAAATACCGGTACCGAGGTTGTTAAAATAGATATTTCCGACTCTACTCTTAACACCGTAAAAGCAGGTATGCTTTCGGTTACCGAAGACGGTACGGGTAGTGCCGCATTCAAGAATTATCCTATAAAGGTTGGCGGCAAAACGGGTACTGCGCAGACTACAGGCGCTGACCACAGCGTATTTATAGCCTTTGCCCCGTATGAAAATCCCGAAATTGCCGTTTCGATAATTATTGAACACGGCGCATCCAGTGCGGCTACAACAAAAATAGTACGCTCGGTTTTTGACGCATACTTTTTCTCGGCTCCCACCGAGCCCGATTTAGATATCCCCTACACCGTTTTGGAGTAGATATTTATCCCCCTTTTTCGACCATTTTAAATAGGTTTTTAATTGACAACAACATATGTTTATGTTAAACTGTTCTGTGATAATTTTTATAAGTATAAGGAAACTGTAATGGGAAAAATTTTTGCCGTAACATCCGGCAAGGGCGGAGTAGGAAAATCTACCTTTTCGGTGGGTATTTCCATAAGTTTAGCGCACACTAAATCAAATGTGCTGTTAATTGATATGGACTCAGGCCTTCGCTGTCTGGATTTAATGCTTGAAGTATCGGACAAGCTCGTGTTTGATATTGCCGACGTTTTAAACGGCACCGAGCTCGAAAGCGCAATACTCAGTATAGATGCCGTACCGAATTTAAATTTGCTCGCCGCATCTTATGATAAGAATATTGATTCCGAAAAATTCAATCAGTTTATACTCAATACCGTAGATTTATACGACTACGTAATTTTAGATTTTCCCGCAGGCATAGACCTTGCAAACTATAAAAATTTACCGACCGACACTGTTTTTATAACCGTTTGCACACCCGACCCCGTAAGTATTCGTGATGCATCTGTTATGGCCAATAAAATCAGTGAATTTTCGGATAACAGACGAATTGTAATAAACAAATTCAGTCTGAAAAACATCAAAAACGGCAAAAATGCCAATATAGATGAAATTATAGATTCATCGCAAACAAGGCTTTTGGGTCTTGTTCCGTTCGATGAAAATATGCCACATCTAACGCTTAAGCAACGCATAAGGCCATTTTCCAGAACATACAAGGCTTATATGAGAATTGCCAGGCGCCTATGCGGTGAAAACCTACCGCTGAAGAAACTAAGCAAAATATAGCCAAAGCATTTAAACTTTGGCCAACCACAGCAAATTTAAAAAGGAGTTTATGTTATGACAATCGCATTAATCGCACACGACGCAAAGAAAGAACTTATGGTACAGTTTTGTATTGCATATTGCGGAATTTTAAGCCGCCACAATATACTTGCCACAGGCGCTACCGGCAAACTAGTGTCCGAAGCAACAGGTCTTAACATAATAAGCTTTTTAGGTGGCTCTCAGGGTGGCGCACAGCAGATTGCATCAAGAATCGGTTGCGATGAAATCGACCTTCTGCTTATGTTCCGCGACCCGCTTAATCCCAAGTCTGACGAACCCGATGAAAAGGTACTTCTCAGACTTTGCGACGTTCACAATATTCCCGTTGCAACAAACATCGCTACTGCTGAAATGCTCATTCACGGTCTTGAGCGCGGTGATTTAGACTGGCGCGATATTGTTCGTCCTCACTAATTATCAAATTTTGGGCAACTCTCTTTGAGAGTTGCTTTTAGATATCCCCTATTTTCTGGAGGTTACTATGGCTGAAATTAACAAAGCCCCGCGCGGCACCTGCGATGTTTTAGGTTCCGACAGCAAAAAGTGGCAATACGTAGAAAAAACTATGCTTGATACCGCCGCTCTTTACGGTTTTAAAGAGGTGCGGGTACCCGTTTTTGAGCATACCGAGGTTTTTGTAAGAAGTGTTGGTGACACCACCGACGTTGTACAAAAAGAAATGTACACCTTTTTAGATAAGGGTGAGCGCTCAATAACACTTCGACCCGAATTTACCGCCGGTGTTGTTCGCTCTATGATCGAGCACGGCTGCGTGCAAGATACTCTGCCCGTTAAGGCCTGCTATATAGGCGCGTGCTACCGTTACGAAAAGCCGCAGGCAGGCAGACTCAGAGAATTCCATCAGTTTGGTGTAGAATGTCTTGGCGCTAAGGCGCCTGCCGCCGACTGTGAGGTAATTTCCCTCGCCCACCGCTTGCTCAACACTTTGGGAATAAAAAAATTATCACTCGAAATCAACTCCATCGGTTGTCCCGAGTGCAGAAAAGAATATCACAAGGCATTAAAGGAATATTTCAGCAAAAATTCCGAAAAGCTTTGCAACACCTGTCTTGACAGAATGGAGCGCAACCCCATGCGTATACTCGACTGCAAATCACCCGTTTGCTCCGAAATTGCCAAAGATGCTCCGGTTATGCTAAACTTCCTGTGTGATGAGTGTAAAGAGCATTTTGAAGGTGTAAAGGCTCATCTGAATGCTGCGGGCATTGAATATACCGTAAACCCCAAAATTGTAAGAGGTCTTGATTACTACACCAAAACCGTATTTGAATTTGTTTCTGGTGATATCGGTGCTCAGGCAACAGTTTGCGGCGGCGGCCGATACGACGGTCTTGTATCGCAAATGGGCGGACCCGAACTTGCATCTTTGGGCTTTGGTATGGGTATTGAACGTTTGCTTATGGTTATGGAGGCGCAAAACGCTCCAATCCCCGAAGATAAGCCCTGCGACGTTTACATTGCTCCAATGGGCAACGATGCTGCAATTTATGCTACAAAGCTTTGCTCGAATTTGCGTGATGAAGGCTTTATAGCTCTTATGGACACCTCCGAGCGTGGTCTTAAGGCTCAGATGCGCTACGCAAATAAAATAGGCGCAAAGTTCACCCTTGTTTTAGGCGATAGCGAGCTGGAAAGCAAAAAGGCAAATCTTAAAAATATGGACACGGGCGAGCAAATTGAAATTTCTTTACCCGACGGTCTTGTAAGAGCGGTTTACGAGCAAAACATTAAGGTTGCAACCGAAAACCTATTAGAACAGGTTAATAAGGAGAACTAATATGGAAATTGAAAGAATGAACGGTCTAAAGCGCACCCATTACTGCGGTACTTTATCAGATACCAACTGTAACAGCGAAGTTGTAGTTTGCGGTTGGGTACAGCGCCAAAGAGATTTAGGACAGTTAATATTTATAGATTTAAGAGACCGCACAGGTATTGTGCAGTTGGCTTTTGATGACACCACAAGCCGTGACGTTTTCGAGAAAGCATCGGCAGTCAGAAGCGAGTACGTTTTAATTGCAAAGGGCTCTGTTCGTATGCGCTCGTCTGTTAACAAGGATATTCCTACAGGCAACATAGAAATATTTGTTACTAAGTTTTTCGTTTTAGGTGCGGCCGAGACTACCCCGTTTGAGATTATAGATAATTCTAACGCTAAGGAAGAATTAAGACTCAAATACCGCTACTTAGACCTGCGCCGTCCCTCTTTACAAAACAACATTATGCTTCGCCATAAGGTTGCAAAGGTAACGAGAGATTATTTTGATGAAAACGGCTTTATAGAAATAGAAACTCCCACCCTTATAAAATCCACACCCGAGGGCGCAAGAGACTATCTGGTTCCTTCCCGTGTGCATTCGGGCAGCTTCTTTGCTCTTCCGCAGTCACCCCAGCTTTATAAGCAGTTACTTATGCTTTCGGGCTTTGACCGCTATATGCAAATCGCACGCTGCTACCGTGACGAAGATTTGCGTGCCGACCGTCAGCCAGAATTTACACAAATCGACTTAGAAATGTCGTTTGTAGAAATGGAAGACGTTTTCAAGATTGGCGAAGGCTACGTAAAGCGTGTATTTAAAGACGTTTTGGGCGTAGATATTACTACTCCCCTTCCTCGCCTTACCTATACCGAGGCTATGGAAAACTACGGCTCAGACAAGCCTGACACCCGTTTTGAAATGAAGATTAAGGATATTTCCGATATCGTAAGTGACTGCGGTTTCTCGGTATTTGCCGACTGTGTTAAAAACGGCGGCACCGTCAGAGCTATTACCGCTAAAAATGCGGCAGATACTTTAACCCGTAAGGAAATTGACAAGTTAGTAGAGCACGCAAAAGGCATTGGCGCAAAGGGCTTGGCATATATCCGTTATTTTGAGGACACTCCAAACTGCTCATTTGCAAAATTCATAACCGAAGATACTTTAAATGCTATATTAGAGCGCACCAATGCCTCAAAGGGTGACGTAGTGTTAATTGTTGCCGACAAAAAGCGTGTTACATTACCCGTACTTGGCGCATTAAGACTAGAGGTTGCAAAGAAGCTCGATATTATCCCCAACACCTTTAACTTCCTTTGGATTACCGAATTCCCGTTCTTCGAATACGATGAAGACAGCGATTCTTACGTTGCTATGCACCACCCCTTCACTTCTCCGCTCGATGAATGTATTCAGTATTTAGATTCCGACCCCGAGAAAGTATTTGCTAAGGCTTACGACTTGGTTTTAAACGGCGTTGAGTTATCCAGCGGTTCTATTCGTATAACCGACCCTGCATTACAGCAGCGTATGTTCTCGGCTTTGGGTCTGAGCGATGAAGAGGCAGAGACCAAATTCGGCTTCTTAACAGGCGCATTCAAATACGGCGCACCTCCTCACGGCGGTATGGGTATAGGCTTTGACCGACTCGTTATGCTAATGGCAGGCTGCGATAGTATAAGAGACGTTATTGCATTCCCCAAGGTTGCAAACTCGTCCGAGCTTATGAGCGGCGCGCCCGCTCCCGTAGATACAAAGCAGTTAGAAGAACTCAGTATTGCAATCGTAGACAACGAATAATTTTAAAGGACTTAATCTCTACTAATAAAAGAGATTAAGTCCTTTTCGTATTGACTTATTGATTAAACAATTATATAATATATGTTAGGAAAATTTTGCAGGAGGAATTAAATATGCATCCGGTAATTGAACAATTAAAATTAGTAGGTTTAGTACCTGTAATCAAGCTTAACGACCCCGAAAAAGCAGTGCCGTTAGCTAAAGCACTCGTAAAGGGCGGCATTCCCGTTGCCGAGGTTACCTTCCGTGCAGCAGGAGCTGACAAAGCAATCGCAGCTATTGCCAAGGAAGTACCAGAGGTTTTAGTAGGTGCAGGCACCGTTATTACTATTGACCAGGTAAAGCAGGCAGTCAGTGCAGGCGCAAAATACATTATCTCCCCCGGTTTCGATAAGGAAGTTGTACAGTACTGTGTAGATAACAACATTCCCATTACTCCCGGTTGTACAAACCCGAGTGAAGTAAGCATTGCTACAAAAATGGGACTTGAGGCTGTTAAGTTCTTCCCTGCCGAAGCAATGGGCGGTTTAAAGGTAATAAAATCATTAGCAGGCCCCTTCCCGAAAATGAGATTTATCCCCACAGGCGGTATTGGACCCGATAATCTTAAAGATTATTTAGCATTTGATAAAATCATTGCCTGCGGCGGCAGCTGGATGGTTCCCGAAAAGCTTATTGATAACGAAGATTGGGACGCCATTACTGCTTTAGCTAAAGAGGCAGTTTTAAATATGCTGAACATCACACTTTGCCACATTGGTATAAACTCGGCCGACAACGACACCTGCGAAGCAACTGCAAACAGCATTGCTCAGCTCACAGGCGCTCTTACAAAACCCGGCAACAGCTCTGTTTTTGTGGGCAGTCAGTTTGAGATTATGCGCAAGGTTGGCAGAGGCACAAACGGTCATATTGCACTCGGCGCATCTAACGTAGAGCGTGCAGTACGCTATTTTGAGTCGCAGGGCTTTGAGTTCGATAAAGACAGCCTTGTTTCTGATGAAAAAGGCGCTAAAGCAATATACTTTAAGGGTGAATTCGGCGGATTTGGCATTCACCTATTAAGAAAATAACGTAAATATAAATAAAGGAGATATAAAAATGAAAGTTGTAACATTTGGCGAAATTATGCTACGTTTAGCTCCCGAGGGCTACTTAAAATTCTTCCAGGAGAAAAAATTCCAGGCAACATTCGGCGGCGGTGAGGCCAACGTTTCGGTATCACTCGCAAACTACGGCGTTGACTCTGTTTACGTAACAAAGCTTCCCGATAATCCTATCGGTCAGGCTGCTATTAACTCTTTACGCTACTACGGCGTAGACACTTCTAAGATTGCCCGCGGCGGCGAGAGAATCGGTGTTTACTTTGTAGAAAAGGGTGCTTCTCAGCGTCCTTCTAAGGTTGTTTACGACCGCGCACATTCTTCTATTGCAACCGCAAAGAAGGGTGACTTTAACTGGGATGAAATTTTTGAGGGTGCCGACTGGTTCCACTTTACAGGTATTACTCCCGCTTTAGGCGACGATGCTACAGAGCTTTGCAGAGAGGCTTGTATTGCTGCTAAAAAGGCAGGCGCTACAATTTCTTGCGACTTAAACTACCGCAAAAAGCTCTGGACAAAGGAAAAAGCTAAAGAGGTTATGAGCGAGCTTATTAAGTACGTTGACGTTTGCATTGCCAACGAAGAAGATGCATCAGACGTATTTGGCATTGTTTCCTCCAACACCGACATTACAGGTGGTAAATTAAACGCCGAAGGCTACAAAGAGGTTGCAAGCGAAATTGTTAAGCGTTTTGGCTGCAAGAAGGTAGCTATTACTCTCAGAACATCTATTTCTGCTAACGACAACAAGTGGTCGGCAATGCTTTACGATGGCGAAGAATTCAACTTTGCAAAATCGTATGACGTTCACATTGTAGACCGTGTAGGCGGTGGCGATAGCTTTGGCGGCGGACTTATTTACGCTTTAGTTAACGGTTATTCGTCTAAAGACGCTATCGAGTTTGCTACTGCAGCGTCCTGCCTTAAGCACTCTATTGAGGGTGACTACAACCTGGTTACTGTTGATGAAGTTAAGGCGTTAGCAGGCGGCGACGGCTCGGGCAGAGTTCAAAGATAATTTTAACCTATCTGAAACAAAATGATGAAGATAGGCAAAAAAATATTCAAAAGAATTTTTTGCGTGCTGCTCTGTCTGGCTATCGTTGGTTTGACAACGCTGCTTATAGTAAACGGCAGAGTCAAGGCTGTTAGTAAAGATAAGATTATTTCTTTAAACCATGCCGCCGAGCTTGATGATATAGACTGCATTATAGTTTTAGGTTGTCAGGTAAAGCCCGACGGAAGCTTAAGCCATATGCTGCGAGACAGAGTTTTGACCGGTATAAAGTTATACGAAAACGGTGCTGCTCCCAAAATTTTAATGAGCGGTGACCACGGACAAAAAGAGTATAACGAGGTTGGCGCTATGAAGCAGTACGCTTGCTCCCACGGTATTGAAAGTGAAAATATCTTTATGGACCACGCAGGTTTTTCTACCTACGAAACAATGTACCGTGCCAAAGAGGTATTTAAGGTTAAAAAAGCCATTATTGTAACACAGCAGTACCATTTATACCGTGCTGTGTATATTGCAAACAAGCTTGGTATTGAGGCCTACGGTGTATCGGCAGACCTTAACACCTATAGGGGTCAGTCTATGCGAGATGCACGAGAAATCTTAGCGAGATTTAAAGACTTTACCACCTGCATTATAAAGCCGAAGCCTACTTTTTTAGGTGAAGCAATACCAATTAACAGCGACGGCAATTTAACTAATGATTAAACAAAACAAGAACCCGATGCAATGCATCGGGTTCTTGTTTTATTGTTTTATTATTTAATGTTAAATACCTTTTTTGCGTTGTCGGCAAGTATTATTTTATACTCATCTTGATTCAAATTCAGGCTCTTTAAATAATCGAGCTCATACGCTGGGTCACCCAGCGGGAAATCTGAACCAAAAAGCACCTTTTCGGGTGTGTAACGATATATAATCTCTTTTGCCGTTTCGGGTTTTAAAAACTGAAAACTGGACGAACAGTCAACGTACAAATTATCGAACTTGCAAAGCTGTTTGCTTGCATCATCCCAAATCGACCAACCGCCAAGGTGAGCGCCTATTACTATAAGGTCCTTGTAGGTCTGCAAAACAGGAATAAGTCTGTTGGGGTTTGAAAAATCGTATCGGTAGTCGCCCGTGTGCATTAAAATCGGTAAATGCTCACGCTCGCAGACCTCGTACATTTTAAGGCATCTTTCATCATCCAAGGCAAAACGCTGAATATCGGGGTGAAGCTTAATACCTTTTAGCCCTAACTCGACCGCTAAAAGTATGTCACCTTCAATATCGGTACTGTCAGGGTGCAGTGTGCCAAGACCCGTAAAAAGTCCGTTTGAAGCCTGAACCTCGTTTGCAATAAAGCGGTTTATAGACTCTACCTGCTTTGGAGTTGTTGCAACCGACTGAACAACAAAGTGGGTTATACCGCATCTGTCGCACTGTTTTTTTAAGGCCTCTTTAGTGCCGTTAAAGTGAGATTGCATATCGTAAAATTTATCGGTTGCGGCAACCGCCTTTTCGGCAATTTTTTCGGGATATATATGGCAATGCGCGTCTATTATAGGGAACTCAAAAAATTTCATTACTTATTCTCCACATTGCCTTGCGCATCCAGACCCAGCTTTTTAACGGCATCCTCGCGCATTTTGTACTTTAAAATCTTGCCTGCGGCATTCATTGGGAATGCATCTACAAAATCTATATAACGAGGCACCTTGTGTCTGGCCATATGGTCTGCAACGTACTGCTTCATTTCGTCCTCTCTCATACTCTCGCCATCTTTTAGGATTATGCAGGCCATAATCTCTTCGCCGTAGCGTTTGTCGGGCACGCCAATAACCTGAACGTCCTTGACCTTATCGCAAGTATAAATAAACTCTTCGATTTCCTTGGGATAAATGTTTTCACCGCCACGGATAATCATATCTTTAAGTCTGCCCGTAATGTTGTAGTTACCCTCGGGTGTTCTGCAAGCAAGGTCACCTGTATGCAACCAACCGTCTTTGTCTATAGCGGCGGCAGTAGCGGCGGGCATTTTATAATAACCCTTCATAATATTGTAGCCACGTGCTACAAACTCGCCGTTTACACCGTCAGGACAATCCTCGCCTGTTTCGGGGTCAACAATTTTACATTCTACGTTGGCAAATGCGCTACCAACAGTTTCGGTACGAACCTCTAAGGAATCGTCAAAGCTGCTCATTGTACATCCCGGGCTTGCTTCAGTCTGACCGTAAACCGATACAATTTGACGCATATTCATATTGTCAGGCTCTGCGGCCTTTTTCATAAGATCAGCCGGACAGTTGGCGCCCGCCATAATTCCCGTGCGCATATACGAGAAATCGGTTTTTGCAAAATCTTCGTGCTGCATCATAGCAATAAACATTGTGGGAACGCCGTTAAATGCCGTAATATGCTCGTTATTTACGCAAGAAAGCGCAGGCTTTGGTGAGAAATACGGAATCGGATACATTGTAGCGCCGTGTGTCATAGACGACGTCATAGAAAGCACCATACCAAAGCAATGGAACATGGGCACCTGAATCATCATTCTGTCGGCGGTAGATAAATCCATTCTGTCGCCTATATACTTACCGTTATTTACAACGTTGTAGTGGGTAAGCATAACACCCTTAGGAAAGCCCGTTGTACCGGAGGTATACTGCATATTGCAAACGTCATCTTTATCAACGGCGGCAGCCATACGGTGAACCTCGCTTAAAGGTACTTGCTCAGAGCGTGCGATAGCATCCTCCCAAGTCATACAGCCCTTTTGTGTGTAGCCTACGGTAATTACGTTGCGCAAAAACGGCAGACGGCGTGAATGAAGCGGAGAACCAACCTTTGTGCCTTCAAGCTCGGGGCAAAGCTCGGCTATAATTTTGCCGTAGTGTGTGTCCTTTGAGCCTTCGGTCATAATAAGTGTGTGGGTATCGGACTGCTTGAGCAGATACTCAATTTCGTGAATTTTATAAGCGGTATTTACCGTAACCAAAACTGCGCCGATTTTAACAGTAGCCCAGAAAGCAATATACCATTGAGGCACGTTAGATGCCCAAACGGCAACGTGACTACCTGCTTTTACGCCCATAGAAATTAAGGAGCGGGCAAAGGTATCAACGTCATCTCTGAACTGAGAATAGGTACGTGTATAATCGAGGGTTGTGTATTTAAACGCATACTGGTCGGGGAAGCACTCTACCATAGTATCGAGCACCTGCGGGAAGGTTAAATCTATAAGTAAATCCTTCTTCCACACAAATTTACCGGTATGGGTCTGGTTATAGTAAAACGTACGCTCGTTTTTAGAGGTGTCGCCAAACTGCTTCATAAAGCCTACAAACTGCGAGAAAATTATTTCCATATCGTCTAATTCTTCGCACCAGGCAGGGTCCCAAACAAGCGAAACAAAGCCGTCGTAATTTACCGAGCGAAGCGCCAACATATTATCGGATATAGGCAATTCACCCTCGCCCATAAGGCAGTATTCTGCGCCGTTTTCGGTTAATACAGCATCATTAATATGAACGTGCTTAATATAAGCGCCAAGATTTTTAATAATATCCTCTGCGCTTTCTGAGCCCTCAAAAAATGCTGCAGACATATTCCAAAGCGCTGCAAGATTATCAGATGCAAAGCGGTCTAACACGTCACGCAGTGTACTTGTTTTACAAAACAGACCGGCCGTTTCTATTAAAATAGTAATATTTTTCTCACATGCAATCGGTAATACCTGCTCAATAAAACTAATAACGTTTTGTTGTGCAGCCTTAGAGTCCTCTGCCTTTTCTGCCTTTACACGAATTGCAGGAATGTTAATGTTAGTGGCAATATTTGCACATTTAATAAATTCCTCTACCGCTGTGGCTGTACTTGAAGCTGCGCCGATATCGCAAAGAACGTCAATACACGGAATTTTTAAATTCCTCTCAAAAAGTCTTCTTGCGGTTGCAGCGGCAGTATAATCGTGAAAAGCGCCGTCTTTGTCGGTAAAAAGGCGGTTGTTTACATTGTGCAATTCAATTCCGCCAAAGCCTAAATCGACTGCAATATCACAAAACTCATCAAAGGAATTATTGTGCCAACCCTTTGTTGAAAACGATAATCTCATACTAGTTTGCCTCCTCGTAAACTATTTTGTTTACGGCGTTAATATATGCGCGGATACTTGCGCTGATAATGTCGGTTGAAATACCGTTGCCCGAATAAAGCTTTCCGTTTGAACGAAGCTTAACAATGGCAGAGCCCATAGCCTCTTTGCCTTCGGTAACCGACTGAATCTGGAAATCGTCAAGCTCGTAGTGGTGACCTATAATTTGCTCTACGGCCAAAAATGCCGCATCTATAGGACCGTCGCCAATGCAAACGCCCTGAATTTGCTCATCACCCTTTGCAATGGTGATTTGTGCGCTTGCTGATATTATATTACCTGTGTTTATAATGTAATTTACAAGAGTATAGGTTGCGGGAACCTGAAGCGCAGTTGTTGCAATAATGGCCTCTAATTCCTTGTAACCAACCTGACGTTTAGCGGCAACACGCAAAAATTCATCATAAACCTTTGCCTTATCATCATCAGATAAATCGTAGCCGAGCTTTGCGGCTGCAGTAGCTACGGTGTCGATATCGTCGTTTTTATCAAGTCTAACGGCGTCAGTATCGGTAGTTTTAACTGCAGTGGCAGCAGGTGTCTGAGAGTTGCCTGTAACCCAACGAATCTGCTTTACAATTCGGTGAAGCTCAGTGGTTTTAATGTTGGTGCCAAATCCGTAATCGTTGCCGCAGTTCTTTACCATATCGGCAAAAACATCAAGCGGTACGGTATTACCGTCAACTGCGGTTTTAACAAAATCTACGCCCGTCTTTACCGCTAAAATAGCTTGTGCTATAGCAAGACCGTTTTTATTGTCACACTTAACGCCAACGTCTACAGGACAATCTCTGGCGATTTTTTGTGCAAACTCGGCAAAATCATCGGGCAACATATTTGCGGCGCTATCGCACACAGAAACGCTTGTTGCGCCTGCGTTTATTGCGGTATCAATTGCTTTTTGAAGAAAATCTGCTTCGGCACGTGTGGCATCAACCGCACAGAACTCTACGAGCTGTACCGATTCCTTCGCCTTTTTAACCGACTCTTCAATGAAAGCAATGATTTTATCGGGCTTTTTGTGGCAGGTGTATTCCATACCAACTGCCGACACGGGAATTTCTATTCTGACCTGAGCCATTTTTGCAGAAGCAAGCGCTAAAATAGCGTTGTCAATGCTATCGGCTTTAGTTGAAGCTGCAACCGAAATTACACTGTTTTTAACAAAGGATGAAACTGTTTTTATTAGCAGAATATCGGCTCTGGGGGTTGTAATTTCCGGAAACTCTATAATGTCTACATTAAGGTTTTCGAGCTGCCTTGCAATTTCAATCTTCTCTTTAAAGCTAAAGTGATTGTTTTCTCTGCAAAGAGTTGCATCTGCTATTTTGATTTGTTTCATTTTGATTTCTCCCTTCAAACAAAAAGCCCTGAAATTAGATAAACTCTAATTTCAGGGACGAAATATCGCGGTACCACCCTGTTTACCGTATAAAACGGTCAACTCAATAAGGCTCTGACAAGCCTTTTGCCTTGGTAACGGAGCATACCGTAGCAGCTTACTGAAAATTCAGCCGCTCTGCTCAGGAACGAGACTTTTTTAAACCGCCATACTGCCTTACACCAACCGACAGCTCTCTGCAAATGGTTTAGATTTAAAAAATAATTCCGTCAACGCATTTGAAAAATATTTTCACATATTGTATCACAGTTGTAAGTCGGTTGTCAAGTATTAAAACAAATTTTTTAAAATTTACTAAAAAAGCAGTCGCAATAGCGACTGCTTTTTGTTTTATAATTCTAATATCCAACCGAACCGGTCTTCAATTTTGCCCCACTGAATGCCTGTAAGGGTATCGTAAAGCATCTGGGTAACCTCGCCTATCTGACCGTTGTTTACTGCATAGATTTTATCTTTGTAGCAAAGCTGACCGATAGGAGAAATAACTGCAGCGGTGCCGCAGCCCCAAGCCTCTTTGAGTGTGCCGTCTTCCATAGCTGAGCTTAATTCATCTATAGAAAGCAAACGCTCGCTTACCTTGTAGCCCTTAGATTTTAACACCTCTATACAAGACTTTCTTGTAATACCGGGTAAAATAGAGCCTGTAAGGGCCGGAGTTACGATTTCGTCGCCAATAAGGAACATAACGTTCATAGCGCCAACCTCTTCGATGTACTTTCTCTCTACACCATCGAGCCATAATACCTGAGAGTAACCCTTCTGCTCTGCACGCTCGCCTGCACGGTTAGATGCAGCATAGTTACCGCCGCACTTAGCATAACCCGTACCGCCGCGTACTGCACGAACGTCCTGGTCCTCGATCATAATTTTAACGGGGTTAATACCCTCTTTATAATAAGAGCCTACGGGAGAAGCAATTATCATAAAGGTTGCGTTATGTACAGCGTGAACACCCAAAGTTTCATCGTTACCGAACATAAAGGGACGCAAATAAAGCGAAGTGCCCTCACTGGACGGAGTCCAGTCCTGCTCGAACTTAACAAACTCGGTTAAAACCTGCATTGCTAGGTCTTCAGGAATCTGAGGTAAGCACAAACGCTCTGCCGAAGCGTTCATACGTCTGATATTCTCAATAGGTCTGAACATCTGAACCTTACCGTCTTTGCGGCGATATGCCTTTAAACCCTCGAAAATTTCAGAGCCGTAGTGCAAAACGGTAGATGCGGGGTGAATGGATAAATTGCCAAAGGGAATAATCTGAGCGTCATACCAGCCCTTTCCCCTTGAGTACTGCATTACAAACATATGGTCGGTAAAGAACTTACCGAAGCCTAAGGTACTGCTGTCGGGCTTTTCCTTTGGCGCAGTGGTTTTTGTGATTTTAATTTCCATAAAAATTACCTCTTATTCGTAGTCGGCACCAAGTGTTAATGCTTTAAGGTTAGTATCAAGCATATCTGCACGCTTTGCCGAAATTACTTTTTTAAGGGCGGCGGTTAAATCGTCGGTGTTAAACTCGCCTAAAACCTTTAAAACCTTACCTAAAATAATCATATTTGCAAGAGTCGGATATCCGTTATCACTTGCAAGCTTGGTTGCGGGAATATAATAAACGGTAACGTCCTCGCGGGTTACCTTGCGCTCAATAAGAGTAGAGTCTGCAAAGATAATACCGCCGGGTACTACGCTCTGCTCGAATTTATCAAGCGAAGGAAGGTTCATGGCAACCAGAATATCGGGATTAGATACTATAGGAGAACCAACGGGTTCATCGCTAACAATAACGCTACAGCTTGCTGTACCGCCACGCATCTCAGGACCGTAAGACGGAAGCCAGCTTACCTGTTTGTTTTCGGTAAGACCTTTATAAGCTAAGAACTTGCCCGAGAATAAAATTCCCTGACCGCCGAAGCCCGAAAATAAGAACTGTTTTGTACTCATTTTTACTCCTCCTTTGCGCTTCTGTCTTTGTAAACGCCAAGCGGATAGTAAGGTAACATATTTTCATCTAACCACTTTAATGCGTTTGCAGGAGTCATACCCCAGTTTGTAGGACAAGTTGATACAACCTCAATTAAAGAGAAGCCCTTGCCGTCAATCTGATTCTGGAATGCCTTCTTTATTGCCTTTTTGGCCTTGTTTACGTTTTTAACGTTGTTAACGGTAACACGCTCTAAATACTCGGGTCCTTCGAGCTCGGATAACATCTCGCAAACTCTGATAGGATAACCGCAATGGTTAACGTCACGGCCGTACGGAGAGGTCTGAGTAACCTGACCGGGTAAAGACGTAGGAGCCATCTGGCCGCCTGTCATACCGTAAATTGCATTGTTTATGAAAATAATGGTTATATTTTCGTTTCTTGCTGCTGCGTGAACTGTTTCTGCCATACCAATGGAAGCTAAGTCGCCGTCACCCTGATATGTAAATACTATATGCTCACTCGGGTTTGCTCTTTTAACGCCTGTTGCAACTGCAGGTGCACGACCGTGTGCAGCTTCAATCATATCGCAGTTAAAATAGTTGTAAGCCATAACCGAGCAGCCAACGGGAGCTACGCCTATGGTTTTGCCCTCTATACCGAGCTCGTCTATAACCTCGGCAACTAAACGGTGAACTATACCGTGTGTACAACCCGGGCAGTAGTGCATTGATACGTCTGCCAGAGCCTTGGGTTTATCGAATACTACCATTATTTAGCACCTCCGCTGTAAATATCTTCAATATGTGCGAGCACCTGTTCGGGTGTGGGAATCATACCGCCTGCGCGATTACAAAGTGTTACGGGAACCTTGCACTCGCTTGCGAGTTTAACGTCTTCAATCATCTGACCCATAGAAAGCTCAACACTGATAATGTGTTTAACCTGCTCGGCAGCCTTTTTAAAGGGAGCCTTCGGGAAGGGCCAAAGGGTTATAGGTCTGATCATACCAACCTTTATTCCCTTTTCTCTTGCCTTTACGATAGCGTTTTTAGCAACACGTGCGGCAATACCGAATGCGGCAATGCAAATTTCAGCATCGTCCATTAAGTATTCTTCATACATAACCTCGTCACGCTCTACAATAGCGTAACGCTCAAAACGCTCAAAATTTAATCTCTCAAGCTCTTCGGGTACTAACGACAAAGAGTTTACTATGTTGTGGGTTCTTTGCATTTTTGTACCGTTTGTTGCCCAGGGTTTCTCAGGGGACGGCTTAACTTCAAAATCAAGCTCAACGGGTTCCATCATCTGACCCATTGTACCGTCGGCTAAAATCATAGCTGTCATACGGTACTTATCGGCAAGTTCAAAGCCCTTAACGGTTAAAGCTGCCATTTCCTGAACAGAACTGGGTGCTAAAACGATCATTTTAAAGTCACCGTGAGCGCCGCCCTTGGTTGCCTGGAAATAGTCGGACTGGCTGGGCTGAATACCGCCAAGACCCGGGCCGCCACGCTGTACGTTTACAACTAATGCGGGTAAATCGGAGCCTGCCATATACGATAATCCCTCACCCTTTAAGGATATACCCGGGCTCGAGGACGAAGTCATAACTCTGTAGCCTGCAGAAGAAACGCCGTAAACCATATTTATAGCGGCAATTTCGCTTTCTGCCTGTAAGAAGGTACCGCCGATTTTGGGCATTCTCTTAGCCATATATGCGGCGATTTCTGTCTGGGGAGTTATAGGATAACCGAAGTAATGGCGGCAACCTGCTATAATAGCGGACTCAGCAATTGCTTCGTTACCTTTCATTAAAACTTTATCTGCCATTATAAATCACCTCTCTACCTTAATAACGCAGTCGGGACACATTGTTGCACAGAATGCGCAACCGATACATTCATCCTGATTTGTAATTTCTACAGGATGGTGACCCTTAATATTGATTTTGTCGGGTGCCAATCTTAAAAGCTTTTTCGGGCAAGCGTCGATGCACAAGCCACAACCTTTACATTTGTCGGTTTTAAAGGTTAATTTTGCCATATGTATATCTCTCCTTTAGAAGATTTTTTCTTGTAATTTTAATGGGAACGGATTCGGTACCTTATCTTTAACCTCACTTTCCAGTGACTCGTTAAAGGCGGTAAGCACAACGGGCAGACCCGTAATGCGAGATATCTCGTTCGCATAGTTTAAAGATTTTAATATGTCGTTTGCGGTGGTGTCGTTACCAAGGTTAGAGTTGTTTACAAGCCCTGTGAACTTTATGCCGCAGGCCGCTTCTATTTCAGCCATAACCTCTATGGTATCCTCGGGTGTTTGTGTCAGAGGTCTGAAGCAGTTTATTACCATAAGCATATTGAAATTGTTTTCATCTATTATGGCCTGCTTTATTCTGCCAAGGGCTAAAGCGCCTCTGTCGTCACCGCCGACGTCTATAATGATGTCCAGACTTTTGTCTTCGGTAATTACGTACATATCCTGCGGGAGTGCGGGAATATCGACGTTGGTATTTGCATATTCAGAGCAAATGAGCCTTATTCCCTTCTCACCCAAAATATTGCTGCTGTCTTTGGTGCGAAAATACGGATTTACAATGTCTAAATCGGCAATTGCAACCTTTTTTTCTTGCTCGCTGAGTCTATACGCCAAATTCAGCGCAACGTTTGTTTTACCGCTGCCGTAATGACCGCACAAAAGTGTTATTCGCTTACCTTGAAGCATACAAATTCTCCTTAATGCTTTGGCTACAGCTTGTTACGCTGAATTTTTCCGCTAACGGTTTTGGGTAGCTCGTCTTTAAACACAACCAAACGTGGATATTTGTACGGTGCGGTGCGGGATTTAACGTAATTTTGAATTTCTTTTTTGAGTTCCTCAGTACCCTCGGTACCCTTAGTAAGAACAATACTTGCCTTAACAATCTGACCTCTTACTTCATCGGGCGCGGCAGATACTCCGCATTCGAGTACGTAAGGAAGCTCCATAATAACGCTTTCAATCTCGAACGGACCAATGCGGTAGCCCGATGACTTAATAACGTCATCTACACGGCCAACGTACCAGAAAAATCCGTCTTCATCACGCCAGGCAACGTCGCCTGTATGATAAAATCCGTCGTGCATAACCTCGTCGGTCTTTTCCTTATCACGATAATAACCCTTAAACAGTCCGCAAGGTGCGCCGTCTTTAATGTTAATAACAATCTCGCCCGATTCACCAACCGGAACCTGATTGCCGTCGGCATCGTGAAGCTCAACGTTATAAATAGGTGCGGGCTTGCCCATAGAACCAATTTTGTGGTCGGCGCCACGCATATTACCAATTATCATGGTGCTTTCGGTCTGACCGAAGCCCTCTAAAATCTGAAGGCCTGTTGCCTTTTCAAATTGGCGGTAAACCTCGGGGTTGAGCGCCTCGCCTGCGGTGGTCATATGCTTAACCGATGAAAAATCGTATTTGGATAAATCCTGCTTAATCATCATTCTTAGCATTGTAGGCGGTGCGCAGAAGGTTGTTATTTTGTGCTTTGCAAACATCGGTAAAATTTCAGATGCATCAAAGCGGTCGAAGTCGTAAACAAAGGTTGCGGCCTCGCACAACCACTGACCGTACAATTTACCCCACATCGACTTTGCCCAGCCGGTGTCCGATATGGTAAAGTGCAGACCGTCGGGGTCTACTGTATGCCAGTACTTTGCGGTATGGAAGTGGCCTAATGCATATTTGTAGCTGTGTGCTGCAATTTTGGGATATCCCGTAGTACCCGACGTAAAGAACATAAGCATTAAATCGTCGCCACCGGGCGCATCGTCGGTTCGGTTAAAGTGTGTAGAATAAAGCGTGTATTCTTCATCGAAGGTTCGCCAACCCTCTTTGCTGCCGTTAACAATAAGCTTATTCTTCAAGTGAGGATAATCCTTCGATGCGGCGTCTACGTGTTCTGGCACGTTATCGTCTGCGGTACAAATTATAGCGCTGACACCTGCGGCCTTGAAGCGATATTCAAAGTCGTGCTCTAAAAGCTGGTTAGGTGCAGGAATTGCTATTGCGCCAAGCTTGTTTAAAGCTATCATACTAAACCAGAACTGATAATGGCGTTTGAGTACAAGCATTACTCTGTCACCACGTTTAATACCAAGCGACTTAAAGTAGTTTGCGCACTGGTTAGAAGCCTTCTTTATATCGGTAAAGGTAAAGCGGCGCTCGGTGCCGTCTTTGGAAATATGAAGCATTGCCAATTTTTCGGGCTTTGCACGTGATATTTCATCGACAACGTCAAAACCAAAGTTGAAGTTTTCGGTATTTTTAAACTTAATTTCGGTAGGAGTACCGTTTGCATCCTCGGTAATGTCTACAAACTTCTTATAAACACGCTCGGCGGTATCCTTCTTAATTACAGCGGTCTGCTTAACTGCAGGAGCACTGTGTACGTTTGAAAGCTCGGGGATAGGCTCACCCGACGGATTTAAAACTATAGCGTAGAATATGCAGTCTTTTCCGTTTACGGCTATCATACCGTGAGGGGTGTCACTATCAAAATAAATGCTGTCGCCCGGGCCTAATATCTGCTTATGATTACCAACCTGTACTAAAAGATTACCTTCTACTACGATGTCGCATTCCTGACCCGAGTGGGTGGTAAGCTCCATCTCACGCTCTTCGGCATCTTTATCGTATGTATATTTTACGTACAACGGCTCGGCAATACGGTTCTGGAACGCATAGGCAAGATTGTAATATGTCATTCCGTGAGCCTTGGCGATTTCTTTACCCTCGCCCGCTTTGGTAACTGTGTACGATTTTAAAGTAGGGCTGTAACCCTCGATAATATCGGTAACGTTAACACCAAAAACGGTTGCGCAACGGTAAATAAAAGCAAAGTTCAAATCGCTCTGACCGTTTTCGCATTTTAAGTATTCCTCTACCGATACGTCGGTCTTTTGAGCCATCTGCTCCGGGGTTAAATTTTCAATTTCACGAAGCTCTTTTATACGCCCCGCCATTTCCTTGATTTTAGTATCAAGTGATGTTAAATTTTCCATTGTTCTCCTCCGTTTAAGGACGAAAAAAACTCGTCCCAAAGATTGTGACTTTGAGACGAGTGTAAATATTTCACCCGCGGTACCACTCAAATTGCAGTTAAACTGCCACTCAGGGTCTGACAACCCGTATGCATTCACGCAGCAATAACGGGAAGGTTCTACTAGTTTAAAAAACGTTCTTCCTTCCGGCTCAGAAGCTACAAACACAAGGACTGTTTTAGATGGACTCTCACCAAACGCCATCTCTCTGTACTGGCATATTCCCTGCGTACTCTTCGTCTACGCCTTTAAGTAAATCAAATTTTGAGTAATTATATCACAATTCTTCGGCTTTTGTCAATACTATATATTTTTTTGCTGAAAATTACTTTATATCCTTTAAATCGTAAGGGGTTGACTGGTATACAAAATAGTTAAGCCAGTTTATAAATAACAGACTTCCGTGCGCGCGCCAATTTACTATAGGCGGGTTTTCGGGATTGTTGTCTTTATAATAGTTAAGCGGCAGCGCCGTGCCAAGACCTGCAGCGGCATCACGCTTATATTCGGCATCTAAAGTCAGCGGGTCGTATTCAGCGTGACCCATTATAAAGAACTGTCTGCCCTCTTTGCTGGCCACTATATGCACGCCTGCATCGGCAGACGATGCTAAGATTTTAAGCTCGGGCACCTTTTCGATATCCTCTCGTCTTACCTCTGTGTAACGGGAATGAGGAACGTAAAAGGGCTGATCAAAGCCACGGAGCAGCATACTCTTTGCGTGCTCTGCAGTATGCTCAAACACGCCGAAAAGCTTTTTGTCCAGCTTATATTTATTTATACCGTAGTGGTAATAAAGACCTGCCTGTGCGCCCCAACAAATATGCATTGTACTGTGTACGTGGGTTTTGCTCCACTCCATAATGGTACAAAGCTCATCCCAGTAATCTACCTGCTCGAACTCTAAAAGCTCAACGGGCGCGCCCGTAATAATAAGTCCGTCGTAATTTTCTTCTTTTACATCATCAAAGGTCTTATAAAAAGACAAAAGATGCTCTTGAGTAGTGTTTTGCGACACGTGAGTTTTGGTTCTTATTAGGGTTAGCTCTATTTGTAGCGGGGTGTTACCTAAAATACGACAGATTTGTGTTTCGGTCTCTATCTTTTTAGGCATTAAATTAAGCAGCAGAATTTTTAGCGGTCTGATATCCTGAGTTATGGCTCTGGTTTCGGTCATAACAAATATATTTTCATCGGCCAGGGTAGATACTGCCGGCAAATCGTTTGGAATTTTTATTGGCATTGTTTTCTCCTGTTTGGATAAATTAAATTTGTGCTAATGCCTGCTCAATATCGGCTATAAGATCGTCTGCATCTTCAATACCGACAGAAAGTCTTACAAGGTCGGGCGATACGCCGCAGGCAATTAGCTCGTCATCACTAAGCTGACGGTGTGTTGCGGTTGCGGGGTGTAAGCAGCAGGATCTTGCATCGGCTACGTGTGTTTCAATGGCGATGAGCTTAAGCAGCTCCATAAACTTTGCTGCGGCTTCTCTGCCACCCTTAACGCCAAAGCTTATAACACCGCAGGTGCCACCAGGCATATATTTTTGAGTTAATTCATAATCTTTGCTTGATTTAAGCGCAGGATAGTTTACCCAGGTAATTTTATCGCTACTCTCTAAATACTCGGCAACTTTCAACGCATTCTCGCAATGACGCTTCATTCTTACGTGCAGGCTTTCGAGTCCCAAATTCAGAATAAATGCGCTCATAGGAGCGGGAGTTACGCCTAAATCACGCATAAGCTGTGCGGTAGCCTTGGTAATGTATGCGCCCTCTAAGCCAAAACGCTCGGTATAGGTAACACCGTGATAGCTTGCATCGGGTGTGCACAATCCTGAGAATTTTTCGGGATACTTTGTCCAGTCGAACTTGCCCGAATCTACAATTGCGCCGCCTACTGCTGCTCCGTGACCGTCCATATATTTGGTTGTAGCGTGGGTTACAATGTCTGCGCCCCACTCAAACGGGCGGCAGTTAATAGGTGTTGGGAAGGTGTTATCGATAATAAGCGGAACGCCGTGAGCGTGAGCAATTTTTGCAAAACGTTCAATATCCAAAACGTTTAGAGCTGGGTTTGCAATGGTCTCACCAAAAAGGCACTTTGTGTTTTCTTTAAAAGCGGCCGAAATTTCTTCATCAGATGCATCGGGCGAAACAAAGGTTACCTCTATGCCCATACGCTTTAGTGTTACCGAGAATAAATTAAAGGTGCCGCCGTAAATTGCTGCAGATGACACAATATGGTCACCGCAAGAGCAAATGTTAAATACGGCTAAAAAGTTTGCTGCCATACCCGAGGAAGTCAACATTGCGGCCGTACCGCCCTCGAGCTCGCAAATTTTTGCAGCTACGGTATCGCAGGTGGGGTTTTGAAGTCTTGAATAAAAATATCCGCTTGCCTCTAAATCGAAAAGCTTTGCCATAGCGGCGCCTGTTTCGTACTTAAAGGTAGTGCTTTGAATAATGGGTACCTGACGGGGCTCACCGTTACCGGGAGTATAGCCGCCCTGAACGCATTTTGTGTTTATTTTTGTATTGCTCATAAAAATTCTCCTTAGCCAAAGCATTTAAAGTTATATAAAATAAGATATAATATAATAAACGATATTTATACATAATACAGTATACCACACAGTATTTAATTTTTCAAGCAAATAAACACAAAAATAAGAGGAAATACCGCGGTATTTCCTCTTATTTTAATAATATCGCAACAATATGCTACAATATGTGAATTTTATTATATTTTAATTAAATTTTCCTATTGAATATTCTTTAGTATATCACTCTTCGTCCTTTCGTATTCTTCTTGTGTTATTATGCCTTTTTCAAGATAATTATGTATCTTTTCAACACGCTTATAACATTTTTCTTTATATGAAATACTTTGATATCTTTTATTACTCATAGCATTACCTATCGCAACAAATGCAGGTATGAGCGTAATTATAAATACCAGTGAAGCACAAATCACACATATAACATTAAGTGTATTTACAGCAAAATAGTTTTCATAGGTGGTATAAGTAGTAACTACTTTGGAACCATAATAATCAGTTTGTATGTATGCATCTGACCAAATAGAGCCTTCAAAAGCTGTTATTATTACGCTAACAACCGGTATTGCAGATAACCACGCTATAAGATTAATTCGCTTCTTAATAAGCGATATAATAGAAAAACATAAAAACATGCCGAATAATATCGCTAACACAGAATAAACTGTTATTGGATCCAAATCTGTATGATAATATCTTTTATGGTCTTGAATAATCATAGCAATAATAACCGACAGTATCGAAATAGATGTTAAAACAACAGCTGAAATATTAGTAAAAGAAACCAGTTTTTTATTAAGGCTCCCACTTTTTTGTCTTGGTATATATGGTTTACTGATAGGATCTGATTTATCAGCATTAGACTCAATAAAATCAACAGAAACGACATTATTTTTAACACCACTTACTTCTTCTGCTTTTTCTATAATGTCAGTCGATACAATAAAACCCATTTCTATTTTGCTACCACAATATTGACAAAACTCACTGTCCTCAGGCAGTTTGTGATTGCACTTATTACAAATCATTTCTCCACTCCTTCACTATTTCTGTACCACACTTCTGGCAAACTTGGCTATTATCAATAAGTTTCTCTCCACATTTTCTACAAAACTTAACTTGGTTAGTATCAATAATGGTATCTTCTTTTAAATAAATATAACGCTTTGCAGATTTGCCGCATTTGGGACAAGAATTAAAAAAATTTTTATCTCTATATCCGCAAGACAAGCATTCAGTTATATGGTTAGGGTCATCTTTTAATATGTCTTTGTCATCAACATCAGAACAAGAAGTCTTTTTTAATATTGAATAGCCTAAGCTCGACCAAAGAAAAGCGGGAAATACATTTGCAATTTCATTGCTTCCTAATGCAATATATAAAGCGGTAAACAAAACGAAACCACCTATGCCATTAAAAATCATTATTTTTCTTAGTGTTTTTTTAGAAAATTGCTTTTGACTGATCAATATAATTAGTGGAACTAAAAAATAAACCAAAAGTGTGATAAGAGCATCGAATGCCAGCGCACCTAAAATTTCTGATATATCCATTTTTTACTCCTTTTCAACTTTTATGTCACCCATATGACATAACTTACTATTTGATAACCTTTACCAATTTTAAAGAATTAGTAAATATACATCCTTATGAATGCTTTTTCTACTAGCAAAGTAGTGAATCAATGTCTATGGTGCTATTGTTAGCATCACATATAGCACTTTTCATTATAATTACTCCGCATTTTAATAATATCACAATTTTTAAAAATGTCAATGTTTAGGACAATATGCGATCTACACTAAAAGCAAGTAGAACACAAATTATGTTCTACTTGCTTTGTTGTTAGTCCTCTATTATGGTTGCACGAACTATGTTTTTGTCGGTAAACACGTCGGTTTCATCGGTCGAGCGGGTAGAAAATTCGCTTACTACCGCTCCCTCTTCACCGCCCTGAAACCAGTGCCAAGTACCAGGCATTATGGTGTACTGCTCTCCGGGGTTTAAGATAACCTCGTGGAATACGGTAACCTCTGTTTCGGGCAGCTTTGCCTTAATATTTTCTTTTTCGCCCTCACCGCTCACGTACAGGTAAACCTTACCGTAACGGCAACGGAAGGTTTCTTCCTTACCTGTCTGACCGTATGAATCTACGTGCTTATGCTCGGGGCAGGTCTGGTGAGGCAGGAGCACCATTTCTTTAGCGCAAACACGCTCGGTGTTTATATAAACCACAAGCTGAAGACCTACGTTGTCTACCTTATCAAGACCAAAATCTGCCACTTCTACGTTTTTCTTTTCTTCGTCGGAGATAACAATATTTGCTTTCTCGAACATTTCCAATGCTTTTTTTACCTGATTTTCATAGGTTGCGCGTTTCATAATCTTAACCTCCCGAATTCTTCTTCCATTTTATTTATTTCTTTATGATTTTTCATACCGTCAACGGCGTTTTCCGAGAATAAATTGCATGCGGCGGCGGCAGATGCAAACTCTAAAATATCACGGTCTGCAAAGCCGTTGTAAAGACCGTATAAACAGCCTGCGCAATATGCGTCACCCGCGCCTACGCTTCCCCTTATCTTTTCTGACGGAATTTTGAGTGACGGCACTACGGTAAAGTTGCCCTCGTTATCTAAGCAAAAGCCCGCTTTTTTGCAGTGAACGATTACCTTTTCTCTAACACCGCTATCCATAGTCTTTTGCATAGCACGTTTTATGGCTTCTATATCAATATTGCCGCTTTCGGTATAGGGATTTTCGCCCCAGATATTGCAACATTCAAGCTCGTTGAAAATAATATAATCGCAGTATTTAAGCGCAGGAATAATGATTTTTGGGTAATCGGCAGAGCTGTCACTTACCACGTCGACCGAGGTCTTTATTCCTCTTTCTTGTACCGCGTGCAAAAATCTTGCCATTACGGTACCGTACTCGGCATCTTCTTCATCGAATTTATCGAGCAGTAAAATATAACCGATATGCAAAATACTGCACTGCAGCGATGCAATATCAATGTCATCGGGCGAAAACAGAGCATTTGCACCTCTTGCGTGGAAAAATGTACGCTCACCCGATTCTAAATTCATAACGTCACTAAAGCTTGTCGGGGCATCGTCACGAATGTTTACCCGGCTTGTATCTATGCCGTATTTTTGAAGCTGACCTATTACGTAACGGCCGTAATCGTCATTACCAATACAGCCAATAGCGCTTACGGGAATGGTATTATCTATTTTTGCAATATCAATTGCGGTGTTGGAAACACATCCTCCTACCGCATGTGAAATACTTGTTATGTTCGATAGCATACCAATATTTGGGTAACAGTCAATATTCTTTACAATGTCGGTCAATATATTGCCTGCAATTGCAATACCCTTGCGCTCGCCTATCATTAAATAATCTATTGTAACGCCAAATACGTTTGCCAAAACGGGAAGCTGTGTTATTTCCGGAAATCCAAGACCTGTTTCCCATTTGCTTACGGTTTTATCGCTAACACTGAGCTTACTTGCCAGTGCCGCCTGGGTAAAGCCGCACTTACGTCTTAAGGCGGCAATATTTAATCCAAATGATTTAGGATCCATAAACAGCGCTCCTTTTCTTTTTCTTTACCTAATTATATAATAATCAAATAATTAGGTAAACCTACTTACAATATACACTAAAAGCAGAATTTTGTAAATAAAAGGAAATTTTCTCTACGATTAGTAGATGTCGCTGATTGTTTTACTTTCTTCTTCCATATTCATTTTCTATAGATTTTATCTTGTTTTTAGCACGGTCAATTAACAGCATAATTATGCAAGCGCCGTTTGGCAGAACGTTAAGCCAGAAGTTTAAATAAGCGCAAACAATCATACCAAAATCTTCATATGGAAAAACCACAACCGCTATAACCGAAAATAAAACAAAAGCAACAAAAGATATTATAACAGGAACTATATTCCCTTTTGCGCTGCTATAAAGATATTTAGTTAACAATAAGGTAAATACAAAAAGAACTACCGCCATAACCACTATAATAAACGGAAAATAAATAAGCATATTCAGAGCGAATAAAAGCACAATTATAGACGTCTGCATAAAAAACAGTAATAAACCAAATAAAAAATTTTTCACAAATTTTAACCTCTAAGAAAAAATTTTATATTTTACAACTATTAAAATAGCACCTTTTATCTTGAAAGTCAATATTATTTTATCGAAATTCGATAAAATAATGATAAAAAATAAAAGAGCACGCACGTCTGTGTCAGTGCCGCTCAACAAATTCATTTTAACACATAGTACACAAAAACGCAAGTAGAAATTTGACCCTTAAATTTTGTGCATTTTGCGAATTTACAAACTGTGATTTATCGGCTATAATGAAGACACAGAAAAGGAAAGGAGAGTACCAATGAAAGACGCTCCACCGAAAAATTATTTCAAATAAACGTAAAGGGGTGAGTCCAAAGGTAACTTAATTCTTTTCTAGGAAATGTAAAAAATATTAAGAAATGGTGAGTCCAATGTACATCTGATTTTTACTTTATTGAATAACAATTTAATAGTAAATCTTTTATGTATACATCCGCTCAATATTTTTGAGCAATAATTAAAGGTGAACACCAATGTTCTAGAAGTATATGCCGCTCTGCTGTTGCAGAGCGGTTTTTTTGACAAAAAAGTGTAACTTTTGGGCAGCAATGAATATTGTATGTAATTTTCCTTTGATATATAATTTGTTTATACAAAGCATTCAGGGGGATTATTATGCTTACTAAACAAGATATTATAAACTATGCAAAAAGCTTTGGCGCAGACGTTGTCGGCGTTGCATCTATGGACCGTTTTGAAGGCGCTCCGAAACAGATGGATCCAAGGTACATTATGCCCGAAGCCAAAAGTATGATAGTAATGGGCTTCAGATTTATGCGCGGCTCGCTTCGCGGTGTAGAGGAAGGCACGTTTTTCAGTAATTACCCCGCTATGGGCTACGGCGGTCTTACATATTTATATATGCCTATGACGGTTATAAATTTATGCAAGGTCATAGAGGATGAAGGCTACGAGGCAATACCTTTAGGCCACCAGAGTGACTGGCGTGGTATTGACAATAACGGTAATTTACGAGAAAATTACTCCAAGCCCGTACGTGAGGGATATCCGCAGCCCGATATTATGGTACATCTGAGAATATGCGCATATCTTGCGGGTCTGGGTGAAATCGGCTACAGTAAAGTCTTTTTGTCGCCAATTTTTGGACCAAGAATGCGAATAGGCGTTGTACTTACCGAGCTTGAGCTCGAGCCCGACCCGATTTACGACGGACCAAAGCTATGCAATAAATGTATGGCCTGCGTAAGAGAATGTCCGGGTCACGCAATCAGCAAAGATAAAACCGTTAAGGTAACCCTTGCGGGTCACGAGGTTGAATGGGGTGAGCTTGACTGTAACGCTTGCGACGTTGCCTTCAGAGGCGGCGAGCTGACCGAAGAGGGTCAAGGCAAATATCTGCCCGGTCGTGATGACGTTAAACCCGCAGAATACACTCCGTTTTACAATAAGCCCGTTAACGTTTACAACACAGGTCAGGCTATCTGCGGTGGCAGAGGCTGTGTAAGAGCCTGTATGATAAATTTGGAAAAGCGTGGGGTTTTACAAAACAAATTCAAAATGCCCTTCCGCCGCCGTCCGCAGTGGAGTGTTGATTGGTCCGATTACGAGCCAATTGAAGCAGGCGACAATTCCGTAAGCGCACTGGGTTTTGAACAAACCAACAAAAAAAGAAACGATAAAAAGGACGATTTGTCGGCTCAGCACGACAAAGAGCCCGATTAAATTTAAAAAACAGGTGTTTTTATGAAATTCAACGTAGGCTACAGCATAAGCAGTGATGGTACGTATTCGTTTTTAGATATCGTTACCCGTTACAAAGAGCATATAAGCGAAGTATATTTCCCCTGGCTCGACACCCCATCGGGCAGAGCATCGCTTATAAACTGTGACGGATATATCGACTGGGATGCTCAGCAAAATTTAATAAACGACCTGCAGCAGATAAAGCAGATGGGCATAAAGCTCGATTTACTTTATAACGGCAACTGTCTGGGCGACGATGCTATGAGTGAGAATATGCAAAACACACTCTTATCCATTATAGATTTTTTGAATTATAAGGGTTGCTCACCCGATATTATTACAACCGCCTCCCCTGCCGTAGCCTTCGTTATAAAAAAGCACCGAAAGCACATAGAGGTAAGAGCCTCGGTCAATATGAAAATAGGCACCGTTAAGGGTATGCAGTATATGGCCGATTTGTTCGACTCCTTTTACATTCAGCGTGAATATAACCGAGATTTCACACGCATAAAAGAGCTTAAAGAATGGGCCGATGCAAACGGTAAGGGTCTTTATATGTTGGCAAACAGCGGTTGTATGTCGTTTTGCTCGTGCCAGACCTTTCACGATAACACCGTTTCGCACTCAAACGGAATATCCACAAAGAAAAACATAGAGGGCTTTGTGCCTCACAGCTGTTGGAATTATCTTAAAGGCACTTCTAACTGGGTAAGTCTTTTGCAAAACACTTGGGTCAGACCCGAGGATATCAAAAATTACGAGCCGTATTTTTCATCTGTAAAACTGGCTACCCGTATGCATAATCTGCCCGGCCTTGTTATTGATTCTTACGTGCGTGGCAGATATATGGGAAATCTGCTCGATTTATTCGAGCCCGGTTTTGGCCCTGCCATAGCGCCGTACGTTATAAACAACTCATCGTTCCCCGCCGAGTTTTTTAAAACGGTATCGACCTGCAACAAGCAGTGCCACAAGTGCGGCTACTGCGAAAGCGTTCTGGAAAAAGTGCTTATGAACACCGAGGGTTAAAATGAAGATTGCAGACGAAAACGCCCTCAGAAACCTGTGCATCGACAAC
>JAFSCI010000012.1 GCA_017436815.1 Clostridia bacterium
ATGCAGCTTCATCGATTAAATCGATGGCTTTATCAGGCAAATATCTGTCCGAAATGTAGCGTGACGATAAATTCACCGCAGCCTCAACTGCAGCATCGGTTATCTGAACGTTATGATGCTCTTCATATTTTTGCCTTAGTCCTTTCAAAATAAGAACAGCATCTTCAACCGATGGCTCAGCAACTGTTACGGGCTGAAAACGACGCTCTAACGCTGCATCTTTTTCAATATGCATTCTGTATTCGCTAAGTGTTGTTGCGCCAATTATCTGCAAATCACCACGCGCAAGCGACGGCTTTAAAATATTTGCAGCATCAGTAGAACCCTCGGCAGAGCCGGCGCCAACAATAGTATGCACCTCATCGATAAATAAAATGATATCATCAGATGCAGTCACTTCATCTATAATACCCTTTATGCGCTCTTCAAAATCGCCACGGTACTTAGTACCTGCTACCATACCGGTTAAATCTAAAGAAATCAGACGTTTATCTTTTAATATTTCGGGAGCATCGCCACTAATAATTTTTAAAGCGAGGCCCTCGGCTATTGCAGTTTTACCTACACCCGGCTCACCGATAAGGCACGGGTTGTTTTTGGTGCGACGGCACAGTATTTGTATTACTCGGTCAATCTCTTTGCTTCGGCCTATTACAGGGTCAATTTTACCCTCTTTAGCCTCGGCAGTCAGATCTCTGCCAAACTTATCGACAAGTTCTGTTTTAACCGAACCTTTCGGCATTTTACCCGTTTGATTTCCGCCCGCAGATGACGGCCCGTTGTGACTTTTAATTATATCATTTTTAACCGCTTCTATGTCTACTCCAAGCTCGCTTAAGATGTTAACTGCATAACTGTCCTTTTCAAAAGCAAGAGCAATAAGCAAATGCTCGGTGCCTGCATTTGTGCTTTTTGATGCATTAGCAGTTCTTACGGCATTTTCGATTACACGTTTAGCCTTGGGCGTAAAGTTAGATGGGTCAAGATTGGTTTCGTTGCCCTTTCCTACACAGTCAATAATAGCATCCTCTACAGTCTGCGCAGATACACTGTACTTGCTGAGTATTATAGCGGCTACTCCGCTTCCCTCTTTTAATAGTCCAAGCAAAATATGTTCTGTGCCCACATAGGTGTGTCCTAATATTTTTGCCGAGTTAATTGCTAAATTTAGGGCTTCGTTAGCCTTTGGTGTAAAGCCACTAAAATTATATTTCATATGTGTTATACCTCGTTATTAATATTTTTAGAAATAAAATCTGCGCGAGTAATATCTCGCTCATCATAGGTCATATTGCCGTATTTTTTCTGAAGCATATTCGGTTGTCCTTCAATCATAAGCCTTACCGGCAGCTCTTTTGGTAAATCGATTATGCCCATAGAAATACCGAGTTTGATTTGCGATAAAAGCGACATCATTTCTTCGCTTGAGAGTATTTTGCAGCACATTAAAGTTCCCTTGGCTCTTAGTACTGCATCCTCAAGTCTGATTCTTGATATGCTTTCTCTGGCTTCTTTTTCTTTTTCAACAATCTGCATGGCAATAGACTTTAAATTGTCGATTGCGTTTTGTTCGCTTATGCCTAAAGTAATCTGGTTAGACAACTGATAAAGAGCCGCTTTTGACTGACTGCCCTCACCGTATATACCTCTTACAGTTAAACCTATTTTATTTACGGAGTCGGCAATTTTGTTTATTTGACCGCTCATTTGTAGTGCAGGTAAATGAAGCATAAACGAAGCACGCATACCTATACCTAAATTAGTAGGACATTCTGTTAAAAATCCCAGTCTTTTATCGAAAGCAATTTTCAGTTTATCCGATAAAGCGTCATCTATATTATCGGCAATTTTGTAACACTCGTCTATATTGGAACCACTCATAATCACCTGTATTCTTATATGGTCTTCTTCTCCAACCATAACGCTTACGGATTCATCGTTAGACAGTATTAAACCTCTGTTCTTTGAGTTCTCGCAAAACGCAGGGCTAATTACGTGACGCTCTACCATAGCGGCCTTTTCTGTATCAGGAACTAAATTCATATCTATAAAATTTAGTTTTCCCACATTTGCGCCTAAATTATCAGGCATAGCATCTTTAACCAAACCACATAGTGATTTGAATCCGTCATCACTCAAACGGGAAGGAAAAGCAATACCGTCAATATTACGCGCGAGTCTTACACGACTGCTGACTATAACGTCATCATCACATTGTAAATACCAACTGCTCATTTATTTTTCCTCCTGTTCCAGCATTCTTATTTCATCTCTGATTTTAGCCGCAAGCTCATATTCTTCTTTTTCAATATGATTTTTAAGCGCTTGCTTTAACTCTTCAATTTTTTTATCCTTAGTATTTTGTACCGCCACCAAGGTTGTCGGCTGAGCATTAGTTTGCGGATGTTTACCCATATGAACCGTACTACCGTGTACTCTTTTAATATATGGAACCAGCTCGTCAAAAAATACGCTGTAGCAACTCGGACATCCGGCTTTGCCGCTTTTGGCTATACTGGAAAACGAAGTACCGCATATGTCACAAGTCTTAGTTGGCGCAATGGCACCTGTATTTAAAAGCTCGCTAAACATAGAAGAAAACATATTAGCAAGTGACGTTTGTTTTTCATTTTGATTTGCCGCACAAAACTGGCAAAGGTGTTTTGTAGCAGAAACTCCGTTTATCACGGTGTGTATATGGGTTGTTGCGGGATTTTTTCCACATTTTTCGCAAAGCATATTATACATTTCCTTTCTCGAGTTCGCATATTAACATTTGTTTTAATATTGCTGCACGCAAATAATCGCGGTATTCTACAGGCGCATTTTTTAGCACTGTTGGCGATATTGCCGCAGCCATAAGTCGTGCAGTACCACTTTGCACAAGACCCGAATCCAAGCAGTTTTCTATTACAATTCTCGCTACCATCGGATCCACCGTTTGTCCTAATGAATTTATTATATGCATAATAGCCGATGAACGATTCATTTGTATTCGGGTAATTTTAATATATCCACCGCCGCCACGTCTGCTTTCAATTATAAATCCATGTTCGGGTGTAAAACGAGATGATAAGACGTAATTTATTTGACTTGGCACGCAACCTAATGCCGATGCAAGCTCGTTGCGCTGAATCTCGGCTGTATGTTTATCTGATTCTTCTATAAGTTCAAGTATTCTTTTCGCTATTATGTCACTTAAATGCATATTAAACCTCCAAGTTTTTTGACTTTAACTGACCTTTGCAAGTTTATTATATATCAAAGGTCAGTAAAAGTCAAATATTATTTTAAAATTTTTTAAAAATAATCCAAGTAACCATTTTTATCCTGTCAGCATAATATGACAATGTAAAGAATGAAAGGAGGCAAAACAAATGTGCAATAACTTCTTTGGCGGTAATAACTGCTCTTGGGTAATTATCCTTATACTCATTCTCGTATGCTGTGGTTCGGGTAATGGCTGCGGTTGTGACAACAACAATAACTGCGGTTGCTGCTAATTTACTCAACCAAAATAAAAACTGCCGCTTGACGCGGCAGTTTTTATTTTATAGCAATTTAATTGTTTGTCCTGGTTTTACAGAATAATTTTTATTTTTACAAGTAAAGAATACTTCAGTTGCAGTCGGATTATGCACAAAGGACATATCAACGCAAAAATCCAACATATTAAACGCCTTTACATAATTATAAATCTCTATATTGGTGGCATACCATACGTCTTCCCTGTTACCCATTTTTTCGCAAAAGTTTTCTATAACCGACCAGTTGTTATTGTTGTCAAATTCATAAGTATGACCCCACATATAGAACAACTGTGCCTGGCCTTTTACGTCAAGACCCAAGAACTTATCGCATAGCCCGTTTAAATTCGGGTTATTATGATGACAGGTTGCTTCGAGTCTTAACCAGTCGGCAGGTATATCAAAACGCTCATTAGAAATTGTTGTTCTTGAATACACTATTCCGCAATTTTTCAAGGTTTTAACCACGCTGTCGGAATACGTACCGTAAGGATATGCCATACCTCGAACTACTTTACCAAACATTTGCTCTAAAATTTCACGGTCTTTTATTACCTGGTAAGCAACAACATCATCGGGCAAGTTTTCTAAATGCGGATGAGTATATGCGTGCACCGCAACCTCATGATTGGTGTTAGTATAAAGGTTTAGCGCCTCTTGGCGAGTCATACGGCCTATTGCTTTATCAATCAAGTGAGCGTCAACGTCAAACAGTCCGCAATTAATGTTAAAAGTGCATTTGATGCCGTGTTTGTTTATTATTGACATAAACTTTACGTCTTGCCTTACACCGTCATCGTAGCTAAGTGTGAGGGCCTTTTTTAAGAAGTTTGGAAATCTTAAAAAAACAGTACCGTACATAACTATTGCTCCTTCGTTTTTACAAGCGAATATTCAACGTCAGACTCATCTCTTGAATCATAAATATGATCTTCCGATAAATCAAGCATAACGCCGTTAATGGTAATTAACGATGCATTGTTCCAAACAACGTACGCACTGGAAAAATCGGTACTCCAATAAATATTTTTAGGCTGCCCAGTTTTTGAATTTGCGGTAAGTTCGCCTCTGATAGCAGTTCCCAAACAGTTTTCAACCTTATACGTCTTAAGGGTATACGAGCCGTCAGGTGACGTAGAAGAAAACAAGTATTCACCCGTTGGTAAGTCATCCATACCGTAGAAAAAGCTATCAAAAACATAACCAATACAGTTCGCAAGCGATACTATCACCAATAAAGATATAAAAATTGTTTTAAAAACCTTATTATCTATCATACGTGCTCCTTAAAGGCAACGTAATTATCCTGTTGCCAACGGTTAACCTTTGTATTGTAATAATTGATGGCAAATCTGCCATGTACAGTAAAGCTTGCGATAAACAGAGGTAAAGTGAAAATTAGCGGTACCGCAAATAAAGAAATTAAAATCCAACCAAAGAAGCTAAATAAAAGAATTATAAAATTCATTAAAAAATCTCTGGAAATAAGGCCGGAAATGTAAAAAGCCTCACCGGGATGCATATCATCGTCTATTACAAGTAAAAGGCCTGAAAGGTAAAACCTTAACGATAAAAACACAAACAAAATAAGGCCAATCACTTCTAAGAAATTTGCAACAACCGGCAAATTAGCCGACCACATTGGCATGGTAAAATTCAGTAACGAATAAAACCACGGTGCCGATAGCACACCGGCTATAATTGCAGGAAAAAATGCAGCTAAAGCGCAAAAAAACAATCTGACTAGTAACGACAATGTAAATCCAATTGTTCTAAAATACTTTTTAGGTGATGAAAAATAAGTGAACACTTCTTTTTTATCGTATGGTTTTTTTGCCGTTATGCACCAAAACCATCTTAGCGCACCTAAAAAAAGCGGAATATAAAGCACTAACAAATAGACAGCTAACGTAACAATGGTTACTGCTGTATCGTTAAAAGGAACAACGGCTTTTACAAGCTCGGATAAAAACATACCAAAATAATATGTAAGCGTTAACAACACACCCACGGTTATAGCCGCAGGCCAAACGCCTTTTAAAGAATCTTTTGCTGTGCTTTTAACTGCAACCGAAGACGGTAACATATACATAACTCCTCTGCTTAAGATAACTTATTTTAACACATAATTATTAAAAAACCGTTAACTTATAAAATTTCAAGCTTTGCAAAATTGGCCATAATTTTTTTTGTTCCAACGGTATCAAATGCGATTTCCAAAAGCGCATCGGAACTCATAGACTTTACCGACAAAATAAGACCGCTTCCAAATGTCTTATGAGCAACCATCTGTCCTGGCTTATATACAGACAAATTAACGGCAGTCTTTTGCGCGGCAGGTTGAACACGCTTAGCGGAATAACTGTAATTCGAATAACCGTGCTTTTGGGTATTAATAGCAGTAGAACCGCCCACAAAGCCCACACCGTTTACTATTGGCGATTCAACGTCGGTGATATCTGTCGGAATATCATCAACAAAACGTGAAGTTCTGTTTCGGTTGGTAGTACCAAACAACATTCTGGAATACGCCTTCGAAACAAATAAGCGTTTTTTTGCTCTGGTTATTGCAACGTATGCGAGTCTGCGTTCTTCTTCAATTTCCGCAGGGCCCGAATAAATTGACTGATTTCCGGGGAAAATTCCCTCCTCCATACCAACCAAAAACACGTTTTCAAACTCTAAGCCCTTTGCAGAGTGAACCGTCATTAAAACGACATTATCAGCATTTTCATCATACGAATCTATATCACTTACTAAAGCAATTTCCTCTAAAAAGCCCTGAAGTGTTGCCTCTTCGTTGTCGGTTCTATATTGGTAAAGGGTTGTTTTAAGTTCTTTTACGTTTTCGATTCTGTCTTGTGCCTCCGGCCCTTGTGCAATTAAACTATCCATATAGCCGCTTTTTTGCAAAACTTCATCTAAAAGCTCATCCATATAAACCGAGGCTGAATGCTCAATTAATGAATCAATCATATCACAAAAGTCGGCAAGCTTTTTGGCCGCGCGTGATAAAACAGGATAATCACCAGCAGTTTTAAAAACCTCGTAAAGTGAAATACCAAAGGCGTTTGCAATGCCCTCTGCTGCTGACACGGTAGCCTCACCAATGCCACGTTTGGGTTCATTGATAATTCGCCTTAATCTTATAGTGTCAGACGTGTTAGATATTACAGATAAATATGCAATTACGTCCTTTATTTCTTTGCGTTCAAAGAATCTGTGCCCTGCAACCACCTTATACGAAATACCGCTACGTGCAAAAACATTTTCAAGCGCATTGGTTTGAGCGTTCATTCTGTAAAGCACGGCGCAGTCCGAAAACTTACCACCGTTTTGAACGTGTTCTAAAATAGTATCAGCAACAAATTTCGCTTCGGCTCTTTCGTCCTCTGCAGTGTGAATTTTTATGTTCTGTCCTCTGCCGTTTTTGGTCCACAAAGTTTTACCCTTACGCCCAATATTTTTTTCAATTACAGCATTGGCGGCATTTAAAATGACTTCGGTGGACCTGTAATTCTGCTCTAATCTAATAACCTTAGCATTAGGGTAATGCTCTTCAAAATTCAAGATATTTTCAATTGTAGCGCCCCTGAACCTGTAAATACTCTGGTCGTCATCGCCAACAACACAAATATTGCCGTGAACCGATGCTAACATTTTTACAAGCATATACTGTGCAGTATTGGTGTCTTGATACTCATCCACCATTATATATTTAAACTTACTACCGTAATAGTTTAAAACATCGGGATTTTCTTCGAACAGACGAACCGTATTTACTATCATATCATCAAAATCCATAGCATCTGCGCTTTGCAGCGATGTCTGATATACCTTGTAAATCTCGCCTATCATTCTTAGTCTTTGGTCAACACCGGCATTCTCAATATATTCTTCATATGTAATAAGCTTGTCTTTAGCGTGGCTAATCTCATTTAATACAAGCTTATGCGATAATATTTTTTCATCAATATTTCTTTGTTTTAAAAGTTCTTTTACGAGTCTTTTGCAGTCATCGGTATCGTAAATAGTAAAGTGTGAAGAGTAACCCAACAAATCCCCGTAACGACGCAAAATCTTACCGCAAATTGAGTGGAACGTGCCCGCCCAAATGTCGTTGGCCACATTGCCGAGTTTTGCGGCTATTCTGTCTTTTAACTCTCCGGCCGCCTTGTTGGTAAAAGTAATAGCTAAAATTTCCCAAGGCTTTGCCGGATTATTTGAAAAAGCAAAGCTTTGAAGCTGATCCGATTCATTGTTTAAATAAAGCTCAGCTGCGGCAATATCACCCGCAGAGTAATTTTGGGCATCACGACTGCAATATGCATCGCCATATTTAATCATATAAGCAATACGGTTAATTAAAACAGTAGTCTTACCACTGCCTGCACCTGCAAGAACTAAAAGCGGTCCCTTAATGCAAGTGACCGCTGCAAACTGCATATCATTCATAGCGCCAAAATCTTTTTCGATAAGGCGATTTCTTAGATTTAAAAAGCTATCCATAAAATACCTCAAAAGCAAACCGTGTAAACAAACAACGTTAATTAAGTATATTGTACTCTATTTTTACTTTTTTGGCAATGATAATTTACAAAATAACCGTTTTTATGCTGATTTTTTTAATCTACAACCCAAAGCTAACCGACAGTGCTTTATCAACCTTATCCATAGCAGTTACATCAAGACTTCCCATTCGTTCTTTTAAGCGTTGTTTATCTATGGTTCTTATTTGCTCAAGCAGCACTATGGAGTCCTTTTCAAGTCCGCAACCACCGGCATCAACTCTAATATGAGTTGGTAAATTTGTTTTATCACGCTGACTTGTAATTGCCGCCGCAATTACAGTAGGACTATATCGGTTGCCAACGTCATTCTGAACAATAAGTACCGGCCTTACCCCGCCCTGCTCTGAGCCTATTACGGGACTTAAATCAGCGTAATAAATATCTCCTCGTTTTATTGTCATTAGTATTTCACTCTCCGTTTTGTTGTGCTTTAGGCAATAATATTTTTGCCAAAGAAACGGAAAAATAATCAAACATATTTTTCTTCCTGAAACATACTATGTTAATTTTATTCTTTGAGTGAAAGCAAGACCGCACACAAAACCAAAACGATTTTGTGTGCGGTGCAAATAATTTGTATTATGCTATTCTTATAGATCTAAAGATTCATCAGATTCGCTGTCTTCGTTGTCATTATCGTCGTCATCATCGATTTTTGATGATTTGACCAATATAACGATAATCAGAATTAAAACAACAATGCCTATCACGAGTGCGAAGCCTATTAAAATGAAACGATAATTTTTATTTTCAAGAATTTGATCTATTGCATTTTTATCATCCTGCGCCGACTGTGTTGGAGCCTGGGTTTGAGTGGTTGTAAGACCGCCAAAATATCTCTGCAGGGTTTTCTCTACAGTATCGTAAAGGTAAAAATCAGGTTCAGAATCGCCAAATTTAGCATACACAAGATAAATTTCCTGATTGCTTTCAGTAATATAAACTACGGTTTCTGCGCCATCAATCTGTGCAACCGATTCTTTAAAGCCTAACGGTAAAGCAATGCTTTCGGGCTTATCTACCAATATATACATATTGGCTTGATTTATTACAAATTCAAACTTTTGCGCAGTGTCGGTAGTGGCATCGTAAACGAAAAGGCCTCTTGTGAAATTATTGATATCTATTAAGTTCAATAGCGTTATGCCGCTTTGCTCATTTATCAGAGCCTTAACAACAGTACCTTTAAATGTGTAATCACCGAGAGTAAAGCCTTCAACTTTTGTATCTTTGTCAACGTCTGCTACGTAAAGCATTTCACCATCAACAGCGAGCTCCGGTTTGATAACCGGTTGCTCTGTGGAGCTTGACGTATTATTTGAAGATACACTTTCTTTCTCAAGTTTGGTTATATTAAGGGTATATCTCTTTGTTGTACCGTTTGGTGCAGTTACAACAACAACACGTGTGTTCTCACCTGTTTTCATAGTTTTACTGCCTTCAACGTCAACTTTAGCATCAGAATCCTCGGGTTTAGCGCCAACAGTCAGCGTTTTTACATCCGGTCCGATAGTTATATTATACGTGGTCACGTTTTTAGAGAATGCAGGAGTAAGACTACCTGCAGACACCGTTAGTGATTTTAAATTCGCATTGGAAGACAAGGTTTTATCGACAACGCTAAGAGTAGTGCTTGTGCCCGAAACAGTATATTCAGCATTACCGTCAGAAACCATACAGTCGTATGTTTTTAAAGTACAGTTGCCGGCCTTGATGGCTTTGAATTCAAAGGTTTGCTCGTTGCCCACATGTGCAAACTTAAGTGTGCCGCTTCCACCGCTGTATTTATCAGTAGAGCTAACGAATTTTAAAACCGAGGAGTCGTACGATAAAGTAGCCTGCGAAGTTACCACTTCATACTCGGAGTTAAAGCTAACCGTAACTTTAACCGTATCACCAACGTTCACCTTACTGCTGCTAAGCTTAATAACCGATGTGTCGGCCGCAAATGCAGTAATTGCAAATGTAGCGCTAAGCAAAGCAATAACTATGCAAACTGAAATTACCGATTTTAATAGTTTTTTCATATTATCCTCCTATCAGTTGAGTTCCTAATATATGCATTTGAATTTTTGCAAGATCTAAAATTGTAATTTTTCCATCTGCATTAATGTCAGCCGCATAAAACTCGGTATCGGAAAAACTTTCTTTTTCCAATATATAATTCTGCACCTTTGCAAGATCCAAAATTGATATCTTTTCGTCACCGCTAACGTCACCTAATTGTCGCTTAGCTTCAACGTGGACGCTTATTGTATACGTACGAATCGAACCACTAGGCGCCGTAACTACAACGTTAATTGCGTTATCGCCCTCATTAAGCTTAATTTCGCCTGTTCCGGAAACCGTAGCAGCAGGATCTGACGGCGAAGCAGATATTTTTATCGATTCTGTTCCGTAGGGAACTAATAATTCATACGAAAGCACCGATGATGAAAAAGACGGAGTCAAATCGAATCCCTCAATTGATAACGAATTAAGAAGATTGTTGTTATTAGATTCACTATCGGGCATCGGCATTGGCTTTTCGGGCATATTTTTATAAATTGGAATGCTAAAGACTATAGGAGAATCCAAAACGTCTTTATAAGCCTTTTTTAGCACCGAAGCTTCAGAATAAGCACCCTCTATGTTAGTCATATACTGATGTTCATAAAGACTTGCGGCATTAACAACGTTGAATTTTTTATAGTAGTGGGTATTCTGGCCCACTGACACGTAATTTTTAAAATACCATTGTGCGCCGCCTAATATTGACTTAGCTCTGGTATCCCATGCGCGACTATATAAATATTCAGGCTTAACGTTTGTGTTGGCCGCCCAGGCAAGACCTGCTCTTACGGCATCATTATACCTTACACCGTTAACAACGTTACCCTTAAACGCGCCAATATTGAAGAAGTTATAATAACCCTCCTGACCTGATACTTTACCGCTTATACTGTTACCGGCGCCGTTAGCGCCTTGTTCAACAATTATCATAGAAGCCAAAACGTACGGGTTAACACCAGATACTTCGGCGGCCTTCATAATAGCGTGTGCATAAGAAGGATATTCATCTTCCGGATACGGCTTTTCCATAAATGTTCCGACCAGCATTTTGCCTAAATCGTCAACATTTTGTGTATTAGCATTATATGTATGACTCACGAATAAAAATGCGCCCGTTTCGGTTAAGAAATTACGCGGATCTAAGTAATAAGCGATAATATCTCTTGCAGCCGCTACCCAGCCTGTGTCAAGCTCTATCCACTGGCCTTTTTCCCAGTCGTAAGCTCCCTCTTCCATAGATTTCCAAGAATCTTTTTCGTTTTTGGAAACCATATTTCTGCCGACCTTGCTTTCTTCGTTTAAAACGGTTTCCCAATCAAGATCAATGTTATCGGCAACCAATATCCATTCAGGATGCAACATATGTAAATATCTGAGTCCGTCTTTATAAGATTCGGGAAAACCTTGCGAATCCATATATGCTTCAAAGTCAGCATCAGGCGTATAGTCTTCGGGCAAGGTTGGCGGAACATAATTATAAACGTTAACAAAGTCCGACCTAATGTAACCGCTAAAAGACTGGGCAGACTGTAAAAAATTAATTTTATACCAATCATAACCATCGGTATGTTTCACAGTTTCAATAACATCAACAGCCTGTCCGGAGTAAACCCATGCAACGACGTCGTTTGATGGTTTGTTTTCGGTTCCCGGAGTTTTTCTTACACGCACGCCATCACCCGTTACAACACCTTTTTGTGGCTGAGTTTCGGCAACAACAACATTACCGCCAACGTACACAGAGCATACAGTAAGCAGCAAGCACAGCGCTATTATTTTAATGCGTGCAAATTTTGTCATTTTGTCCACCTTTTTTAATAATTTCGACAAATTATATAACAATTATAAAAGTTTTATGTTAACCTGTCAACTGTAAATATAAGGATTAAAAGCTAGATTATTCCGTGCAAAATTCTTCTAAAATTTCTTTAATTTGTGAATCTGTATATAGAGTGTTTAACACATCTATCAAGCTATTTGCCGACAAATTTTCGGGGAGTTCAAGCTTTCTCAAGAGTGCTTTTCTCTTGGTTAAGCTGTTTTCTTTACCGCTAAGTCCATAAAAATATAGGTCTTGTTTTTTTAGCGTTGCCTTTGCTTTTTTCACGTGGTTTTCAAAGCACACGTTAAAGCGACTGAGTGCATCGATTATTATTCTGTCAGGTGAGCCTTCGACACCCAAAAATCCCTCAGCTGAGGCTTTTTCTTTGCGCTTTTCTTTACCGAGGATTTGCGGAAGATAAACGTTAATAACGTTATCGGTCACAAGTTTTTGTTTTAAAAAATTTCTGATGAGCTTTCCTGCTGAATCGGAATCGGTCATAATAACTATTGGTTTTTTATCTGCGATTGCTTTTAGCATTGAGATTTTTTCTTTATCTTTAAAAATTCTAAAACCATCAGTAGTTAAAATAAGAGCATCAATAATATTTTCAAGCTTAATTTTATCGTATTTGCCTTCAACAATTACGACTGCGTTTATCTTAATCAATGCTCTCACCTTTTACCGCAATATAAGCTAAACGAACCAACACCTGCTCTAATACTGTTCTGTCGGCTGAGCCTAAGCTTTTAACGTTTTTATCTGCACCAACAAGCTCATTAAGGCTAAGCATAATTTTTTTAGAATCAAAATTTCTTACACTTGCAAAAGCTTTAGTCATTAAAAAATCTCTGTTGCCATAAGAAAAATCACTCGCTGCCGTAGCGGGAGAAACACCTGCTACTCGCGCCGCACTTGCTCGGCATAAATCTATATAAGCCGATGATATAATACTCAAAATGACAATAGGGTCAGTTCTCATATATAGCAAATCATCAAGAATTTTTAAAGCGACCGACACTCTGCCGGTAATAATATTTTTAGCAATATCGTAAACAGAGGCCTCTACTGATTTTACGCAAATTAAATCAATCGTCTCTTCGGTAATTGCACCGTCTTTTACGTAAGCACAAAGCTTTTCAAGTTCGTTTTGTAATATATTTACGTCGTTAGAGCAATTTTCTATAAGATACTGCGCAACCCTGGGTTCTATATGGCAGCCGCGTTTTTTGGCGCCGTTTATCAGGGTTTTTATTAAATCAGCATTGGTTGGATGGTCTAATTTGACTACCCTTCCGCTGTTTTTTTCTATAGCTTTAATAAGTTTTTTAACTCGGTCCGATTTTGTATCAATTTCTACCCAGTCAAACCACATAACCAAAACTGTGTCATCACTTACGTCTTCACATAAAGTAACAAGCTTTGAGAAATCTGTTTTGTCTGCTTTTAAAAAATCGTAATCATTTAAAACAACACATTTTTTGTCTTGCATCATAGGTAATTGCATAACCGCATCATATACCTCTTGCAAATCTGACGGGTTGGTGAATTTTTGATAATTAAATAAATCGTCTTCACTTACAACTGCATTTACAATTTTTTTCGAATACGCTTGCTTTAAAAAGGAATCGTTACCGAATATAAAATATATGGGTGCTAAAACACCTGTTTTTATGTCGGAAAGTATTGATTTTTCATCGACTATAGGCATATATTTTACTCCTTTTAAGATAACGGTATGTCGCGTATATTACGGCATAAATAATTAAAATTATAAATGCGCAATTTTCATTTACGCTAACGCTTGCAAAACGAAGTGAACCAAGCGCCTCGATAACAAAGTTTATATACCTCGTTAAAAGACCGCATACCAAAATAAGCGGCATATAAATAAATTTTGCATAAGGTATAACGCTTATTAAAACACTAATAAGCGCCAACACCAATATGCAGGTAACACAATAAGAAATTAAAACGTTTGTAATCGGCGATACTAAAGACAACTCACCAAAATGATAAACACATATTGGCACCGTTGCAACAGTGGCAGCAAAATTAACCGCGAGCAACTCGCCTATCTTGCTTAACGGATAATGCAATTTGTTTTGTGGTAAAAAATTGTTTATCTTTTCAACAGACTTCGGACAAATCAAAACTATTCCCAAAGTTGCCGCAAACGATAACTGGAAAGATATATTGGCCACAGCGAACGGATTTATTAAAAAAATTACGCAGGCCGCAAATCCCAGAGAGTTTATTGCATCAGAACGCCTTAATATTATTACACCGAAAAGCATTACCGCATAGGTAAAACCGGCCCTTAAAGCCGACACCGTAAATGAGCACAACGCAACAACACAAAATATAGCTACAAGCGTTAATGCGGCACAAACCTTCTTACTAATACCAAATTTTCTTAAATTCTCCAACAAAAATCGACAAATAATAGCCAGATGAAGTCCCGACACCACCATTATGTGACTAACACCTGAAAAACGTATTTGTTCGGAAAAATGCTTTTCCAAATTAGATTTATCGCCTATAGTCAGTGCTGATAGAACCGATGAGATGTCATCAGGCAGAACGTCTGAATAAAATGTAGTTATATACTCTCTTGCCGAAATCAGAAAATTCGGCCGTTTGCCCACTACCTGTATATCGGTGCTAACCGAACCGTTTATAAACACTTTATCCGAATAATAAAAAACTCTGTTCGCACCTTTTGATGTTTCTCTGAATTTAACCCGTGTCTTTATTACGTCAGATGGTTTTGCAACGGCCGAGCCGCTATAGTCTATAATATCGGCCTTAAACTTGCGATAATCAGCAGATTCAACTTCTAAAACGTCAACACGATATGTAATATGATCATCATAATAAGAGGGTGGCTCTAAAACCACGGCGGTTAAATTCACCGTTTCGTTTTCAAGTTTTGCTACAGGTTGTACCGCTACGTAATACGTGAGTAATGAACTTAAGAAAACCAAAGCCATTGCCGTAAAAACACACAATGCCCTTAAAAAGCGTGTCGTAAAATAATAGCATAAAGCACTTACTGCAATAAAAACTATGCAAACCAGTAAGAAAATCAAACTGTGTTCAATAAAATAAATCGAAAATGCCGAAGCCATCAATGCGCCAATGGCACAATAAACAAACGGTCTTTTCATAACAAATTAAAATGCCCTCTAAACCGCAGAAATTGCTTTATTTAAAGAATAACGGAAGTTTATCTAAGAATACTATATCGTCACGATCTGCGGCATCGCCTTCTGCTAACACAGCACAAGCAGCGGCTTCATTTGCACCGCTTTTTTCAAGCAACATTCTTACCGCCACTAAAGATTCACCCGTGCTTATAACGTCGTCAACAATAAGAACCCTTTTGCCCTTTATTGCATCTATTTCATCTTGGCCTAAATAAAGAACCTGGTCACGATTGGTTGTAATAGAACGCACGTTTACACATATAGGATCACGCATATATACCTTTGTTCCCTTACGCGCAACTATATACGGCTTGCCTGACTGACGAGCCATTTCGTATGCCAGCGGTATGCTCTTAGCCTCGGGAGTAAGAATTACATCAAACTCCGGTACCTTTTTTAAAAGTTCGCTCGATGCCGCTACCGTAAGCTCTACATCACCGAAAATTATAAAAGCTGCTATATCTAAACTGTCACTTACAGCGCAAAGCGGTAACTCACGCTCTAAGCCTGCTATTTGCATTTTATATGTTTTACCCATATTTATTCTCCTTGAATTGCTTAGCCAAAGCATTAAAACTTAAATTAGCTTTTTAAAACAAATATTTTTTGTAATCTTGTTAACACACGCGTTAATTTTTAACCGGGTGGCCAAGCTAAATTTCTGCGAGCAAGTAAATGAAAATGTATATGACCGACGGTTTGACCCGCATCAGCACCGCAATTATTTACTACTCTGTATCCGTTTTCAAGATTTTCATTTTTAGCAATTTTAGCAATTGCCTCAAAAACCTTTGCAATTACTAAACTGTTTTGGGAGTTTATTTGATCTGCACTTTTGATGTGCTCTTTCGGAATTACAATTGCGTGGAACGGAGCTTGGGGCTCAATGTCTAAAAAAGCATAAACCCACTCATCCTCATATACCTTAGTGCTGGGGATTTCACCTGCTGCAATTTTACAAAATAAACAATCCATAATACACCTTCTTACATTACCTGTGCTTTTATTATGTCTAAAACAGCATCTAAAGCCTCTTGAGCCTTAGTTACGTCTTTACCACCTGCCATAGCGCTGTCGGCTTTACCGCCACCGTTACCGCCTGCGATTTTTGCAATTTCTCTTACGAGCGCACCCGCATTAGCGCCCTTTGCCACTGCGTCGGCACCACACGCCGTACAGAATGTAAGCTTAGGACCGTTAACAGATGCAAACGCACAAACTACATCGTGGTTGTTTGCCTTAAATGTATCGCACAAAGTACGCATATGATCCGCATCTACACCGTTTAGCAACGCCTTAACAACCTTTACATCACCAACAACGTCAGCATTTTTAATAAGGTCATCTGTTTGGGCAGAGGCAATTTTTGCTTCCAGCTTTTCTATTGCTCTGTCGCGTTCTTTAAGTTCAGATACCAGTTGCTCTGCTTTCTTTGTTAATTCATCGGGATTATTTGCCTTTAGCACCTGTGCAGTATTTAAAATTGAGGATTTATAACTGTTAAGAAGCGCTAATACATTTGAACCTGTTACAGCCTCAATTCTTCTTACACCTGCAGCGACGGAGTTTTCGGAAACAATTTTAAATAAACCAATGTTGCCTGTATTTGTAACGTGAATACCACCGCAAAGCTCAACGGACTCATTATCAATAGCTACTACCCTTACAATATTACCGTATTTTTCGCCAAACAATGCCATAGCGCCAAGCTTTTTAGCTTCATCAATAGGCATTTCGCAGTTGTTAACAACAATAGCCTTCATAATGGCGTTATTTACAATTTCCTCAACCTTAGTGATTTCTTCTTGTGTTAGAGGAGAAAAATGTGTAAAGTCAAATCTTACCGCATTAGCGTTCACGAGCTGACCCGCCTGCTCAACGTGTGTGCCTAAAACACTTCTTAAAGCCGCCTGCAATAAGTGAGCTGCAGTGTGGTTACGACGTATAGCATCTCGCTTTTGTACGTCTATGCTTACTGTTACGGTATCGCCAACACTCAAAGCACCGCTATTTAAAGTACCATAATGAGTAAATACTCCGCCTGCAGTCTTTTGAGTGTCAGACACAGCAAACTCGGCCGAATTTGCTCCAACAATAACACCTGTATCGCCAACCTGACCACCGCTTTCGCCATAGAAAACAGTAGCATCTAAAACAACAATAGCTTTGCTGTTTGCGTTTATGGTGCTTGTATGCTCGCCTTCATAAACGATATCAAGTACCTTTGCAGTACACTCGTTTTGTGTATAACCCAAAAACTCGGTTTTATCAATATTATCGAAACTGATTCCGTCACTGCTCCAGCTTTCAGCATCGGCAGCCTTTCTTGACGAACGGGCAAGGTTGCGTTGTTTTTCCATTAAGGCGTTAAAGCCTTCTTCATCAACCTGCATTCCGTTTTCAGCAACTATATCTTTGGTAAGGTCAAACGGGAAGCCGTATGTGTCATAAAGTCTGAATGCATCTTCTGCCGAAAGAACAGAACCCTTGGACATAAGCTGCGATAAAATTCCAAGACCCTGGTCTATTGTTTTTGCAAAACCTGCCTCTTCGTTTGTAATAACCTTAATAATGATATCACGCTTTGCAATAAGCTCAGGATAGCCCGACTTATTTTCCTCAATAACAACGTTACACATATCCTCAAGGAACGGACGGTTAATACCTATTAACTTACCGTGTCTTGATGCGCGACGGATAAGACGGCGCAATACGTAACCTCTGCCCTCGTTAGACGGAATAATACCATCGCTAATCATAAAAGTAGCGGCTCTTGCGTGGTCAGTTATGGCACGAATAGATATGTCGGACTTTTCACCCTTGCCGTATTCTTTGCCCGAAAGCTCACACACCTTGTCTAAAATTTTACGAACGGTATCAACCTCGAACATATTGTCTACGCCCTGAATAACACAAGCCAAACGCTCAAGGCCCATACCTGTATCTATGTTTTTATGCTCGAGCTCGGTATAAGTGCCATCACCCATATTATTAAACTGCGAGAATACGTTGTTCCAGATTTCCATATATCTGTCGCAATCGCAACCTGGTTTGCAATCTTTAGAGCCACAGCCGTATTTTATGCCACGGTCAAAGTATATTTCACTACACGGACCGCAAGGACCTGTACCGTGCTCCCAGAAATTATCGGCCTTGCCGAGTCTTACTATGTGTTCTTCAGGCACCTTTATAACGTCGTGCCAAATAGCATAGGCTTCGTCGTCCTCTTCGTAAACAGACGGCCATAATAAATCAGGGTCTATTTCAAGTTCTTTGGTTAAAAACTCCCATGCCCACGGAATAGCTTCGTTTTTAAAATAATCGCCAAACGAAAAGTTACCAAGCATTTCAAAATATGTACCGTGACGTGCGGTATGACCAACACGCTCAAGGTCGGGTGTACGAATACATTTCTGACAGGTGGTTACTCTGTTTCTGGGTGGAGTTACCTCGCCCGTGAAAAACTTTTTCATAGGTGCCATACCTGAATTTATCAACAAAAGAGAATTATCGTTATTCGGTACCAAAGAAAAGCTTTCAAGCCTTAAGTGACCCTTTGATTCAAAAAAAGAAAGATACTTTTCTCTAAGTGTGTTAAGTGACATCCATTCCATTTAAAAAACTCCCTATTTTTTAAAAATCATATTCTACTATAGTATAAACTAATACCGATACTTTGTCAACTTTTGTCTTAATAAAAATACTATAAATATTACCGTCAATTCACCAAACCGTACCTGACCGATTCATCGGCAATCGAGCTGAAAATTGGTGCGGCAATTTCTCCTCCCGATTTTGCCCCCTCTGCCACAATAACAACAACGTATTTAGGCTCATCAGCCGGAAAAAACCCACAAAACCAACCGTTTGATATCCTGTTTTGTCCAATAACGCTACCTGTTTGTGCAGTAGCAGTTTTTCCCGCCGCACTAACTAAAGACGGATTCGCTTTAGTTCCCGTTCCATACAGCACAACTGACTTTAGGTATTCTTTTATTGTGCTTGCGGTTTTCTCACTCATTACCCTTGTAGATACAGTAGTTTCGTATTCTTTAACATCTCCGTCCACAATTGTTTTTTCGATTAACGAAGGTGTTTTATACACACCGGAGCAGGCAATTGCGTCGTAAAGAGTAGCAAGGGCCAGCGGAGAAATAAGCAAATCTCCCTGACCTATTGCAAAATTAGCAATTGCGGCATCACTGGTTTTTAATCTGTTAAGACTTGTTAGATTTCCCTTTGAGGTTTTTATTGATTTTGTTAAATAAATCACCTGGCCAAACGGATAATTTGACGCCGCACTGTAAAGATTTGTTGCTCCCGTGTTCACAGCAAGATTATAAAAGTAAGTATTGCACGAATACGCTATTGCCGACTGTAAATTAAGATTACCGTGACCCGAGTGACTGTTGCACACAAAGTTATGATTAGCAATTACCTGAGAACCCGAGCAAAAGTAATCACCAGCCAAATTGACGTCCGAATCAAGTGCTGCAGCGGCAATACAAGGTTTAAAAACAGAGCCGACATCGTATGCACTAAGAGCTCTGTTAATAAGCGCCGAATCGGTATCGTTAAGATAATCTTTAATCTTGGTTTGATTATACGACGGCTTGCTTACCATAGCACGTAATTTTCCCGTGCCGGCTTCAAGGACTACGGCCGCGCCCTTTGTAACACTTTGCATTGCTTTTTCTACTATTTCTTGCATAGATAAATCTATAGTTGTTACTACACCATTGTTATATACTGACTCATCAAAATCTATCTCTATGTCATCGTAAAGTAAATTTCCCTTAGCATCACACGAGTATCTTAAATTTATATACTTTTCGCTATATAAAATATCGTCAAAATCTGCTTCAAGGCCGCAAACACCATGTCCGGTTGCATCTAAGTAACCAATTAAATGCTCGGCGGCGGTATTTTCGGTTATATGCTTTTTCACCTTTATGCACTCAATTCCCTCGGCTTGCAAACTTTCTTTTAATTCTACAACTGCTGCCTTGCCGTCTTTAAGAGTATTAAGCACTGACTCTAATTGCTCGCCCTTTAAAACTTCACTGATTTTTATAATGGCCTGTTCAGTAGGAAAAACGAACGCTATATATTCAGATTCTCTGTTAGTAATCGGTCTTAAATTAGTATCAAAAACAGTGCCTCTTAGCCTTTTAACGTTTATGCTATATGAGTTGTTCGATGCGCTTGTTTTAAGCTGCTGCGAACTACTGATTAACAAAATACGAACTATGCACACAATTACTAATGCCAACAATAGCGCAAACACCGCTGCCGTTCTGAATAAAATACTGTTTCTTTCGTTTTTGAACATAAAAAAACCGCCTTAAAGCAAGATAATATTATCATTGCCTTAAAGCGATATTTTAAAACAAAAATTAAGCCTTTATTCTAAGCAGTGCGCCAGTTTTTATTGGACGTTCATACGGTATAAGAACTTCCATCATAGGATGTATTGCCGATTCCAACGGGTTTAGGTTTATATCATACAGTTCATTAGCCTTAAAAGTAAAAGGCATATTTTTAGGCTCTAAGCAGTCAAACTCACAACCGAGCGAAAACTTGTTTTTCATAACCACCTTGACCATAGAATTTTCATAACCTGTAACAACACCGGCTACGGTATAATCACGCACGTAGCCTGCCGACTGATATGTTTGAGAATTCTTAGGAGTTCCAAAATAAAAGCCGGTTGAGTATGTACGGTGACTAATTTTATTCAGTTCTTCATCAACCCAGCTAGGCAGTTGCCAATTCCCAGGGTTTTCCTTTAAAGAGTCAAGCGCACCTCTGTAGGCATTAGTTGCAACCGCTACATAATAGTGTGACTTTGCTCTTCCCTCAATTTTCAAACTGTCAACACCCGCTTTTGCAAGTAAATCCAGATGCTTTGACATATTAAGATCGTTGGCATTTAAAATGTAAGTGCCTTTATCTGTTTCGGTTATGTCGTAAAGCTCGCCCGGGCGTTTTTGTTCAATTAAAGAATAACTCCAACGGCAAGGCTGAGCGCAGTCTCCCCTGTTTGCATCCCTGCCGGTCATATAGCTCGAAAGTAAACATCTGGCCGAGAAAGACACACACATCGCACCGTGAACAAAGGTTTCTATTTCTAAATCTTTTGGTGTTTTTGCTCTTATTCCCGAAATTTCTTCTAACGATAACTCTCTTGCAAGCACAATACGTTTTGCGCCCATATTGTAAAACTCGTTAGCAGTAACGTAGTTTACAATTCCCGACTGTACAGATACGTGCAAATCAATATTTGGAGCGTATTTTTTAACAAGAGAAATTGTACCTATATCTGCTGCAATTACAGCATCGGCACCCGCAGAATTTAAAAACTCTAAAAACTGCGGTATGCGGTCTATTTCATCGTTTCTGGGTAAAGTGTTACAGGCAACGTGTACCTTAACGTTATTTTTGTGAGCATATTCTATGCCCTTTATTAAATCTTCCTCACCAAAATTTGTTGCGGCTGTGCGCATACCGAACTCTTCGCCTGCCAAATAAACCGCATCTGCGCCGTAATCTACAGCGGCATAAAGGCGCTCTATATCTCCCGCAGGACAAAGAAGCTCGGGAATTTTAAAAGTGTTGCTCATAAAAAATTATCCTAACCAATTCTTATCTGCTTTTAACTTCTTTATAGTTTTGTTGTGTTCTGCTAACGTTTTATTATAGTAGAACTTCATACTCTTATCGGTAACGAAATACGTATACTCAAAATTTTCTGTAGGACTCAGTGCCGCCTTAATAGAATTCAAACTCGGGGAACAAAGAGGTCCCGGCGGCAGACCCTCGTTTATATTTGTATCATAACGACCGTTACCGTATTTATACTCCATTGTGGGTGAAGATCCAAGGAATTTAGGCTCATCCCAGTTGAGTCTGTTATAAAACACCGCTGCAACGTTGCTCATCTCATCGGGTGAGCCACCTGCCTCAAGTTCTACAATAGATGCCATTGTTAAAATCTCATGCATAGAATAGCCCATATCCTCGGCTTTTTTGCGCATGTCGGCGTCAATACGCTCTTCCATAGTCTGAACCATTTTTTCAACAGCCAAACGGGCACATTCTTTAGAATCGTACGAGTAAAAATCGTATGTATCGGGGAAAAGATATCCCTCCAACCTATAATAAACAGATTTTGTGGGTATGCCCTTTACAAGTTCAGAGTTAAGTTCTGCATTTTTAACTGCGTTCTTAAAATCTGATGCTGTACAAACGCCTGCTTTATCGAGAATTTGCGCAATTTCATCGACCGTTGACATTTCGGGAATGGTTACCATTACGCTTTCAGCCTTAGCGCCTTCTTTTTGAAGCTTTTGCGCAATATCGTCATAACCGAGCTCATTACTGAAGGTGTACACGCCATATTTATAGGCAGAGTCATATTTTTTAAGCTTTGAATACACTCTGAACATAAAAGCACTGTTAATTGCATCGGCATCTTCAAGCTTCTGAGCAATTTGTTTGCTGCTCATACCCTTTTCAATGTCAACGAGAACAGTTTTTTCGCTTCCACGACCTATGCCTAAATAATCAAAACTCAAAATAATTATAAAACCTGCAATAAAAACAGATATTAAAAAAATTATACCTATTTTTACACCTACTCCAAGACAGCCCTTTTTGTTAAACTTTTTACGTTTTTCTTTTTTGGGAACGTCGGCAGAAGTATCAAGGGTAAAACCTTCGGAAATAATAAAATTATCGGTAGTTTTATTGGGCTGATTTTCGGTATTGGGATTTAAATTATTGTTATCCATCAGTACTGACTCCCTTTAGCCAAAGCATTCAAACTCGAATCAGATTTTGAAACAAGTATTTTTCGCTGTGGCTTTGTTAAAATACTTGCAAATCCGTTAGGATTTGCTTATGTTTGTGCCTCGCACATCAAAAAATCCTTTATTCACAAAATTCTACGACCTTAAAGGAGCGCTTTTTTGAATGGATTTTGGTGAAGTGGAGCACATAAGGCTAACGCCTATGTGTGAAACTTAAGCCGAAAGACATCTAAAAACCGACCTTTAAGGCTGGTTCAAGTTTAAAAGCTTTGGCTAAACTTTGGTTGAATTCTTTTGCAGGTTTTTATGCGTTGTTCCGAAATAATAGCATTCGCAGGTCTGTCAAATCTGCCGTGATATAAATGATGTCGAATTTCATCGCTATAACACAAAACTGCTGAAAATCCCGTATAGCGTGACATATACCTGTCATAATAGCCCATTCCATAGCCTAATCTGTAACCGTTAATATCGACCGTAATTGACGGAAGCAACATTAAGCACTTAGTAAAATCGGTTACTATAGGATAATCTGCAGGGGGCTCTAAAACGTAAAATGTACCGGGCGATAAATCATCAAACGAGTTTATATAATGAAACTCCATATCTCTTGTGCCCGAAATGCACCTTGGAACCGCCACTTTTTTAGAATCGGCCCAAGCATTTTTTATTATTTGCTCGGTGCTTATTTCTATAGGCGTAGATACATATACCAAAATGGTGTCCGCGGATGCATATTGGTATAACTTTCGCACGTTTTCAGCAATTTTTAAATCATTTTGTTTTCTTATTTCAGGATCAATTAAGTTGCGCTTTGCTCGAGCCTCAATACGTATGTCCTGCTTGTATTTTCGAATATCTATAGGGCGCATTTCATTGCCGCCTTTAATTTTTTAGTGTTGCACGAAAAATAATCTGCTATTGCAAAACCAAAATCCAACGCAGAACCCGCACCGTTAGCCGTAATTATATTACCGCTTACACAAACGGGTGATTTTGAAATTTTTGCGCCAATAAGCTGCTCTTCAAAGCCGGTATAACAGGTTGCCTCTATACCTTTTAAAAGTCCTTTGTGACCCAGCACAGAAGGAGCCGCACAAATGGCAGCTATAAGTGTGTTATGCTCAGCCGCATAATCTATAAACATCTGCACCTTTTCGGACTTTTCAAGATTGAGAGTACCGGGCATTCCACCGGGTAAAATTACGGCCTGAACAGTATCGTCGGGCAAAACTTCACAATCAATAACATCACAATAAACAGGTATTCCATGTGAGCCCGTTATTACCTTGTTGCCCACGCCAACAGTTGCCACGTCAAGCTCGCTTCGACGTAAAATATCAACTGTGGCAAGAGCCTCTATTTCTTCAAATCCTTCGGCTAAAAAAACATATATCATAAATAAACATCCTAAAGTATTTTTAATGCTTCGGCCAAAATATCGGCCGCAATATCCTCTATTGAACGGGCATCACCGTCTTTTGCGCAGGGTATTATTTTCCAACCAGAATACTCTGCAGTAAATAAGGCTGATTTTCTGCAGTTTTCAAGATATTCTACATCTCTTTCGTGAATATCCTTCTTATCCTCGTCACCCTTGTATCTACCGCTTAAAAGCTTTTGCGATACATCGGTAGGCATATCTAAAAATATTACCAAATCGGGTTTTGGAATGCCGATTTTGTTATATTCAAAATCATACAGCCAGTTCAAAAATGACTCCCATTGTTCGCGTGGCAATTTAGATGCCTGGTGCACGGCATTTGAAGTAGTGTATCTGCCCGATACAACAATTTTGCCGTTGTTATAGGCGTTAGACCAGTTGGTTTTAAAGGAAGCATAACGGTCTACTGCGTAAAAAACAGATGATGCATACGCATTAACGTCACCGGGCTTAGAGCCAAACTGACCCGCTAAATACATTTTCACAAGTGCCGAAGAATCGCTGTTATAATCAGGAAACGATACGCTTACCGTTTCGTAGCCCTTTTGCTTTAATGCCTCGGGCAATAATTCGAGTTGAGTGGACTTGCCGCTGCCGTCAAGACCTTCTATAACTATTAGTTTTCCCATTTTATCACTGCTTGTCCTTTAAATTTTTGTAAAACTCTTTCATCTCAGCCGCCTTACCGCAGGTCATTTTACCCTCGGGGCATTTTGAGCATACGCATGACGGACCTGCATTTTTAAACAAATTCGGCGCTACCGATACAACAAGCTCTAACATTTGGTCTGCTACAGCTTTAATTTCCCACTGTGCACGGTTACAACAACGATGTCTAAAGAAGTTCATTAAGCTTCTGGCATTCATTGTAACAACCATTTTTGTGTCACAAGCGTTGGGTAAAACAAAGCGAGCATCCTCTATTGCCTTTTTCTCTGCAGCCCTTTTAGCCGATTTCTCGTCCATTCCGTTTGCTAAAAAGTCATTAAAATGTTTTTTAAGCAAAATATCGGTTATTTTGTCGTAATATTCCTTGTCCTTTTGCATTGCTTCTAAGAATAAGTCGTGTGCTTCGGGTACCGACTCAATTTCAGGGGGAGTTACGTACTGAAAATCGTTCTCGGTAACGTATCTTTGACTTTGAACAGAAAAAGATGCAATTCTGTGACGCGTTATCTGTGCGAGTAATGCTCTTGAAACGCCCTCAATACCAAAAGTGAAGCTAGCGTGTTCAATAGGACTTTCGTGTCCAATCTCGGCCAACATTTCTACAAACGATGCGGCTTTTTGGTCGTCGAGCCCTTCACGTATAGTATCTATACTTGCGGGACTATAGCAAAGCTTTGCCGCCGATGCTATTGATATTTCGGGATTTGGTGTGTATGTAAGCAAGGTTACCTTTGCCATTTAAAACACTCCTTATGTGTATACTTAAAGTGATTATACCAAATTAAAAGCCCGTTCGCAACATATTTTTAAAAATGTAAATTTTGTCTTTTATACAAAATTGAATTATTATATAAATCTATATGATAAGTAGATACATTTTTATAGACACGAGCTAACTTTTATGTTACAATTACACAAATGCTCAAAAAGGAGAAAATCAAATGGACTATTCAAAAACACTAAGTCTCATAAAAGAAAATATTAAAAAAGTCGTTGTAGGAAAAGACGAGGTTATTGACCTTTTGCTTGTATCACTAATATGCTCGGGTCACGTACTTGTTGAGGACGTACCTGGTCTTGGTAAAACCACAATGGTTTCGGCTTTGGCATCAAGCCTTGGTTGTAAATTCCAAAGAATTCAGTTTACACCGGATATTCTGCCTTCCGACATAACCGGTTTTACTATGTTCAATATGAAAACAGGCGAAAAAGAATTCCATAAGGGAAGCATTATGCATCAGATTGTTCTGGCTGACGAAATTAACCGCGCAAGCCCCAAAACGCAGTCTGCGCTTTTAGAGGCCATGCAGGAGCGTCAGGTAACCGTTGATGCCAATACATACGTTTTACCCAAACCTTTTATGGTTTTAGCTACACAAAACCCTGTTGATATGGCGGGTACGTACCCCCTTCCCGAAGCACAGCTCGACAGATTCTTTATGCAGCTTAGTATGGGATATCCGACCAAGGCCGGTGAACTCGAGATTTTAAAAACACACCGTTCTGTTACGGATGTTGTAAATCTTAACCCCGTTGCCTCTGCAGAGGATGTTCTTGCTATGCAAAAGCAGGTAGAGAACGTTCATTGTGATGAAAAGCTAATGAATTATATTGTTGATATCGTTGAAGCAACCCGTAGTTATGACGGTGTGCTTATAGGCGCCAGCCCTCGTGGTTCTATTGCTCTGTTGCAGGCAGCTTGCGGTCACGCTATGCTAAACGGACGCGACTTTGTAACTCCCGACGATATAAAGAAGCTTGCCCCCTACGTATTATGCCACCGTATAATTATGCGTGGTCGAGCAGGTATTGGCGCAAATGCTCAGCTTGAAGTCGTAAACAACATATTAAAAAATATTAAAATACCGAAGGCCGAATAATGTCTAAAAGAGGAATTGGATTTATACTCGTATTCGCTGCAACTTTAATTATTGCTATGGGTACAGGTATAAGAGAACTGTTTTTTATTGCGTACGCCCTTGCTTTTGTGTGCGTGTTTTCGGCATTATCGTGTCTGCTGGCAGCAGTAGTCATAACCGTAAGCAGCAAGCTTTCTAACAATGACGTACAGCGAAACGAGACCATAACGTTAACGGTTAATATGCGAGGTATAATTATACTTCCCTGCATATGTGATATTTACATAACCGTTCCCGGTCTTACTAAATCTAAAAAGAGCCTTAAGGGCACACAAAACCATATGCTGTGTTTATTGCCGGGAAGCTGCAAGAAAAAATACGGTTTTGATTTGTTGTGCGCTTATAAGGGTGTCTGGCAGGTTGGCATACAAAAAATGTACGTTCACGATATTTTCGGTTTATTCTCCTTCCCACTATTGCAAAATCGTGAGCTTATTGCCGTTGCGCATTCTGTAAGTGTTCACCCTAAGGCTTATGAAATTGACACTCCGCATTTGAATCCGCCTTCTAAGATCGGCTTGGACCTTGCGCAAATTAAGGAATCCGACGCAGGCGACTCATTATCAAGCTCACGTCTTTACCAGTACGGTGACCCGCTTAAGAGAATCAACTGGAAGCAGACCGCAAAAACCAGAGAACTATACGTTAGAAAGTTTGAACTTGAACAAAACCCGCAGGTTCTTATTTTGCTTGACTCTTTAAGTACGTTTAATCCAAACGACTGCGCCAACGTTGCTTGCGATATTGCCGCAACAATCGCAAAATACTATCTTGACCAAAACTGTAACGTAAGATTACTACTTGTAAGAATTCCCGATAAAACCGTTTCCAGCGAGTTCGAATGTGTAGCAACAAACCAGAGTGAATATGCAAAATTAGACGAACTTTTAATTTCATTTAAATTTGCAAAAGACTTGGTGCCACTAGATATTCCCTTGCTTGACAGTGCACAGTTCAGTAATGCAAACACCGTTCACGTAATAACCTCTAACCCGTCAGAAGTTCTTATGAATGCGGTAAACACCTTGTACGAGCAAGATTACATAGTTTCGTGTATTGTTCCCGCAGCTGATGCAAAATCTGCCGAAAAAACAGAGTCTATGTTTGCTTCGTCTAACACAAGGCCCGTAATTATTCACGACATTGCTCAGATTCCCGAAAAGTTAGGAGAGTGTTTGTGATGAAAGTATTTAAGAAAAACATCTCCTTACTTGAATTATTGCTTGATATTTTAAGTTGTTTTTTATTATCAAGCGGTTTGGTGTTAGCTGTTTATCCTCAAATTGCACCAAACTATACCCTTGGCTCAATATTCTTGTACTCTGCAGTTATTACCGTTTTATTGTCTGCAGCTTCACTTCTCGGTTGGCGCAGCCTTGCCGTTTTAGGCGGTGGACTGGTACTGACTGCGCTTGGGTTATTGTTATTTGGTAAATTCAGCAATTTCATAAACTACGTATCCGGCTTTATGAACTGGATGTTTACCGGAATGTTGCCCGACTCTGAATATAACGTTGCAAAAAGCTACACTATTATGCAGATTGGCCTTTGTGTAGGTGTTTGTCTTATAGTTTTTGTTTTTGTGCGTTTTTTACATAGCGTATATCCCCTGGATATTGCTACATTTATTCTTGTTGGTATATATACTCTTTACGGCATTACCGCAAACAACCTTACTATTGCAATATTGGTTGCCGCAGGCTCATTGCCGGTTATTTCTACCAACTTCTACAGTAAGCGCAAAACTTTAAAAGCAATTTTTAAACGCAAAAAGCCTGACACTATAACTCCTAACTGGGCCGTTCAAACGATTGCTGCTGTTATATGTATTTTAGGAATAGTAGTGTCCTCTGCTATTCTCCCTGCCGATACCAACGCTTTGCGCCGAAGATTTGCTACAAATATTACGGCAGACCTTCAGAGCGCAACCAATATATACAGCGTTCGCCAAAAAGCATTTAAACAGACAAATCTGCACGCTTTAGGCTTGCAACCGCGTATGCGTCTTGGTGGTAACTTAACCTTTGAAACCGATGAAATCGTTGCAATTGTTGAATCTGAAACCAACGAAAAGGTTCTTTTGAAAGCCGTTGTATTAGACACCTGGGACGGCACAATGTGGAAAGCATCGTTTGATACTTCATACAGGTACGGTAGTCGATTTTTCACAGATGATCAGTTAGCTGTGTTTGACGATAACGTAAGTTCCGATAAAGCCATAAACAGCATTTTGGTTGATATTTATACTCCTAAAACTGCGACGGTCACCCTTATTAAACCGTCATCAATGTTGCTTGTGCCGAACGGTGCGACGGAAATTCAAGAAGACACGCCGCTTATTGACCCAATAATGTATAACTATTTATCAGAAGTATTTGCGTTTACCGAATTGCCCGAGGGTTATACCTACACGGTAAATTATAATGATTTCCAATTGAATTATGCCCGCATTGCTACCCTTCCCCTATTTACAAGTCTTGTAAAAGACCCAATGGCCGATAACCAGGAATTTTTCCAAAAATATACTGCTCTTCCGGAGAATTTCCCAAAATCCGTTACTAACCATGCTCTCAAGCTTACCGACGGACTAAAGAGCGACTATGAAATGGTAGCCGAAATGACTCGCTACTTATCAGACTCATCGGTATTCGTTTACACCGATACACCCGGTTCTTTACCCAACAATACCGACCTTGCGGTGCAGCTTTTAAGAAACAAGCGTGGATCCAGCGTATATTACGCAAACTGTCTTGCGGTTATGGCACGCTCGCTCGGCATTCCTTCAAGAATTGTAGGCGGCTATTATGCTGATACCTGGAACGAGCAATTCAGTTGCTATTCTGCAACTGAAAGTGATGCTTTTGCGTGGGTAGAGTGTTACATTAAAAACGTTGGCTGGGTAACGTTTAACCCGTCGCCGATAAATCCGCCCACTGTTGAAGAAGAGGTTGTGGAAGGTGAAAACGGAGTGCCCGAAACTGTGCCCGAGTATGAACCGCTTCCCGACGATCTGTTCGAAGAAGAACAACAAGATGAAGAGCCTAAAACAGACCCGATATTCGAGTTTAACGCTTTAGTTATTATATTGTTAGTGCTTTTAGCACTTGTTCTTATAATTATTGTTCGTGCATTCTTCACAAAATGGATGTATTCGTACGAGCACGCTATTAAAATATTCAAGCGAAACACAAGTAAAGTTTGCGAATATTATTTTTACGACATAAGAAATCAGTTAAGGCTCTTAAAAATAAAACGCAAACCTACCGAAACGTTAATGGAGCAATTGCAAAAAGCCAATGGACTTAATTGTTACGATTCATTAGAGCGCAGCTTTAAGGTTATTGAAACAATCCGCTATTCCTCTGCAGACAACCTTGATACATCTTATGCAGAGCAGTTACATAGCACGCACATATTGCTTGAAGACGTTTTGAAAACTACTACCAGCAAATTTATGTATCTGCTTATGCGCAGGGTTTTAAGACCGGGCAAATGCTGCTTTATAATAACAACAAACATTTACTCTGTTCTTTTAAAACTGCACACTGTATACCAAAAGTTAAGGCTTAAGGTTTTAAACAAGATATCAAATATAAAAATGCAGATTGAAAAACGAAAATATTCATAAAAAACACCGCAGACTTAAATTAAAGTCTGCGGTGTTAAATTTATACATTACTAAAAATTAAAATATTCCTTTGCATTGTTGTAACAAATACCGCTTATAATTTCGCCTAAAACATCAAAATCAGCAGGATATTCTCCATCTTCTACCCACTGACCTATTAGGTTGCAAAGTATTCTTCTGAAGTATTCGTGTCGTGTATACGACACAAAACTTCTTGAGTCGGTAAGCATACCAACAAAGCGTGATAACAAACCTAAATTAGCCAAAGTTTTAAGTTGCGCTTCCATACCGTCACGTTGGTCGTTAAACCACCAACCTGAGCCAAACTGAATTTTGCTCTTAACCGGTGCTGACTGGAAGTTGCCAAGCATAGTACCAAGCACGTAATTATCTTTAGGATTAAGATTATAAAGAATAGTTTTCGGTAACGAATCACAAACCTCAAGGCTATCCAAGAACTTAGATAACGGCTTTGCAATCGACGGATCATCTATGGAATCGAAGCCCGTGTCGGCTCCAAGCTTATTATACATTTTTGTATTGTTATTTCTAAGCGCGCCTATATGCAGCTGCATAGCCCAACCGCGCTTTGCATATTCTTTTGCACAGTGTTGCAAAACAGCAGTTTTATAAATCTGCTCATCTGTTTCAGAAATAATTTCACCGCTAATCGCCTTGTTAAATACCGCTTCGGCATCACCCTCTGCAAACGGAACGCATTCTAAAGCGTGATCAGACAGTCTGCAGCCAACACTGTTAAAATACTCTATTCTGCTGGTTAAGAAATTAAGAACATCGCTATAGGTTTTTGCGCCAATTAACTTAATATACGGCAAAAATGTGTCTTTAGATATCTCTACGGCTTTATCAGGTCTGAAAGTTGGATAAACCGCAACACCAAAACCGTCTTGCTTTATTTGTTTGTGATATTCGAGCGTATCTATTGGGTCATCGGTTGTGCAAATTACCTTAACGTTTGATTTTTCAATTAAGCCCTTTGCTCCCATATCTTCACGACTTAATATTTCGTTACACTTGTTCCAAACGTAGTCGGCGTTCTTTAGGGTCAATGGCTCATCAATATCAAAATATCTCTTAAGTTCTAAATGTGTCCAATGATACATAGGATTTCCGATGGTATATGGCAATGTTTCAGCAAATTTTAAAAACTTTTCGTAATCAGATGCATCACCGGTAATATATTTTTCATCAACTCCGTTTGAGCGCATTACTCTCCATTTATAGTGGTCGCCACCCAAAAATAACTCGGTAATATTTTTAAATCTGTAGTCTTCAGCTATCATTTTAGGGCTAATATGACAATGATAGTCTATAATAGGTAAATCCTTAGCATAATCATTATAAAGTTTTTTGGCTACATCGTTTTTTAACATAAAGTTATCGTTAATAAGCATTTTTATTCTCCTACATTTTATTTTTAATTCTATATTGGTACGGTGTTAGTCCCACCTGTTTTTTAAACGCTCTGTCATAAGCGGCAGAATCACAAAAGCCAACGTTTTCGGCAATTTCGCTTATTTGCAGGTTAGTAGCGACCAAAAAATCTTTAGATTTTTCAACGCGGTAAAACGTAACGTACTCAACAAAAGTCATACCAACCATATTTTTAAATGACCGGGAAAAACCCGAAACCGACATAGCTGCTAATTTACACATATCATTTATATATAATTTTTTCATATAATTCTTAGCAATATATTCTAACACAGAGACAATTGAACTCTTATGATAATCTTTAACGAGTATTCCGTCGCCAACATTCTTATTTACAAACTCTCTTGAAACCAAAGCCAATATTTTTAAAGTGTTTGCCTTTAAAAACAACTTGTACCCTGTACCACTATACTGAATTTCATCCAACATTTCAAGCAGTAAGTTTTCCACCTTTTGCGAAACTTCAGGGCTTAGCGAAAAATTAGGTATAATTTCATCTACCGATACGGTAAATGGTTTTAAAAAAGATATATCCAGCATCTTTTCGTCAGATGAATCTTTATATATAAAATTATCCGAAAACTCAAAAAAAATAAGTTCTGCGTTTTGATCATATGTGGACACATAATGAGGTATTCCGGGCGGCATAATAAAAATATCGCCACGTTTAAGTTCGTATTTTTTTTGATTAAAAAAATGCACACCACTTCCCTTTAATACATACCACAACTGATAATACTCGTGTACATGATGTGTTTGTGTAAATTTACCGCTATTTTTTTTAATTTTAAA
>JAFSCI010000013.1 GCA_017436815.1 Clostridia bacterium
ATATCACTCTTACCGAGCAAGAGGCAAACAGCGTTACCTCAACCGTTTATAACGACTGGTACGCAACAGGCTACGGCGAGCTTTACGAGAAAAACGGTGTTGCCTACAATACTTATTTAGATTACAACCTTAACAACCGCTTAGGCTTCAAGGTGTTCAAGAACGTGTTTGGCGAGGGCGGCGAAAAGGCTGCAGACAAGCAGACCGTAATCGATACTATGTATGAGAATTTCGAAATCGCAAACATTTTAGAGGTCAGCACTGCAGATTTATCCAGCACCGAAATTGCCGAGCTTAAGGATAAATTAAACGCCTATGGCGATCGCATTACAAAGGGCGAGAGCTTTGAGACAATTTACGTAGAGCATTATGATTTAAAGGACCATAAGCACGAGGAATTAAAAGAGGGCGAGGATGCGCCAAAGGATCTTCACGCACAGCTTATCGGTTCCGATGAAACAGACTATTCGCACACCAATTTTGATGATATCAAAAAAATGGCAGTTGGCGAGGTTAAGGTTTTCGAAGACGGTGATGCAAAGGTTTTAAGACTCGTTGTAAGAGGCGATATTACTACCGATGATTATTACGAAGAAAATCTTTACGGCACAGTTTTATATATGCTTTACGATGAAGATTTCGAAAAATATTTAACCGAGCTTTACAGCAAATTGGAAATCGAAATTAACGACTACGCTGTAGACAACTTTAAGGTTAAGAAAATAAAGTACGAATAATATAAAAATCTCGGCACAGCGCTTTGCTGTGCCGTTTACTCAAATAAAAGGAAACCAAAAAGTATGATAAAAGAGCAAAATCAACTGTTATCATTGCCGCTTTTGGCTTTAAGAGGGGTAGTAATGCTCCCGAAAGCCATTATTCATTTTGAAGTCGGCCGCGAAAAAAGCGTAGCGGCGGTAGAGCGGGCATTAAAAAATAAACAATCCATATTTTTAGTAGCGCAAAGGGACGTTTTAATAGAACATCCCGAAATCAGCGATTTATACGATTACGGCTGTGTTGCCCGCATTACACAGGTGCTGCGTATGCCCGACGGCGTAATAAAGGTTCTTGCACGCGGCGAATACAGAGCAAGACTCGTTAAACTTGTAAACGCTAACGATTATTATTCGGGCGTTATCGAAAAATGCACTATTGAGCCGGTTAAATCAAAGCCGGTATACGTTCAGACCCTGCTTCGCAAAATCAAGCAGCAGTTTGAGGAATTAGAGTCAATTTCAAATAAATTCCCGCCCGACGTATTCGATTTGGTCGTATCATCTAACGATTTAAGCACTATCTGCGACGTCGTTACGGCCAATTTTCCCATACCCTTTGACGATAAGCAGTTTATCTTAGAGCAGCTTAATATTATTAAAAGGGCAAAACTGTTTTTGCAGCTGCTTGAAAGAGAAACCAAAATCGCAAAAATAGACAAAAAAATAAGCGAGCAGGTAAAATGTCAGATAGACGAAAATCAAAAGGAATATTACTTGCGCGAGCAGTTAAAGGCGGTAAGCAACGAACTTTACGGTGACGATTCTATCGAGGGCGAAATTGATGAATACCGAGCAAAAATAAATTCTTTAAACGCAAAATCCGAAGTAAAGGAAAAATTAAATAACGAGGTTTCAAAGCTGGTAAAAATGCCACAGGGCTCGCACGAGGCAACTGTTGTAAGAACCTATCTTGATACCTGCATAAAACTGCCTTGGGACAGCGTGACCGATACAAATATAAATCTTCAAAAGGCTGAGAAAATCCTCGAGCGTGATTTTTACGGACTAAAAAAGGTAAAAGAGCGCATAATCGAAATGCTCGCAGTTTATAAGGCAAACCCGAACATTTCGGGTCAGATAATCTGTCTTGCGGGTCCTCCGGGAGTCGGTAAAACCCACATCGGTAAAACCATTGCCGAATGTATGGGCAGACGTTATGCCAGGATTGCGCTTGGCGGCGTGCACGATGAGAGTGAGATAAGAGGTCACCGCAAAACCTACATAGGCGCAATGCCCGGTCGCATAATAAACGCAATAGCATCTGCAGGCAGCTCTAATCCGCTTATTTTGTTAGATGAATTAGACAAGCTCGGCAGCGATTATAAGGGCGACCCCTCTGCAGCGCTATTAGAGGTGCTCGACAAAGAGCAAAACAACGCTTTTTGCGACCATTTTATAGATATGCCATACGATTTATCCAAGGCGGTGTTTATTGCAACCGCTAACGACGTATCCCGTATTCCCGATGCGCTTTATGACAGACTTGAGATTATAGAGCTTTCGAGCTACACTATGAACGAAAAGCTAAACATTGCCAAAAAGCATCTTATACCCAAGCAGTTAAAGGCACACAGCCTAACAACTAAAGACGTTACCATTACTGCAGATGCCGTTTTAGGCCTTATAAACGATTACACCAGAGAAGCGGGCGTGCGCCAGCTAGAGCGCGAGATTGCAACTCTTTGCCGCAAGGTAACCTATAAAATTCAAAACGGTACGGCAAATGGCAAAGTAACCATTAAAAATTCGAACATTACCGAGTTTTTGGGTAACCGCCGCTTTATCAGTGATATTTATTCGACCGAAAATCAGGTTGGCGTTATTAACGGCCTTGCCTGGACGGGCGCAGGCGGAAAGATAATGCAGCTTGAGGTTTCGGCTTTAAAGGGTACGGGTAAGGTAGAGCTTACGGGTTCGCTTGGTGACGTTATGAAGGAGTCGGCATATTCGGCCATAAGTTACGTCAGAAGCTGCGCCGAGCGCTACGGTATTGACCCTATGTTTTATAAGGATACCGATCTTCACGTTCACGCTACCGAATCGGCCATAAAAAAAGACGGTCCTTCTGCGGGCGTTACCATTACTACCGCGCTTATAAGTGCGCTTACAGGCGCTAAGGTACGTTGCAACGTAGCGCTGACGGGTGAGGTCAGCATAAAGGGTAAGGTTTATCCCATAGGCGGCTTAAAGGAAAAGACGGTTGCAGCCTATAAAGCGGGCATAAAAACCGTTTTAATTCCCGCAATGAACAAGGGCGATTTAGAAGAAATCGACGAGGAAGTAAAACAGTCGCTCAATATTATTCTGGTATCTACTATGGATGACGTTTTAAAGCACACTCTTATAGATTTTGATACCGTAGTAAAAGAAAAAGAGCTGTATATAACCGACACTACACCCTCCACCAGACCTACAGCAAATTGCTAAGGAGTAATTATGAATTATAATTTAGTATATTTTGAAAAAGCCTTCGGTACGGCCGAGCAGCTCGGCGAGTCCGATTTACCCGAGATCTGTTTTTCAGGCAGGTCCAACGTTGGTAAATCCTCGCTTATAAACAAGGTAACGGGCAGAAAGTCATTAGCAAGGGTCAGCTCGGAGCCGGGCAAAACGGTAACCATTAACTTTTATAATTTAAAAGAGTGCCGTCTTGTAGACCTACCCGGTTACGGCTATGCTAAGGTACCGTTTGCCGAAAAGACACGCTGGTCAGAGCTTATGGAGGGCTATTTTAACTCGGGCCGCAACATTAAGGTGGTTTTTCAGCTTGTAGATATGCGCCACAGTCCTACTGAATTCGATATTTCTATGTTGGAATTTTTATCCTACCATAAAATACCGTTTGTTATTGTTCTGACTAAGAGCGATAAACTTAACGTATCCCAGACTAAAGCCAGATTAGAGGCTATAAAAGATGAACTGGGCGAATATTACGATAACACCCGGATTATTCCGTTTTCTTCAAAAAACGGCAACGGCGTTGAACAAATCAGACAGATTATAATGAATGTCGTGCAAAATTAAATATTATAATGATTGTAGTTTGTCGAAACGCTTTTAAGCGTTTTGACAAGCCACTTTTCAAGTGGCTTTAGCAAAATTAAATTACCAAATTTAATTTTGCACGACATTCATTGCAATGGGTATGGACAAATTTACAAAGAAAATTTGACACAAAATCAAAGATTTGGTGTCGAAACAGTGATGTTTCGACTAACCATAACCATTATAATTTGATTTTGCTAAAACCGTTATTTCGAGTATAAATAATACTTGAAATAATGTCGATTTATGGTAAAATTAAGATATAAAAAATATAAGGAGAAATAAAAATGGAAAATAATTTTATTGTAGAAGTTTCGGCACGTCACGTACACGTAAGCAAAGAGCATTTGGAAATTCTCTTTGGCAAGGGCTATGAACTGACCCCTAAAAAAGACCTTTCTCAGCCCGGCCAGTTTGCTTGCGAGGAAAGAGTAACAGTTGTAGGCGCTAAGAAAGAGCTTGCAAACGTTTCTATTCTAGGTCCCTGCCGTAAAGATACACAGGTAGAAATTTCTTTAACCGATGCACGTTCTATTGGTGTTAACGCACCTTGCAGAGAATCGGGCGATATTAAGGGTAGCGGCAGCTGTAAGCTAGTTGGTCCTTGCGGTGAGGTTGAACTTAGCGAGGGCGTAATTTCTGCAAAGCGTCATATACATATGACTCCCGAAGATGCTGAGCGCTTTGGCGTTAAGGACTGCCAGATTGTAAGCGTTAAAATTCCTACCGAGGACCGTAGCTTAATTTTCGGTGACGTTGTTGTAAGAGTAAGCGCATCTTACGCACTTGCTATGCATATTGATACCGATGAATCTAACGCCGCAGGCATGAGCGGTTTAGTAATGGGTACTATAGTTGAGTAATACTGTAGGCATTTATTTACATATCCCGTTTTGCGCGGGAAAATGCAGTTATTGTAATTTCTATTCATCGGCGGATAAAAACCCGCCGATGAATGATTATTGTGATGCTTTAATAGAGCAGATCGGCTTTTTCGGTAAGGATGAAAAACGTGCGGTAGATACTGTTTATTTGGGCGGGGGAACACCAAGCTTACTCGGCCCCGATAATTTGCGCCGTTTGTGTCTTGCTGTAAGGGCCGCTTTTAATTTGTGCGAGCCCGAAATTACGTTGGAAGCCAACCCTGCCGACAATTTGTTCGATACATTTTTAGCCGCAAGTACAAGCGGCGTTAACCGAATATCACTCGGCGTGCAGTCGGCAGTTGAGCAAGAACTAAAGGTACTGAACCGCCGTCATACAAACTCAGACGTAATAAAAGCGGTGGAGGACGCAAGAAAAGCGGGCATAGATAACATCTCGCTCGACTTAATGCTGGGTATACCGCATCAGACAAGGCAAAGCTTAAATACTACGCTTAAGTTTTTAACCGACCTAGAGCCTAAGCATATTTCGGCATACATTTTAAAGGTTGAGGACTCAACACCGCTTGCAAAAATGGGCTATACCGTTGCAGACGACTCACTTTGTGCCGACCTTTATTTAGAGGCTTCTAAGACCTTGACTAATGCAGGTTTTGAGCATTACGAGGTATCTAACTTTGCAAAGGCGGGATATAAAAGCCGACATAATTTAAGGTACTGGAATTTGTCGGAATATATAGGCATTGGCCCGTCGGCGCATAGCTTCTATAAGGGTAAGCGTTTTTACTGCGAGCCCGATTTAAAGGCGTTTTTAAATAATCCTGCCTACACGCCCGACGGCGAGGGTGGAAAAGCAGACGAATACATAATGCTTAATTTGCGAACAAATAAAGGTATAGATTTTAATGCTTTGAAACTGGAGTATAATATAGATATTACCCCTGCATTAGAGCTATTTAAAAAACTGGAAAAGAATAAGCTCGGTGTTTTGTCCGAGCACAATTTTAAATTAACGGCAGAAGGCTTTTTGGTGTCTAACAGCATAATAGCCGATGTTTTATTGGAGTGTAATTTATGATAACCTACACAATTCACCTTATCCGCCACGGAATGACCCAGTCTAATGTAAGCGGCGCTTACGTTGGTTGCAGAACCGATATTCCGCTATTAAAAGAGGGAGCGGCCGCACTTAAGGATATGCGCCGGGATAACAATTATCCAAGGGCAGATTTGGTTTTCTCTAGTCCCTTAAAGCGCTGCGTAGAGTCGGCAAAAATTTTGTATCCTAATAAAGACATTATAACGGTTGACGATATTAAAGAGTGCGACTTTGGTGACTTTGAGGGCAAAACTCCCACCGAGCTAGACGGCAGACCCGACTTTTTAGCATGGACATCGGGCAAAGCGCCTGCGCCAAACGGGGAAAGCAGCGAGGAGCTTGTAAAACGCCTTTGTTTAGGACTCAATAAAATCGTAAGAATTATGATGCAGCAGGAGAAAACATCTGCCGCAGTACTAATGCACGGTGGCACTATTATGATGCTTCTTGCCGCTTGCGGACTGCCTCAAAGACACACGGCCGAGTGGCAGTGCGGTTTTGGTCAGGGCTACACAATAAGGGTAACGCCCTCACTTTATCAGAGAACAGGCGCGGTTGAGGTTGTAAATATTATTCCGAAGGACAGTGAGTTTAATGACTAAAAAAATATTTTTAGGTTTTAGCTTTTTTTACAGCATAGTGGCCTTTTTAAGCCTTATAGCAAACAATATTTTTGCAAAAGGGTTGAATATAGGCGCATCGGTACTTTTTGTTATACCGGGCAGTATATGCCTGGGAAGCATTTTGTTTTTTGCATCAAGACTGTTTTTAAAGAAAAAGTATGAAAAGCTGTTTAATAAGATTGTACTCTGGCAGGTTGGAATTTTTACGGCCTTAAGCGTTGCGGCGCCGTTTGTCAGTATGTCATCGGTTGCGCTTAGCTGGTCGTGGCTTATAGGAATTTGTCAGGTAGCGGCACAGGTTATGTTTTTTGTGCATTGCACCTATTTAAACTCCAAAAAGAAACCTAAAAAGCATATCTTAATTTTATCATTGGTTTTTGTGGCGCTTGTTTTAGCAATTGTTACCGTAAACTACATATTAAACATAGACCCCGAAATATCAAATACGGGCAGAATACTTGAAATAGTAAGTAATATTTTAAAGAATGTGCAGTTTTTAGTGTTAGGAGCATACGTTATTTATGAAAAAGCCTAACGGTTGGTTAGATTTTTATCCTCGCCCACAGCTTAAAAGAGATTCTTTTTTCTCCTTAAACGGTGAGTGGGAGTTTAATATTGGTGAGGCAGGCCGTATACCCGCAGAATTTCAAAGTACAATAAACGTACCCTTTGTGCCTCAAAGTGAGCTTTCAGACTGCTCGGTAGAGGTAAAAATAGAGGATACCTTATTTTATAAAAAGAGCTTTACTCTGCCGCGGGGCTTTGTAAAGGATAGGGTAATTTTAAATTTCGGCGCCGTAAATAACTGCTGCAACGTTTTTCTGAACGGTCAAAAAGTTGGTGAAAATATTGGCGGCTACAACCGTTTTAGCTTTGATGTAACCAATTTTTTGCAAGAAAACAATACCCTTATTGTTGAGGCTACCAATAAGCTCGACGGCATTTTGCCCTACGGCAAGCAACGCAAAAAGCGTGGCGGAATGTGGTATACACCCGTATCGGGCATCTGGCAAAGTGTCTGGCTCGAGAGCGTGCCGTCGGTTTACATAAAGTATATTGACATTACCACAAAGGGCAATGAAGTTACCTTTTTAATTGACGGTGTAAACGACGGTTTAGTTTACATAATGCCGAACGAAGAGCCTATTGCCCGATTCGTTGACGGCAGAGCGATTGTAAAAATCAGCGATCCGAAGTACTGGACACCCGAAACGCCGCATATTTATAACGTAAAAATCGTTTGCGAAAAGGATGAGGTGCAGACCTATTTTGCTCTGCGTGAGTTAGAGATAAAAAATATTGACGGTTACCCCAGACTTTTATTAAACGGCAAGCCCTACTTTTTTAACGGACTTTTGGACCAGGGCTATTTTGCCGACGGCATATTTACCCCAAGCACGCCTGAGGAATATAAAAACGATATTCTTTTTGCCAAGAGAAGCGGCTTTAATATGTTAAGAAAGCACATAAAAATTGAGCCCGACGTTTTTTACTATTACTGCGATACTTTAGGTATGGCGGTCTTTCAGGATATGGTCAATAATTCCGATTATTCGTTTATTCGAGATACCGCGCTGCCAACAATTGCTTTAAAGAGGCTGAACGATACTTTTTTGCATAAAAACAAAAAATCGCGCCAGGCTTTTATAGAGGGAATGTTAAGTACGGTAGGTGACCTTAAAAATTTCCCCTCTGTTTGCGAGTGGACTATTTTTAACGAGGGTTGGGGACAGTTTTGCAGCAGTAAGATGTACGGACTTTTAAAGGTCTATGATTCGACCCGTTTTATAGACTCTGCATCGGGCTGGTTTAAAGCGAAAGATACCGACTTTGAAAGCGAGCACGTTTATTTTAAGGATATAAAACTAAAAGCCAAAAAAAGACCGTTATTTTTATCGGAATTCGGTGGATACTCGCTTATGGTAGATACCCCGTATTCGCCCCAAAAAGAATACGGTTATAGGTCTTTTAAAGATAAAGAATCTTATACCGAGGCGGTAGTAAACCTTTATAAAACCCAGGTACTGCCCTTAATAGAAAAAGGTCTTTGCGCTGCCGTTTACACCCAGCTTACCGACGTTGAAGACGAAATAAACGGTCTTATAACGTATGACAGAACGGTAGAAAAAATTGATTCTAAAATACTAAGTAATCTTTTTAAAGGTATAAACTGACAAATACCCCGCAGTCTTTGACTGCGGGGTATTAAATTAAGCGTTAAAACGTAACTTTATCTATCTGGGTAAAGTCTGAAAGATTTAAGCTTGTTATGGTTGAGAAATCGGTAAAGATGTAAAGGTAATTGCCAATGTAAACCATTCTCGAGTTCTGGTCCCAGTTACTAAATGCAACCTCGGCTTTTTTGGTAAAGCCGTCACGTGCAGAGTAGCTGTAAACTAAGAATGAATTCTGACCTGGGAAGGCAATAAGATTTTTATCGTACGATATTAAGAATGCCTTGTGGTTGTGCTCGGCAACCGAGTATTTATCCTGAAGCTTTAGTGTTGTTTGCTCGGTTACGTTTGCAGGGTCGCTTATATTAAACATAGAAAGCTTGAGTCCTAAGGTTCTGCCTGTATTCTCATCGGCATCCTGGCCAAAGCCGAATAACAGATTCGAACCAAACGGGTGCAGATATTCAGAGAAGCCGGGTATTTTAAGCTCGCCTAATATTCTTGGGTTTTCAGGGTCAGATAAATCTACCGAGAATAGCGGGTCGGTTTCTCTGAAGGTTACAAAGTAGGCGGTGTTGCCCATAAACCTTGCCGAATATATGCGCTCGTCGGGTGCAATGCCCTCTAGTTTGCCTATGGTTTCAAGGTCGGAGTTTAATACGTACAAAGCGTTAACGGTTTTGCTTTCATAATAGGTAACAGTATCTTTAACAACACTGCCCGATGCTGTGTAGCGCTCAACTTCCTTTTTTATCTGATTATGAATGTTTATAGTGGTAACGAGTCGCAAATTGCCGCTGTATTCATCGAGTGAGAACTGGTTAAGTGTTGCGCCCAGAACCGAGCCAAGACTCTTAAGCTCTACTTTTCCATCATCAATACCAAAGCGGCTTAAAAGGGTGTAGTTAGAGGTTTCATCACTCTTTACTGCGCAAATGTAAAGCGAGGACGTGCTCATATACATATTCTGACAGCTACCCATAACGGCTAAGGTGTCGAGAATAGAAGCTTCACTTAAATCGTAGCTCGAAATTACCACAAAGCCGTATGATTTGTAGTCGGCCGAAAGATATAAATTGTCTTCTTCTACCAAATCGGCAGTGTCGCCCTCGTAAGTGCAGGGGATATAGGTCTGAGGTTTGTCTTCGTCGGGCTTTGTATATAATCTGTCGCAACGGCTTATAACATAAAGCTTGTTATCTATAAGACGGGAAGAGTGTATCATACCGTCCTGCTCGAAGGTTTTTGTGCTTACCGGATTTTCTTTATCGGTGCAGTCGAAAATATCAACACGGCTGCGCTCGTAATGGAGTTTAAGGCCGTTTTCGTCTTTCTTATAAAAGCTGCTTACTATGGCAACCTTGTCACCTAAAATGTACATCTCGGCACCGTCACCCGAATAAAAATCGGCGCCCTTTACCGTCGTGGTTGATAAAACATCCATTTTGCCTTTGCTTGCCTTAATTATGCTAAAGGTGCAGTTCTTTAAAGAAAGGGTGTAGATATATTTTCCGTCGGTCTTTATAATGTCGCCCTCATCAACACCTGCAACCTGGTTGTTGGTGCCCGAGTAATCGTTTTCGTCTTCCTTTTCGGGTACGCTGGTTTCGGGCTTGCTGCTTGTGTTGGGAGCAGACGTTACGGGTGTGCTTGTTACGGGCTCTTCGGTTTGTGAATTGCTTGAAGATACCTCACCGCTTTGCTCGGTGCTTTGCACGTCAGACGACGGATCTCTTTCTACTACGGCCGAGGGTCTTGAGGTAGCGGTAGTGCCGTTGTTTTTGGAAGACGTATTGCCATGACTGCCACCCAGATCAAAGTGTTTTTCGCTGCTTACAGATTCTGCTTGAGGTTTACTTAAAGAAGACGTAGTACCGTTTGCGTATTCGTTATAGTCATCTCGGCCGGTTGTACCGGTATCTGCAGGGGCGCCGGGAACGGCTATATCGCCTTCGGGCATCTCCATATCTTCGACTGCATCTTCAAGAACTATGCCGTTAGTATTTGTAAAAAAGCGGTTGTCATTTTTGTACTGCTTATTTGCAAGCAAGAAAACCTCGCCGTAGCTAATGGGTTCAACTGCCTTGCCGCTTGGAATTTCAACCTGAGCGGTGGGAATGAGAGAATTTATTAAACCGAGGTCTGCTAATTTATTGTGGGCAAACACCGCGCCAAAGCAAATACAAGCGCAAAGCGCAAGCGCAACGGCGCTCTTTAAAATTTTCTTAGGGGCCTGCTTTTGCTTTTGACCCTCACGTGCCATTCTGTTTTTAATGTATGCTTTTAACGGCTGGTCGGCCGAAATCTGCTCGTTATCTTTTTTGTATTTATCTTTAAACATCAAACGTCACTCCTTCAAGTTTAGTTTTTAGTTGCTCTCTTGCGCGGGCAAGACGGGATTTTACTGCCGACTGTGAGATTTCTAAAATATCGGCAATTTCTTTTACTGAATATTCTTCGTAATAATATAAATGTATGGCGGTGCGATATTTAATGGGCAGTTCCATTACCGCATAATAAACCGAACTGTGTTCCTTTAACGAGGTATACAGAGTATCGTCAAGCGGAACGATTTTTTTAAACCAGCTTGATGTAAAAAAGCTTTTTGAACAGTTAATTGTAGTGCGTATAAGCCAGAATTTTATATGATCCTCGCTTAAAAATTTGTGCTCTGCTTTTACGTAGCGTAAAAATACCTCGCCTAAAATATCGTCGGCATCGTGCTTGGATTTTACACGTGAGAAAGCAAGCCTGTACACAGTATCGGCAAACTTGTCAAAAACTTCTTCATCGCCCAGGGTTATGTATTTTTGGTCCTCACCCATACATAGCACCTCCTTTAATGTTCGAACATTTCATATATAATACTTTTAAAGGTAACATTTGGTTGCAAAAATTTAAAAAATTTTATTTTCAAGTTTATAGTACAAAAAAATCAAGCCGCAGTCAAGTGTGACTGCGGCTTAAGGGTTATTGTTTTGTGATTTTAATTTTAAACTCTGAGGTTTTACAAACACAAGCTGTAAAGCTTGCTCTGTAAACCTTGCCGCCCCAGTTTAAATTGAGGCGAGAGTCGTCTTGCGACTTTTCTTCAACCGTTACGCTGAAATCTTTTGAAAACTCAATATTTACACTTTTGCCCGATGCGGTTTTAACGGTAAGTGTATTAGAATTTATTTCGGGTTTGTTTGCAAACATTAAATGCTCGCAAATTAAATTTGCCTCCTCCTTAAAATCGTAAGAGTCGGTCAAAGTAATAACACCGCTTGCCTTGTTAAATTCAATACTGCGCTCTAAGGAGTTTAGATTTGCGCCCGACTCGTAAACGCCCGAAAACTCAACGTTTACTTTGTAGATATCACCGTTATCTTCGGCAGAAAAACTGCCCGCTTTTTTGGTGTAACCGTCCAACTGTACTGCACCGTTTACGGTGGGCAGGTTGTGCCAGTCTGAGCGGTTTACCCAAATTGTATAGCGCTCGTTTGAGAAGGTCTTGGCGGTGTAATCAAGCCAGCCTGTGTCTATAATAACGGGATGTGAGTCTAAATACACAATAAAGTTACCAACGTCATTATGGTTGTGGCTTTCGCCATTGTTACCGCCCTTTGCGGCTAAGAATAAGCCCTTATTTGTGTCGGTAGTTTCTCTTAACACGGTAACCTGAGTATCGTTTAAAGCCTCAAAGGTGTTAAACTCGGCTTTTTCACTAAACTGCTTTGCCTCGGTATAATCTAAAACGCCAAAAAAGAATTTTAAAAAGTTTGTAGTTACCCAAGGTTCGTGAAAACGGTCACAGAATTTTGCGCCGAGAGCGGCGAGGGATAAGTCGTCGGTACATAAGCCAAACTTGTACGAAAGCCAAGAAGGATTAGCTTTTGTATCGCCGTCGGCAAAATTCACAAAGTAAATATCACCTATGTAAACCTTTCTGATATATGCGCCTATGTTTTTAATTATTTGAGTGTCGAAGAGTTCATTTTTCTTGTTTGTAGATAATTGCAGTAAATAAAGGAATAAAAACAGAGAGCCGCCTGCGGCACCCCAATAGCATGGACCTTCATTACATCCGCCGTCTTTGGGGTAAGAGTTTACAAAGTTGCTTATTGAAGCGCAACATTTTTGTATGCCTTGGTTTCGCTTTTCACTTTTGTCGGCAAGTAAAAAGCAGGTCAGCACGCTTGAATTTATCCAGGCATTCCAGTTGTTAATTATGTTGTCATGGTAAAATGCCATCCACCAATAATCCGTATGAGAAAGGTAGGGGGTGAAAATTCTGTCGTCTAACTCTTTATCTATGCGCTTTAAAAGTTCGGGATACTCAGTTTTGAAATAATCGTAAAGAATATATTTAATTGGACTTATTGCGGCGGCTGTTTCAGCAGCAAAGAGGTCTATGTAGTGGTCGGTAGTATCGGGTAGCTTTAACGACTCGTCATATCTGTGCGCGCTTACTCCCCAGTAGCTTTCTTCGCATATAAGCCAGATTAAATTTACAATATCATCGTAAAATCTGCCCTTGTTTTCAAAGCACTCGGCCAGAACAAAATCGCATAGTGCTGATCTGCGCGGACGACATTTGTTTTCATATGCCTTACGGTCGAAGGTGCGCCTGAATGCCATAAAATCTGTAGCAAAAATTGAAGGCCACTCGTAACCCATTTTTTCTTCGGCACGGGCAATAATAATTTGCTTTATAGAGTTATCAACCTTATCCCAAACTTCACGGTCGGAAATTTTGGGCAAAAAATTGTTAGAAAACTCCACACCGTTTCTTACTTGTTGTTTATACCATGCGTTTATCATAAATACACTTCCTTACCAAATAAGAAAATCTGAACCTCTGAGCTTTAAGATTGCTTCTGCAAAGAAAAAGTCACCGTAAATAATGGGCATCGGGTCTCCCAAAGAGCCGTCTTTTCTTTCGTTCCAGTAGCGCTCGGTACCGTTTTGTAAAATGGAGTCTTCGGTTTCACTCCAGTCGCACCAGGCGCTTTCCATTGCCCTTAGCATATTTACTGCGGCCGATAAATAGTAGTCTTTTTCATCATCGTCTACGTGCTTTGCAATTTCTATAAGACCGCAGGCGGTAACCGCACCGGCAGTTGAGTCGAAGCCGACGGGGGTGGGGGGAGCTTTAAAGTCTATTACGGGCAACCAGTCTGTTTTTTTAACGTTTTCAATAAAATATTTGGCAGTCTTTTTGGCGGTGTCTAAATATCTTTGTTCACCTGTGTGAATGTAAGATAAAATAAAACCGTAAACCGCCCACGAAGCGCCACGTGACCAACAAGAACCCTCACCGTAGCCCTGTCCGCCGTGGGTTTTAACAACGCCGACTTTATCGAGATAATGCTCTACGATGTGAACAACGCTGCCGTCCTCACGCACGTGGTCGCGCATAGCCATATCGGCATGTTTCATTGCAACCTTCTTAAAGCGGTCGTCACCGATTTCACGGCTTGCCCAGTAAAGCTGCGGAATATTCATAAGACAGTCTATAATAGACCAGCCGCGCTTATCCTTACCCGGCCAGGCGACTATGTATTCACCGTCTATGTTGTAGCGGCTCATAAGAGTCATAGCCGTAAATAAGTCACGGTCTCTGGACTTTCTGTTGCCCGTCAGCGCATACGATGCGCCCGACATTATATGCCAGGTAAAGCCAACATCGTGGTGAATTTCGTCTATGTAATTAAATGCGCCGTCCATAATTTTTTCGGCATTCTCGGCAGTTATTCGGTAGCAGTCTTTTTTGGTAGCCTCATACATAAGCCACATAAGTCCGCCCCAGAAGCCGTTTGTCCACCAGGCGATGTCGGGACCTGTGGTTCTCGAATCGTGCTCGCCGTTTTTGGTGGTGTAGGGAATTTTATCTCGACTTTTTACCGACGTTCTCGATAGCTTCTCGTCTAACTTATTAAAGGTAGAATCTATCCACTCACGGTTTTGATCAATAATATTCTGATAGCTCATTGTTATCCCTCTTATTTAGGTTGTTTTCCTATGTATGCTAAAATTCCGCCGTCAACGTAAAGAATGTGACCGTTTACAAAGTTAGATGCATCGGATGCTAAGAATACTGCAGGACCTGCTAAATCTTCGGGGTCACCCCAACGGGCTGCAGGTGTTTTTGCAATAATAAAGGAGTCAAACGGATGACGTGAGCCGTCGGGCTGAATTTCTCTTAAGGGAGCGGTCTGAGGAGTTGCAATGTAGCCC
>JAFSCI010000014.1 GCA_017436815.1 Clostridia bacterium
TTGAACAGGCCGTTCAGTATATGAAGGACGCTGCAACAAAGTCTTACCTCAAAAAAGGTCAGGACGTTGTTGATATGAACCACAAGGCTATCGATGCCGGTGTTAGCGCATTCGTTAAGATTGACGTTCCTGATGACTGGGCAAATGCTACCGATACAGCTGCTGTTGAGGCAGAAAATGGTCCTGCAAAGCTTGTTAAGATGGTAGACAACATTATGAAGCCGGTTGCTAAGATGGATGGTGACTCCTTACCGGTATCCGTATTCGTTGACCACGCAGACGGTACATTTGAACAGGGCGCATCTGCTTATGAGAAGCGCGGCGTTGCAGTATTGGTTCCCGAATGGAATCCTGATACCTGCGCTAAGTGTAACAAGTGCTCGTTCGTATGTCCTCACGCTACAATTCGTCCCTTCGCTATGGATGCAAATGAGGTAGCTAACGCTCCTGCAAACTTAAAGAAGGCTCCCAAGCCCATTGTTAAGACAGAATACACCTACACTCTTGCAGTATCTCCTATGGACTGTATGGGTTGCGGCGTTTGTATTGGTGAATGTCCGACTAACTCGCTTAAGATGGTATCTCGCGAGTCTCAGGAAGACCAGCAGGCAGTATTCGATTATTGCGTAGCAAACGTAACCGAAAAGCCGGAAACAACTGCTGTAATGAACGTAATCTCCAGCCAGTACAAAAAGCCCTTACTCGAGTTCTCGGGCTCTTGCGCAGGTTGTGCAGAAACAGCTTATGCTCGCTTAGTAACTCAGTTATTCGGCGACCGTATGTATATCTCTAACGCAACAGGTTGTTCGTCCATTTGGGGCGGTCCTGCTGCAACATCGCCTTACACAACAAATGCTGAAGGCCACGGTCCTGCTTGGGCTAACTCCTTGTTTGAGGATAACGCTGAGCACGGTCTTGGTATGTACTTAGGCCAGAAGGCTATAAGAGACAGACTTATTGCTCAGGTTAAGGAAATGGCAGAGTCTGATAAGGCTTCTGATTCCTTCAAGGCAGCAGCCGAGAAATACCTCGCAACCGTTAACGACGGTAACGCAAATGCTGAGGCTACAAAGGCTCTTATTCCTGAGCTTGAGAAAGCAGCAGCTGAGGGTTGCCCTGTAGCTCCCGCTGTTTTGGCAGATAAGGAATACTTATCTAAGAAGTCTGTTTGGATCTTCGGTGGTGACGGTTGGGCATACGACATCGGCTTCGGCGGTGTTGACCACGTTCTTGCCAGCGGTAACGACGTAAACATTATGGTATTCGATACCGAGGTTTACTCCAACACAGGCGGTCAGGCATCTAAGGCTTCTCAGATCGGTCAGGTTGCTCAGTTCGCAGCAGCTGGTAAGGCTATCGCTAAGAAGTCTTTAGCAGAAATCGCTATGTCTTACGGTTACATCTACGTAGCACAGATCGCTATGGGTGCTGATATGAACCAGACCTTAAAGGCTATTGCAGAAGCAGAAGCATATCCGGGTCCGTCGCTCATCATCGGTTACGCACCTTGCGAGATGCACTCTATTAAGGGCGGTATGGTTAACTGTCAGAAGGAAATGAAGAAGGCTGTTGCTTGCGGCTACTGGAATATGTTCCGCTTCAATCCTGCGCTTAAAGAGCAGGGCAAGAATCCCTTCTCGCTCGACAGCAAGCCTGCATCTGCTGATTATAAGGAATTCATCCTTGGTGAAGCAAGATATGCTTCCCTTACACGTGCATTCCCCGAAAGAGCAGAAGAGCTCTTCGACAAGGCTGCAGAAAATGCAACCGAGCAGAGAAAGCATCTTGAAAAGCTCGTTGAACTTTACGGCAAGCTTGACTAATTTAAGATTAGCTTAACTTACAAATTAAAACGGAGTGTCGAAAGACACTCCGTTTTTGCATATTAAGGATATAGCACAATTACTAAATGTGACTATTTTAAATTAGCAATGCATACAAAAAATGATACCACTAATTGCAAAAGCAAAAAAAGTATAATATAATAAACATAGAGTTACAGAAAATTGGGGATGTGAGTATAACACCATAGGATCGACCCCTTGTGTTGGAGGTGTTTTTATTTGAAAAAAGTTGCAATTTTCGGCATTTGTATTTTATGCATTATAATAACAGTTTTTGGAATTAACTATGCTAATTTAACGAAATATAAATTTTCACCAAAAGCATGTCAGAGTTTCTTTAGCCATGCACCTGAGGAAGCTGCGGAAGAATGTAATCAGTCTATGACAGGAACTAACAAATTTTGCACTTTTGCCAGAGTTGATAAGGATGGGAATTTATTATTGTATTTAAACGATAATCAAAAACAGAATTGGGATATTCAACAATCAACTTTGATTCAATCAGCTCATTTGAGCGGAACTGTTATTTCAAGAAGTTTTACCAAAATTACCGTAAAAGGTTATCGAGAAAATATAGATGTAAGAGTAGATGCGGCCATGTGGGCTATACGTGCCTGTGCTATAAAACAACTTATAAGCGGCACTGAACCGGAAGCGATTCAAGTTGAATTTTCCGTGATTGATGCTAAAACAAACGAAGAACTATATAACGCAATTTGGCCGAATGAAACGATACTGTGGAACACGGGGGACAGTTCTGTGTCTTCAAAAAATACAGTAGACGGTTAGCTTAAAACCAGGGTGATAAGAGAACGGCTCTTTTGTCTTCCAGAAACTAATGTGAACACAGTGGGACGGTTCTCTTGTGTCCAAAGCTCGTTGAACTTTACGGCAAGCTTGACTAATTTAAGATTAGCTAACTTACAAATGAAAACGGAGTGTCGAAAGACACTCCGTTTTTGTGTTATAAAAGCATTTGTATATTATTTATAAATTTTTTATAGCTATTTGGCAATATGCACAAAATTCATTATAATAACTTGAAAAAAACACTTAAATATGCTAAAATAAACTCATAAAACAATCTGGTGAAAAGACTAATCGGTTTGTTTTATATCGTATAAAAGTCTCGAAAGATAATTTGAAATTTTAAGCAGAAACGGAAGTGATACCGATGTACAGTTCTTTGGAAGTTAAAGAAAGCCATTATAGAAAAAACACAAGGAGAGTATCATATGAAAAAGAAATTTATAGCGGTGTTGCTTTGTATAGTATTACTGCTTACATTATCGGTTAATACTTTAGCCGATACGTCAACAATTACCCCTGATACAATCAATACATGCGCCTCCTCTGCTGTTAGCGAAATTACAGTAACCACAGACCAAAATGGTAATGCGTTAATAGCAGAACCATTAATAACTATTGATCCCAATATTGCCGTTGCTACTGCAGCTACCCCTATTGGATATTTAGATTTTGTAACGTCAACCGAAATTTCGGGTTGGGCATATCAAAGTGACATACCCAATAGTTGGCTTGAGGTACATATTTATATAGCCGATAAAGATGGTAATACTGTTGACGTGATTGCTACACGTGCAGATATGTATCGTTCTGATTTGGCGTCAGCAGGCTTTGGAAATGGTTATCATGGCTTTTGCCATAACATGGATTGGATGGCGTATGTGCCAGGTACCTATACGGTGTCTGCCTATGCAATAGGTATTAATTCTTCTAACGTGCAATTAACGTTATCTCCGCAAAATTTCACTGTACGGAATGTGCAAAGTGGCATAGATATTATAACATCTACATATATACAAGGATGGATATGGAAACCTGATGCGCCAAACGAAGCCTTAGATGTTCATGCATATGTGTATCGTTCAAATGGTGATTTATATGGTGTTTATACTGACACCGCCGATATATATCGTAATGACTTGTATAATGCGGGAATTGGAAATGGTTATCATGGGTTTATAATTGATGTAAACTTTAACTCGTTGCTCGATGAAAGATTAACGGTAGAGTTTCATTATATTGACGGCTCGGGGTATCACCCCATATTTTATGTGGGATTTTACAATTCACCTACACATAGTTCAATTACACTATACGGAATAATACATGATAATAAAGATATTAGACGTTCGTATTACACTGATAACGCTCGTATAGCTATAGAAAATATGGGTTTTAGCACAATAAACGGTCCTTACACAGGAACAACAGCAAGTTCTGCATTGAATAGGATGATAAATTCTAATATTTGGATAGTTCACACTCACGGTTTACAAAGCAGTGTACTATTTAATAGTTCTACAAACGGCGAAACAACTTTAACCTATAGTCAAATCGCTGCATTACCGTATGGTGCGCTTGAAAACGAACTTTGTGTAATTTATGGAACCTGCTATGGCGGCCAAGGACGTGAAAACGCACAAAACATGGTTAATATTACTAAAGAGAAAGGCGCCGCAACCGTTATAGGATGGGAAGATGAAACCTGTGTTAACCAAATGAACGTTTGGTTAGAGGCGTTCTTAGTAAGCAGCGGGCAAGGAAATACCATAAGTGGTGCAATTGACGATGCATTATTACAAGTACGCGAAACATACCAAAATAATCTTGGAGGTCTAGACGAAATATATTATGTTGGCGCAAGCGCTTATAAATTGATATACTAATAGATTTGAAAGGAGTAGGTCTTATGAGAAAATTTTTAGTTTGTATTTTAATACTTAGTATGCTTGTTTTGTGTTCTTGTCAAACAAATATCGAAACGCCCCAAGTATCAGACACATCATCCATTCTTGAAGAAAACATTAATTCAGAAAAAAGCAACGAGGCGGAAGATAACGCTGTTTCGGAAAATTCTCAAAGCACTACCGCGCAACCGCAAAAAACAGTAATAAACGTAACGCCGCAAACCGCTAAAATGGTGTTCACAAATCCTGGTAATAGTGTTTCAAATGCTTCAAAAGAATATGTTACCGATAAAGTTGGTAAGCTTGAGAAATACACTAAAAGTAATGTGCAAGATAAAACCTTTAATGTATTAGGTACAGATTATGCCAATTTAGAGTATTGTCGAAGCGAAAAAAGAATATACACCGGTCAAGAGTATGATGTTTTTGAAAACAGTGACACAAAAATTAATGTTCAGCCTAATGGAGACATTATTTACTTTTACACGGAAAAACCACAAAAATTTTTCCCGAATGAACTTAGCCATTCTGAAAAACTAGCTAAAAAATATCTTGAAAAAATATTCCCAAATTACGAATACGATTCCATAAAGCTCACCAAAATTGATTCGGTTGATTGGTATGACTATGTATTTTTTAAAACCATCAATGGAGTTCGTACATCTGATAGTATATCTATACTTATGAATTCTTCTGGTGCGCTAAGGTCGTATATGATTACTGATACTGGGAAATATGATCATATTGACATCAAAAACCTAAACATCAACGACTTTATAAAAAGAATAGATGATTACGCTACTAAAGCGTACGGTGATACACTGATAGCGCATGGACTTCACGCTGATGGCCCATACATAAATATTTTTACTGATAACAAGCTCGAACTGACTATACCGATTTGGGTTAAGTTTAAGGCATCGGACTCAAACGAGTATGAAGCAGGAGAATATGTTGTTTTTGAACTAAACTGATTTCAAATAGCGTTGCTCAGCGGTTAGCATATTAATGTTTAAAAGGAGTGAATTTTATGAAGAAA
>JAFSCI010000015.1 GCA_017436815.1 Clostridia bacterium
CTATGGGGGCGTAGCTCAGCTGGGAGAGCGCTTGAATGGCATTCAAGAGGTCATGGGTTCGATCCCCACCGTCTCCACCAAAGAAATAAGACTCACCGTTACGGTGGGTCTTTATTTTTTTTGTAAAGTTTGGGGATCGAACAAGCCGTTAAGAACAACAGTCCGGTGGACTGTTGTTTAGGCGCGGCAACGAGCGAAAGCGAGGCGATAGGCGCGGGCAGCGCCGAGACAAATCCCCACCGTCTCCACCAAAGAAATAAGACTCACCTTTATGGTGGGTCTTTATTTTTTTTGTAAAGATTGGGGATCGAACAAGCCGTTAAGAACAACAGTCCGGTGGACTGTTGTTTAGGCGCGGCAACGAGCGAAAGCGAGGCGATAGGCGCGGGCAGCGCCGGGACAAATCCCCACCGTCTCCACCAAAATTAAGACTCACCGTTTAGTTTTGATTATGCTTATAATTTTTATAGCAAAAATCAAAAATTTCTTTTTTAACGGTGCCGTAGGATTTATCTTTATGGTGAATAAGGTAGGTGTTTCGTGTAAATTCGTAATCTGAAACAGTTATTTTGCGAAGCTCGCCGCTACTCAGCTGATGGTTTAGTAACTCTTCGGACATAATGGTAACACCCAGGTTTTGTGCGGCGGCAGAGATTAGCGCTTGGTTGCTTATGGATTCCATAACAGGAGTTACAACTATATTTTCAAGGGCAAAAATATGGTCTAAAAACTCGCGCGATACACTTTCGTCTTCACGAAGCAGCAGGTCGTATTTGCAAAGCTCTTTAAGTGTTACGGTGTCGGGCATATTATAGTTTTTACCGCAAACCGCAATTAAAGTATTGTAGTCAACAAGGCGGGACTTTATATTGGGGTTGGACGGCTTTCCTTGAATAAAGGCAAAATCGAGTATGCCGTTTAAAATTTTATTCTCTATTATTGAGGTTTGGTTAATAGAAATCTGAAAATCTATATCGGGAAAGTTTTCTTTAAGATTTCGCAAAAGCCAAGGCAGCTTTTGCTTACCTATGGTAAGTGACGAACCTATTCTTAAAAGCGGCTTTTTTGAAGAATTGACCGCTTGCTCCTCAAATTCGTTAAAAGCCGAAATAACTTCTTGCGCTTTTATAAGCAGGTTTTTGCCTTCGTCGGTTAAAAACAGGCGTTTATTTATACGCTCGAACAATTTTACATTGTAATTTTTCTCAATTTCAGAAATAGTGTTACTGACGGCAGGCTGCGCGATAAAAAGCTCTTCGGCAGCCTTTGTCATACTGTTGTGCTTGCAAACGCATATAAAAATCTTAAGATGTCGTATAGTCATAGAAAACTCCCTTATTATGCTTTTAATAACTAAAATTATATGAACTTTATAAAATTATACTATTTTATTTATCAAAAATCAATTGGTATAATTACCTTTGTAACAAATAAAAGGAGAAAATATGATGTCTTTAGGAGAAGCAATGCAGTTAATTGAGAGTCTTATATGGCTATTGGCCGGTGTCGGAGTATTCATAGTCGGTATGAATTTTATGAGTGACGCCTTAGAAAAGAGCGCAGGTTCGGGAATGAAGCGCTTGCTTGGGAAAATCAGCAATAATCGTTTTTCGGGTGTCGGAATCGGCGCGGGCGTAACGGCAATTATTCAAAGTTCGTCGGCAACATCGGTAATGGTTATCGGTCTTGTAAACGCAGGGGTTATGACGCTTATGCAGGCAACTCCGATTATTATGGGCGCCAACATCGGCACAACCATTACGGGCGTGTTGGTGGCTTTTAAAAACGATTATTTTAATATGGCAATGTACCTCCTTGCCTTTGCGGGCGTTATGATGGGCTTTTCCAAAAAGGAAAAATTGAAAATTGCAGGTAGCCTTTGTTGTGGTTTGGGACTTATTTTTGTAGGTCTTGAAGTAATGAGCAGCGAGCAGGCTTTCGGCAATCCGCTTGTTGAAGGTATGTTTACAAACGTTTTCAGTATAATAGATTTTCCGTTACTTTTAATCTTTGTGGGCGCTATTTTTACTGCCCTTATTCAGAGCTCGTCGGCTGCTACAGGTGTTGTAATTGCAATGGTGGGCTCGGGTATATTGCCGCTTTCCATGGCATTATTTATCGTGCTTGGCGCAAATATCGGTACCTGTGTAACCGCATTGCTTGCATCGGTTGGCGCTAACACCAACTCAAAGCGTGTGGCTCTTATCCATTTTACCTTTAACGCAATCGGAACAGCTGTTTTTGCCGTAATAATCTGGTTGTTCAAGGAGCCAATTGTAAATCTTTTGGTTTCTCTCTTTCCGGGAGATGACAGAATGTCACTTCAGATGAGGGTAGCCGCTTTCCACGTTGTATTCAACCTTACTACCACCTGTGTTTTACTGCCGTTTGTAAAGCAGTTGGTTAAGTATTCCTGCGCGGTTATTAAAGATAAAAAGGAACCCGCTGAAGCGCTTACTCTTAAATACGTTGACGACCGACTGTTAACAACGCCTCCTGTTGCGCTTATGCAGGTTAAGAAAGAAATTCAATATATGCTCACGCTGGTAGAGGAAAACACAAAGCTTTCTTTTGCCGCTATTGATAACGGCTCTGTAGAGCACAGCGAAACAGTTCAAAGCAATGAAGAGCTTATCGACTACACCAACCGTGCATTAACCCAGTTTTTAATTAAGCTGTCCGCCAACGTGGAAGAAAGCGATGAAAAAATAATAGGCACATATTTCCACGTTCTTAACGACCTTGAGCGTATCGGCGATAACGCTGAGAATTTCCACGAAATCGGTATAGAAATGCTTAATAAGAGTATAAAGTTTTCCGATAAGGCGTATAGCAATATAACCGAGATGCGTGAAATTATTATGCAGATGTTTGCTATATCCAAGGATGCTTTTATAAACTTAAATAAAGAAGAATTACCTGCGCTTGCTGTTTTGGAAGACACAGTTGACGGTAAGAAAAAAGCATTTATAGCAAGCCACTTTGCGCGTCTTGCCGAAGGCAACTGCAGCGCCGACGTAAGCCCTTATTATTCATCAATAATATCGGGACTGGAGCGTGTTGCCGACCACCTGGTAAACGTTGGTTTCAGTATAGTAAATCCTACCGGTTCTCAGAAAGAGGACGCATAAAAATTTTCGGTCCGAAAACTGCAAAGCGAATACCGCTTAACCGAAATTCAAATATAACTGCAATGCAGTATAAAAGAGGCGCACTTCATAGTGAAGTGCGCCTCTTCGTATCTTTTTTGTTTTATGAATTTTCTTTTCTTATACATCTAACCGTTACGCGCTGCTCGCCGCCTTTGGTGCAGGTGAACAGTGTAAAATCCCAGCCGCCTGAATGCATATCGGATACTGCGGTTCCGTCTAAGTTTATAATTTCGCACACTTGGTATAAATGCGATTTGCCGTAGGGGTCTATAAACTTGATTTCATCACCCTCGGTCAGTTTATTCAACGAGCCGAAATGACTTTTGTAATTGTGGGCGGCTATTATAATATCGTTTGTTTCGATACTGCCTGTATATCGGCAGGGAGCCGATTTTAAGCGGGTATAATTCCACTCGTTATAAACGGGTAATTCTACCGAGAGCTTATCTATAATAACTCTGCCGCAAAAAGCATCTCCCCCTGCGATAATTACGGCCTCGGCGGTGGAATCGGGGGTAACAGACTGAGTAGTGATTACGTCTAACAGCTGCTGAGCCTGCTTGCCTGCTTTATTATCCTCTAAAATATTGTAAGCGTACCAGCCGCCTGCTGTAATCAGCAGTAAAACACCTATAATCAAGAGGATAATACCCTTATTCTTCCTTGCCATTTTTCTTTACTCCAAGCTCGTAAATACCAAGGGCCACGAAGCCTGCGCCTGCAACCGCAATAAGAACTATGGGCCACCAATACTGACCCGTTTGCGGCAATTTTTCTCCGTTATAGGTATTGGTTACGATAAAGCCGTTGGTTGTATCGCCGCTATAGGTTGTTTTATAATTTGCGACGGCTTTTTCTCTTACCGAGTAGTTGCCGTCTTTTGAGAGTTTTTCAAAGGTGTGCGACCAGCCGTTTTGTTCGCTGAGCTGAACCGAAGAAACTACCGTATCGCCGTTTAAAAGCTCAATTGTTACCGATTCGGGTCGGTTTTTGGAGGCGTTGTTTTTATCGTCCCACTTTTTTATAACGTAAAGGCTTATTTCGTTGGGGGTGTTGTCCTGCAGTTTGGGTGATGAGGTAAGCTGATAAAGCAATTTATCGCCCGAGCGGGAGGGCAGGAAAACCAGATACGGATTAAAGGTATATTGCTCGTTTTCGTTAGTAAACACCAGCCAGATGCCTAAATCTAAATCACCAAACACCGCTCCCGAGCCGTCTGATATGGCCGACAGAGCCGATATATTATTGCTTTTTACGTAATCGGCAATGGTTTTTGCCGCCGCTTCGCTGGGGTTATTTACTATTCCCGAAACAGATATACCCGAGTTTTCAAAGGCTGCTACGGGAGAATATCCGTTTTGAGAAAGCGTTGCGACCTGGCAGATATTAACCGTCATATTGCTTATTTTGTTTTGGTCTTTGTCGTTAAGCTCAACCGTTAGCTTACCCTTTGTGTTTGCGGCAAAGCAATTTGTTGCAAGACCAAAAAGCAACGTGGCGCAAAGCAAAAGCGCGAATATTCTTTTAAGTGTTACCTTCATCTGATTTTTCACCGCCTTCGTTTACAGTTGCCGATTTTCTCTTTCGGATATCACTTAGTTTTTTAACGGCAACGAAAATAATACATAATCCAATAAGCGAGAAGGTTATTAGATATTTCATATCAATATTTAAAAGCTCGTTTGTAATTGAGTCGTCCTTTGCCGATAAATCGGCCGAATCTACCCTTACTCCCCTTACTAAAAGTCTGTGGGAGTTTACGCCGTAGGGCGTACAGGTAACCAGGGTTACGCAGTCCTTACCGCTTATAACGTTAAGGCGCGATACCTCGTGGGGCTCTACAACGCTGATATCGTCAATTTTGTATTCAAGAACCTCGTTTAACACATGAATATAGAAGCGGTCACCGACTTTAAGGTGATCGATATTGGTAAGCAGCTTTGCCGACGGCAGTCCCGTATGACCCGCCAAAACGCAGTGGGTGCTTGTTCCGCCAACGGGCAAATGGGTCTGAGGAACGTGTCCTATGCCTTTTTGCAGCACGTCTTCTTCTATTGTATGGTAAATAATCAGCGACACGCTGATTTTGGGGATTTCGATATATCCCATAACTCCGTTGCCCGCCGCATTTAAAACGCTTTCATAGGTTAAACCAAGCTCTTTTAGTTTTTCCGCATTCCCACAGTTTTCGTTAAAGACTTTTGCAGCTTTCATTGCCTCGCTTAAATTTTCGGGAGTGGTGGCCAGAAAGTTATCTTGATACTCGCCGATAAGCTTTTTGTTTAGGTGCTGATTATACAAATTGCTTACCGTAGGATACAGAAAGAGGGAAAGACCGCAAAGGAAAATAACCGCCACGATAATTGTCGGTAAATGTTTCTTCATAAGTCTTTCCCTCCTTTTAGTTTTGTGGTTTTATTAGAAAAAGAAATAGTTTAACGGGGTGGCTAAAGAAAAGTCGCACCATCAAAAAAGAATATTTCTTTTAAGCCACACTACTTCTTTTTCTTGAAGTAAAAAAAGCAGCTGCACCTACCATCATAACAATACCTGCAACGGTAAAGATTGTGGTACCCATACCACCGGTTTCGGGAAGAGCCGAGCCGGGTTTGTTGGTGATTTCTGCCCAAACAGTCAAGATGTTTTCTGCCATACCGTTTGTATTAACGATGCTGCCCGAGCCTGTGTGAGAGCCTGTAACGTTTAAGGTACCAACAGAGCCTAAAGCGCCGATTTCGTCAACAATCTCGATAACGAAGGGTTCGCTGGGGAGAATGTAGCCATCGGGAGCCTTGGTTTCTACAAGCTTATATGTACCCTCTGCAAGACCGAATATTGCGATATCACCCAAGTGACCGCCGTAGTTAAGGTGAGAAAGTGTTATTGTAGCATCGCCTTCGTTGCAGGTTTCCAGGATGTCGGTGGTACCCGGTGCCGATGCATCTTCTGCAACAACGTATTCGGTAATGTTGTGGTCTTCGCCGTCGATATTAATGGTCTTGTTTCTTGTTGTGAATTTAACTAAAACGTCACTGCCGCCTACAACCTTGTAGAGATTAAACTGTGCGCCGGAAAGGCGAACGTTTGTGAGAATACCGTTGGTATCCTGAGCGAACTTTGTGAATACGAACTGATAAGAGTATACGTTTGCGCTGTCGGATACGCTACCTACGGAGTCATCGTCTGTGGGGTCGTTGCTGTAGGTAAGCTTAGCAACGTTCTGGTTAGCCTTTTCGATAGAATCGGTTACCTTTGCATCGTAAACAACGGAAAGTGTATCGCCTGTATTAAATTTGCCTGCAACGTTCATAGATGCAGTAAAATCAACCTTAAAGTCTACGGTGCCCTGAGCGGTAGTCAGGGTGTAGTCGGTGTCTTTTACAAGTAAATCATCGCCGTGATATACCTTAATGCTGTCGGCAATAAGCTCTAAGCCGTCTGCCATGGTATCTTCAATGAAATACTTATAGGTTGTGTAAAGTGTGTGAGAAGGAACGGCGGTTGTAAGCTTAAAGGTTACTGTATCGCCAATATTAACGCTTGTGCCCTTACCAAATGTGCCGTTGTTTTCCTCAACCTGCTTTAAAATCTGAGGACGGTTTGCCTTAAGAGTAATAACGGCATCCTTATTTACGTTAGAGAGCATAACTGCCGAACGAACAACGCTGGCATCTGCGCCTGCAAGGTCGGTATTATCGTAAACGAGGTAGTAACCGTAGCTTAAATCGGGGATGTTAATGCTTGTTACGCCTGTGGGAACAACAACGGGGTCGATTACAGTAGCAATGCCGTTTGCATTGATGTATTTGTGTAACGACTCTGCAAACTGAGAAAGTGCAAGGCTATCGGTAATGTCGGATACGTACTCAACGGCTTTCTGAACGTTACCGTCGGCCTTGTTTTGTTCTACAACACCGTTTGCGCCGTAGAAGAAATCGTAAAACGGAATTTCGCCGCCGATTTCGTACCAGCTGTAAGAGGTGTTGGTGCCGCTTGTGGTAGCGTTGAAGATTTTGTAAACGTTAAAGGTTTTACCTGCTACCGTTGCGCCCGAGTGTGTGGGGTTTTGAATGGTAATGCTACCTGTGTCTGCAGCGCTTGCTACAACAGCAGTGCAGCCAAATACCACACAAAGACATACGAGGACTGCTAAGATTTTTTTGATTGCTTTCATTTTTTTTACTCCTTTTATTTTTATTTTTTTATTTTTTGAAAGCCAACTAATGATAGCACCTCCCTTTAAAGAGGTGATATATGTAAATGCCTGCGGCTAACGTAATTAGCGTCAGACCTAAGACATAAAACATACTTGTTCCGATTCCGCCCGAATCGGGCAGGTCGACAACCCTGCCGTTTTTGACGACTACGTTGTAGGCCGTTGTACCCGCCTCGGCATAGAAACTTTCTTCTACACTTACCGTACCGTCTTCATTTATGGTAAGGTAAATATATTCGCTTATCTGTAAATAACCGTCCGGCGCGGCGGTTTCGGTGAGTCGGTACCGCACGCCGCATTTTAGGTTATCGAAAACGAGCGCGCCGCCGGCGGCCGTAGTTGCGGTTTTTGCAACCTCGTTAACAATAAGGTTGCCATTTTTGTCTACCGCCTCTAAGACGAATGTAGCGCCTGCGAGCTGCTCGGTTTTAAAGAGGTTTGTTTTGGTGAGTCGCAGCATTACGCGCTTGGTGGTGTTGGTTACGGTAAGCAGGGTGTTCTCGTTACCGTCGGCATCGGTTGTTATTACGGGTATGCCGTAAGACACAAGCCAGTTAACAAACGAGCCGTCGGCCTTTGTGGTTTCATCTCCAATGGCGGTTTCTTTTACCGACCACTCGATTTTGGTTCCGTTAACGTAGACGGGAAGATTATCCCAGGTGTACGTCCAGCCGTTGTCGGCGCTTAAAACGGTTTCGGGTACAACTCCCGCCATAACGGTTGATACAAGCTTGCCGTTGGCCAGCAGCTGCAGTTTAACGGGTTGCCACTCGGCCTGGTCGCACTCCCATTCCTTCCTAACCGTTACCGATGATGAATCGGTACTGTTGCCGACAATTAAGACGCCGCCGTAATATTTTATAAGCTCGCTGTTTCCGCCTATAATGCCAACCGTTCGCTCGTTGTCGGTGTGGCCCACCGTAATATCGCCAATCGGGGTGTAGCCTGTGGGGGCTACGGTTTCACGAATGGTTATGGGGCCTGCATCGTAGCTGAAATCTTCAATGCAGATTTCATAATATCCGTTTGCGCTGCCCTCAAGGGCGGTTATTGTACCGCTTTCCTCATTATACTCATAGCGGTCGGTTACGGAATTGTATGTGAATTTAAGGGGTTGTCCGTTTTGGTACAGACTAAACACCGCGCCGCCTATTGCTACGCCGGTCAGACTGTCCTGCTTTTTTATTATAATAGAATCGCTTCTGTTATAGATGTTGGTAAATTCGGCGCGTAAGACCTCGTCTATGCCTTCATCAAGCGCATAGGTCATACCCGATACAGTGAGCGAGGTTCCCGTTCCGCTGACCGACTGATCACCATGGGCATCCATAACGGTGTATTCGGAATAAACGCTGAACTGCACCGAGTCATCGGTAAAATTATGTGGGTGCTCGGTGATTTGCCAGTACTCGCCGTAATCGACGTCGTTTATCTCCCACATATATTTCTCATTTGCAGGGTCATAGGTGGTGTAATTGTTTAAATTCAAAACGGTATTTACACCTGTTGATACGTCGGTTGCATCGATATAAAAATCGTTCTTGGCATCGGCAATAAGCTCTTTATTACCCGCAAAGGTTTTATACACGTGTATTAAGCCGACCTTTTTTACCAGCTTACCGTCTATATGCCACGCGTCGTCCTGGGCTTTGAACACGTACCAGCGGATTGCATATTCTTTACTGTTTAAGTCCTCGGCCTTTACGGGAACGCCGTCTACCGAAAGATAGCCTGTATTGGCATACTGAACGAGGTCGGCAAAAACGGCATCGTCATTCGGGAATGCGCTAAGCCACACGCCGTCGGTTCTTTCGCCGTATAAAGCGCGGATTTCCTGGTCGGCGCCAAAGGAGTTATCCGACGTGGTATCGGCTATGCCGTATTTGCTTTGCAGAGTGCTTACAGAAAGCGAAGTATCAACTCCGCCAACGTAGGCCGCAAATATCTGCTTTGTGTATTTGTTTGTGTCCTGACCCGTAACGTTACCCTCGGTATCAACCGCAACAGAGTCGAATCTTATAAAGAATGCGGCCGTTTGCTTTGCATCGTACTCCCAGACGGCAGTCAGCTTAAGCGAGGTTGAATTGTTCGAGTATTGTACAAGCTCTTCCCATATAAGCCTGGTGTTAGGCTGAATTATGGTATCGGTATTGCCTACCCGCCAGCCCTTGAACTGAATAGCGCGCGTAAGTCCTGTTCCGTTGCCGTCAACCGTGCCTTGTACCGAATGCTGAGATACGTTTCTTAAGGTGACAAAGGAGTTTTCGGTAAACTCATCGGTTACGGTGGTGGTAGCCAGGCCTGCAAGCGTGGGTCTGGTAGATACCGTTACGCCGCTCACCGACGGGAATGCGACGTCGTAGCTTACGTTTATATAGGTAGGCGGACCGAGCAGTCTTGCCTCAAAGGTGGTTTTTTGGTTTATTGCCACGCTTTGTTCGGCATAATAGGTATTGCCGCCGCTTGTCCACTCGTAATTGCCCGAGGGCAGTTTTACAGAGCTGCCGCTTCGCACGTATTCGGTTACGGTTGTGCCGTCGGGATAAACGTACTCTACGGTATTAAAGGCGAATGCCGTACTTGTAGCACCGCCGCCTTCGGGAATAAGTCTTACGTACCTTGCCGTTCTGGCCGCAGTAGTTTGCTGGCGGTAAGCGATGGTTGTGGTGGCAGACGCTATGCCGATATTGGTTTTCGAGTAGGTTCCGTTTAAAGATGTCGCTACCGAAATATCGAACGAATTATACGCATAAGACGTACCCAGCGCATTGTTTACAAGCTCTAAAACGTCGGCGGTGGGTATTACGCTGTTGTATCGGGTGCCGTTTCTTTGGGTTGTAAAGTCCAGGGTACCAATACAGGTCCACTTGCCGTCTAAATATATGTAAAAGTTTGCTTTATAATTTGAATTACTGGCCTCGGCCTGAATATTAAAGGTATTTGGCAGGGTGGAAATCTGGTCATTGGTATTATCGGCGGCCAGGGTGCCAAGGGTATTTATATTTTCGTTTAAGACTATGTCGGGCAGTTGGTCCTCGTTTAAAATGGTGTTGTTAAGCTCGGCGACCTTATCCTGCGACAGCTCGGGAGTGCCGTTTTCATCAGAATCGACCGAGTTTATGTTGGCGTTAAAGGTAAGCGCCGACGACATAGTATCGGAAATAACGTTTTCGAGCGAGTAGTTCTGAGTATTGGAAAGCAGGGTTAAAATGTTGTTAATATCGTTCTCTTTGAGCAAAACTATATAACAGTTGCCGTCGTGGGTATGGTTGGGCTTTGAGCAGGTTAAAAAATCACCGCTATAGCATTCGTCAGAATGGGTGTGCTCTTGTATGCCGCAACGTATCTGCTGCTCTAATGCTACCGAATGGGTGATATTTGCGCAGAACATCAAAACGCAGGCCGCAATACACAAAATAACGCAGGCCGCGTAAAAAACAATGCTTTTAATATTCAGTTGTCGTATGCGGTTTTTAAAAGCATTCATCAAGTGTCACTCTTTAAAAGTATTATTTTACCGATTCAAAGGGGTTAAGCGAGAATACTACTTTGCCTATTAGTCTGTCTTCTGTAACGACACCTATTTCTGAGAGTCGGCTATCCATTGCGACGTCGCGGTTGTCGCCCAGAACGAAATATGAGTTTGCAGGAACGTTGTACGGGAAGCTGACGTTACTTTGTCCGAGGGTTTTATTTTCTACGTAAGGTTCATTCAGCTCGTTGCCGTTTACCAAAACGGTGCCAAAAACGTCAACCGACACCTGATTATTGCCGCTCGCCACAACTCTGCGAACGATAACCTTATTGTTGTAATAAAACGCTATTATGTCTCCGCTTTTTATATCTGCCATTTTGTTTACAATAAGTATCTGCCCGTCTTTGAGGGTTGGCGACATACTGTTGCCGTAGTATTTTACCACCGGCATTACAAAGGTAAACAAATTAAGCAAAAGAGAAACGGTAACAATTATTATTAAAACAATTTTTACAGAGCGTCCGAAAACTGCGCTCTTAAACAAATTGCTCCTTTTTTTTGCGTGTTTGCCCAATTTTTTCTCTCCTAAAATTTAGTTACACTAAACCATTTTGCATAATAGCATATATTTCGCATATATTCAAGGGGTTTGGGACGTTTTTTTCTTTAAATTTATTTGTTTTTTTTAAAATATGTGATATAATTTAATTACAAAATATTTTCAAGGTAAAAATAATGAAAAAAATTGTTGTTATAGGTTGCCCCGGGAGCGGCAAAAGCACTTTTTCAAAGGCTCTGCACAAGAAAACGGGTTTACCTCTTTACCATCTGGATATGCTTTTTTGGAACGCCGATAAAACCACGGTGCCAAAATCGGTTTTTTACGAGCGGTTAAACGACGTTTTGGCGGCTGATGAATGGATAATCGACGGTAATTATATATCTACAATGCAGTTGCGTCTTGGCAAATGCGATACGGTGTTTTTCTTGGATTTTGAGGCGGGCGTTTGTCTTGACGGTGTTTTGACTCGCATAGGTAAGCCACGCAGCGATATGCCTTGGGTAGAAACCGAGCCCGACGATGAACTTCTTAAAGTGATTAAGAATTTTGAAAATCAGACCCGACCGCAGATAATAAAGCTATTACGGGACTGTTCTGATAAAAATATTTTTATCTTTAAAAATCGCAGCGAATCAGATTTGTTTCTGGCTGAATTAAAAAATAAAAGTGAAAGGAGTTTAGTTTAATGGAGCAATATTCGGTTAGTGGTATGAGCTGTGCGGCCTGCAGCGCAAGGGTTGAAAAGGCGGTACAGGATGTAAAGGGTGTAACGGCGGTTTCGGTTAGTCTGCTCACAAACTCTATGGGTGTAGAGGGCGGCAACGAGGCCGATATTATTGATGCCGTTAAAAAGGCGGGTTATTCTGCCGTAAAAAAAGGCGCTGATGAGAACAGCAGCGCCGCAGAATACGACTCACTGGCCGACAAGCAGACTCCGTTACTTTTAAAAAGGCTCATTTTCTCGCTTGTATTTTTAATTTTACTTATGTATTTATCTATGGGGCACGTTATGTGGGGTTTTCCGCTCCCCAAAGCGCTCGCAGATAATCATTTGACGCTGGGCATTTTGCAAATGCTTTTATCGGCGGTGGTAATGGGCATAAACTACAAATTTTTCACAAACGGCTTTAAGGGGCTTATACACCGCTCGCCGAATATGGATACTTTGGTATCGTTAGGCTCGGGCGTATCGTTTTTATACAGCGTATATATTTTAATTGCGGAGAAAGAACACTTTTTGCACGAGTTGTATTTTGAATCTGCCGCAATGATACTGGCTCTTATAACCCTTGGAAAGATGCTGGAAGCGTACTCTAAGGGCAAGACCACAAACGCAATAAAGAGTCTGATGGATTTATCTCCAAAAACGGCAACCGTGCTGCGTGACGGCAAAGAGGTAACCGTAAAAATAGACGAGCTTAAAGTGGGGGATATTTTCATTGTCCGCTCGGGCGAGAACATACCCGTAGATGCCGTTGTTTTAGAGGGTCACGGTGCGGTTGATGAATCGGCCCTTACGGGAGAAAGCATACCCGTAGAAAAGGCAGAGGGTGACTCAGTAAGCTCGGCCACAATTAACCGTTCAGGCTTTTTAAAGTGCGAGGCGGTAAGGGTCGGAAAGGATACTACGCTGTCGCAAATTATAAAAATGGTGAGCGATGCGGCCGCAACCAAGGCGCCCATTGCAAAAATTGCCGACAAGGTATCGGGCATTTTTGTGCCCGTTGTTATAGCCATTTCCCTTATGGTGTTTATAATCTGGCTTATTTTGGGCCAGAGCACAGGCTTTGCGCTGACAAGGGCAATATCGGTTCTGGTAATAAGCTGCCCTTGCGCTTTGGGTCTTGCCACCCCCGTTGCAATTATGGTGGGTAACGGCAAGGGCGCTAAAAACGGTATTTTGTTTAAAAATGCTGCATCGCTTGAGATGGCGGGCAGAATACAGCTTATTGCGCTTGATAAAACCGGAACCATAACCAAGGGCGAGCCTGTAGTTACCGATATTTGCGGTAGTGACGAGCTTTTGAAAACGGCTATGAGCTTAGAAATCAAAAGCGAGCACCCCGTAGCAAAGGCTATTGTAAAATTCGGCGAGAAATCGGGTATATCAGCCCTGCCGACGACCGATTTTAAGACCTTTGCGGGTGGCGGAGTATCGGCGGTACTCGATAACACAATTATTTGCGGCGGCAATGCAGAATTTGTTAAAAAATACGCCGAAATAAGCAGTGAATTTTTAAATCAAGCCGAAAATCTTGCGGCTGAAGGTAAAACGCCGATGTTTTTTGCAAGCGGCAAAGAGGTACTTGGAGTTATAGCGGTTGCCGACCGGATAAAGAGTGACAGCGCCAGAGCAATTGAGGACCTTAAAAATTTAGGTCTTACAGTTGCTATGCTGACGGGTGACAACTCAATAACCGCAAACGCTATTGCAAAGCAATGCTCTATTGATACGGTTTTCTCCGAGCTTAAACCCGACAGCAAGGAGGCCGCTATAATAAGCCTGCAAAAAAAGGGAAAGGTTGCAATGGTGGGTGACGGCATTAACGATGCCCCTGCCCTTACCCGCGCAGACGTTGGTATTGCCATTGGGGCGGGTACCGATATTGCGGCCAAGTCGGCCAGCATAGTGCTTGTTAACAGCAGGCTTTCCGACGTTGTAGCGGCAATAAGGCTGGGTCGCGCCACTCTTAAGACAATAAAGCAAAATTTATTCTGGGCATTTATTTATAACGCAATATGTATTCCCATAGCGGCGGGCGCATTCGCTTTTGCGGGACTGACCCTAAATCCAATGCTTGGCGCGGCGGCAATGAGTCTTTCGAGCTTTTGCGTGGTGACCAATGCGCTAAGGCTGAATTTATGCAACATTCATTCAGCTAAAAAAGACAAAAAAATAAAGCAAGCAAGTAAAGGAGAAACAAAAATGGAAAAGACCATAGTTATTAAGGGTATGATGTGTCCGCACTGCGAGGCGAGGGTAAAATCGTTATTAGAGCAGACCGACGGTGTCGAGGCCGCAACGGTAAGCCACACACTAGGCACAGCGGTTATAACCACAAGCAAAGAGGTACCAAACGAGGTTATTACAGACCTTATTACCTCTAACGGCTACGAAGTGGTTGAAATTAAGTAATTTATTATGGTTATTATAATTACCGGCGCATCGCACGTAGGTAAAACGGCGCTGGCGCAAAAATTGCTCGAAAAATACTCCTACCCCTGCCTTAGCATAGACCATTTAAAAATGGGACTTATAAGAAGCGGTCAGACAAATCTCACCCCTTTAAGCGATGACTCTGATTTGACCGATTATTTATGGCCTATCGTTAGAGAAATGGTAAAAACGGCCATAGAAAACAACCAAAACCTTATTGTAGAGGGTTGTTATATACCGTTTGATTGGGCGAGCGATTTTGATGCTGAGTATTTAAAGCATATACAATACTACTGCCTTATAATGAGCGAAAATTACATTAAAAATCATTTTGCAGATATAAAGAAATTTGCAAATATAATCGAAAACCGCTTAGATGACAGCGACTGCACAATAGAGAGTCTGCTGGCCGACAACGAGCAGATTCTTGTGAACGCCAAAAAACACGGGATAAACTATATTTTAATAGATAACGATTACAGCAATGATTTATTAAACGGAGTAGTCGAATTCGAGTAATTTATTACAAAAAATAATACAATATTTTTATTGCTTTTTACTTAAAAAGTGTTATACTTTGCTTACAAAAGAATAATGCAGGCCAAAAAACGTATACGTTTATACGTTTCTTGTCGGGCATATTTTTAAAAATATGTTCGGGGATAAGGAAATCGCAGTGAGAATCTGCAGCAACAGCCATTACCGTATCTCTTAAAATGAAAATTTTAAGTCAAGTCGGAATGCTTATCGGTCTGTAATACAGGAAAGACTCTTGGGCAGCGGAGAGGGCTATGTTTAGGTACGGCAGGGTACTTATATATTTTGCGCTCTCTTTGAAGGGCGCTTTTCTTTATCCTTTTGTATAATGGTTATGGTTAGTCGAAACATCTGAGTTTCGACACAAAATCTTTGATTTTGTAACAAATTTTCTTTGAAAATTTGTTACAACCATTGAAATGAGTGTTGTGCAAAATTAAATTTTGTAATTTAATTTTGCTAAAGCCACTTCAAAAGTGGCTTGTCGAAACGCTTTAAAGC
>JAFSCI010000016.1 GCA_017436815.1 Clostridia bacterium
TGTAACTACTGCAAAAACGTTTTGGACAAGGTCTTAGAGTACGATAATTCGGAGGACTGATTATGAGCAATCCAAAGGAATTTGATATTTACGAAGATACAGTAAGACTCCAAAAAAGCGAGGACAAAAAGACAAACCGCTATTCTAAATACTGCGATTTTATTTTCTATGAGTCATCAATAACCCCAGGTATTAAGCTTGCTATGCGCATTTTAAAACCCGAAAAGCCGTCGTACATACTTTGCACAACACACGGCTGGCATATGAGCATTAACGGTTTTGAGCAGATAGACGATGCTCCAAAATCCAAATATCTGCAGGTGCAAATAGATATGCGTGGCCGTGCTTTTTCGGACGGTGAGCCCGACTGTAACGGCTATGAGCTTTACGATATTTACGATGCGGCTGAGTACGTTAAAAAGCACTACTCGCAGTATATAATTGATGACAGTGTTATCTACTTTGAAGCGGGCAGCGGCGGTGGCGGAAACTGCTACGAGCTAATAAGCAAATTTCCCGATTATTTTGCCGCAGCAACCGCACTCTTTGGTATAACCGATTATGCAAAGTGGTATAACGAAGATGCCAAAGGCGAATTTAAAGATGAAATGGATATTTGGGTCGGTTGCACACCGGATAAAAACCAAATGGCGTACGATTCAAGAAGCGGTATTTGGGGTATAGAAAATCTGCACACTCCCCTGTTTATTGCTCACGGCGAGTTCGATATAAGAGTCCCAGTTTTTCACGCCGAAAACTACATAAATAAAGCCAAAGAGCTCGGCAAAGGCGAACTTATAAATTATTACTGTATGCAGGGTGTCGGAAACTTAAACCACTGGGGCAACGTAACCAAAGAACAAACTGCAACGGTAAAGCGCCTTAGCGAAGAAAACAGAGCTTTACACAAAAACCCCATAAATTTGGCGCCCAGCGGCCGACTTATTGTTAAGGGATATTTGGTAACAAAGAAATTCTCTGTATTTTTAGACAGCATAGACAAGGTTGCCGTTTTAGATTACGATATAAATCAAAACAAATACACCGTTACAAGCTCTGTTCCGCTCGAATATAAAATAGAGGTAAAGTAAATGAACCTTAATATTAACCTTGATTTAAAATCAGAAACAAAATTTGTCAATAACTTTTTCAGTCACGTGCATTTTCACCCTACCGACGCTATTGAGGACGATTGGGGCAGAAAAATTATTGACCGAATGGCAAGTGATAAATCTGTAAAACGTATTCGCATTTACACAATGTTTGAGGATATTGTTACTATATCCGAAAACGGCGAATTATTATACGACTACACCCTTACCGACTACCGCATAGATTACCTTGTTAAAAACGGTTTTGAGCTGCTTATTTGCTTTAATTTTATGCCCTTTTGCATTGCAAAGGACAAAACTGCAATTTCGCATTTAGAGCGCTACAAAGATAAAAAAATCTGTTTTTCCGCTCCCAAAGATTATAAACTTTGGCAGGAAATCTGCGCGCACTACACAAAACACCTGATAGAGCGTTACGGCAAAAATCAGGTTACAAAATGGTATTTCCACTGTTGGAACGAGCCAGATCATCATTACTGGATGAACAATGTTCCCTGCACCGAGTTTAATTTAGAAAAAGCCGAGGAATACGTAAAGCTTTACGATTATTTTGCTACCGGTGTTACAAGTGTTTGCCCCGAAATTTTAGTTGGCGGTCCTGCGGCGGCGGGACAAGAAGAATTTTTGGAATATTTTTTAAGCCATATTGCAAATGATTTAAACTTTGCGACGGGTAAAAAGGATATCAGGTTCGACTTTTTCAGTATGCACACCTATGAAACCTTATCGGACACAAACCCCGCCGTAACCGCAAAAATAGGCACGGTTTATAAGTTTTTAAAACAGCTCAAAAAATACTCGTTAGAAAATAAGCCAATTGTTATGGACGAATGGGGCGCTATGGTAAACGGCTTTGTAAACTTTAAGCAAAAGCCCATTTTAGAACTCAGAGAAAAAACCTATCTTTCGGCCTACTACGCAAAATTTATTGACTTGTTTTCCAAAGAAATAACCGAAAATAATTTAGATTTAAGATTTTGTATGTTCTGCCTTGCGGGTCAGCACACCTCTACCTACGATTTTGACGGCTACCGCAGCTTCTTTACCCTAAACGGCTATGCAAAGCCGATTTACAATGCCTACACAATGTGCGCAAAATTGGGTGAAGAGCAGTACACCGTAGACGTAAACGACAAAACCGTGGGTTGTGTTGCCACAAAAACCGACAAAGGCTACGCAATACTTCTTTATAATTTTGAGGATGATACTGCGCTAACCATTCCGACAAAGCAGGTTAAACTTAGTCTTGCAAATATTTTTGGAGAAAAGCGAATTTGCACGTATATAATAGATACCGCGCACTCAAGCGGATACGATGAATTCATACGACTCGGCAAACCCGAAGTAATAGATGCGGCTACCCACGAAAAATTAGTTAACGCCTCTGCCCTTTTTTCTAAAAAACAAACCTATGAATGCAGCGGCAATTTAGAACTCGAAATTACCTTAGAGCAAAACGCAAGCGTACTGATTGAAATAGAGTAAAAAAGGCGCCGATGAGGGCAAAAGGTTCTCATTGGTGCTTTTTTATTGCAATTTTTATTTAATTTGGGCAATAATGTGCTAAATTCCGTCAACATTATGCATTGCTTTTTTGAATTAAAGATTTATTATAATGTTATAAAGCTTACAATAGCAAAGGAGAAAATTATGGAAAAATTAGCACTTTTAGGCGGAACACCCGTAATAGAAAAAACCGATGAAGCAATGTTTAAGTGGCCTATCATCACACAAGAGGATGAAGATGCCGCATTAGACGTTATTCGTAACAACAAGTTTTCAGGCACCGACATTACCGAAAAATTCTGTGATGAATTTGCTCAGTGGCAAGGCAGAAAATATGCTTTAGCTTACACAAACGGCACAATGTCACTTGCCGCTGCTATGTTCGCTATCGGTCTTACAAGAGGCGACGAAATTATTTGCACAACCAAAACCTATTGGGCAAGTATAGTACAGGCAAACAACTTTGGCGCAAAAGCCGTATTCTGCAACATTGATGATAATTTAAGTATGGACCCCACTGATTTAGAGCGTTGCATAACCGAGAAAACAAAGGCAATTATGGTAGTACACTATGCTTCGTATCCTTGCGATATGGATGCTATTATGGCAATTGCTAAAAAGCACAATCTTCTCGTAATTGAAGACGTATCTCACGCACAGGGCGGTATGTATAAGGGCAAAAAGGTAGGTACGTTTGGTGACGTTGCCGCTATGTCTATGATGAGCGGTAAATCCTTTGCGGCCGGTGAGCTTGGTATGCTCGTTACCGATAACCGCAAGATTTATGAGAGAGCTTTAGCTTATGCACACCACGAAAGATTTGACGCAAAACACATTGAAGAATGTGATGATTTAAAATCACTTTATCATATTGCGCTCGGCGGTGTTAAGGGTAGAGCAAATCAGCTTTGCTCGGCCATTGCAAGAGTTCAGCTTAAATATTATGATGAGCGTTGCGCCGAAATAAACAAGGCTATGAATTATTTCTGGGATTTACTCGAGGGTCAGCCCGGTATAAGACCCATTCGTACAAACGAAGCCGAAGGTTCTACTATGGCAGGTTGGTATGCAACTCAGGGCCTTTACGTTTCCGAAGAGCTTCACGGTCTTTCGGTTGAGCGTTTCTGCGAGGCCGTAAGAGAAGAAATTGACGGTCACTGTGTTGCAGGCGGTAACTTCTGCTTACATAAACACAATTTCTTCAGAGAATATGCTGAGACCCCGAGTGATGTTAACGATGAAGTATTAAACGTTTCTTTAAGCAAGGAATGCTTCTCTATTCCGTGGTTCAAGCATTTTGACAAGGCAACCATTGAGGCATATGCCGAGGGTTATAAAAAGGTTATCAGAAACCACGAAGCACTCTTAGAGGGCGACACCAAAGCAGCTCAGGGTGGCCGTTGGATCGGCACCGGCGCTAAGGTCAGAAGATAACAAACAGACAAACAAACATACTTAATATACCTAAAAATGCCCGATTAGTTTTACTAATCGGGCATTTTTATTTTTATTTTAAATTACTTTATTAAGCTTACGCCGTCCATTTCTTCGGGCTTCGGTAAACCTAACATTTCTAACATTGTAGGAGCAATGTCGCAAAGCTTACCGCCGCTCTTTAGCTCACAATCATATCCTACCACGCAAAACGGAACAGGATTTGTTGTGTGTGCCGTAAAGGGCGAGCCGTCGGGCTCAGCCATACAGTCGGCATTACCGTGGTCGGCAGTAATTACTACCGCACCGCCAACCTCAAGGGTTGTTTTAACAACTGCGCCTACGCACTTGTCAACAGTTTCTACTGCCTTTACTGCGGCATCGTAAACACCTGTGTGACCTACCATATCGCAGTTTGCGAAGTTTAATATAATTACGTCATATTTGCCGGATTTAATTGCTTCGGTTACCTTCTCACATACACCGCAAGCGCTCATCTCAGGCTGTAAATCGTAGGTTGCTACCTTCGGAGATTCAACTAAAATTCTGTCTTCTCCCTCGAACATAACCTCGTTACCGCCGTTAAAGAAGAAGGTTACGTGAGCATATTTCTCGGTCTCGGCAATTCTCAGCTGGGTAAGACCCTTATCGGATAAATACTCACCGAGTGTATTCTTAAGTGACTGAGGTTTGAATGCAATTTCAACGTTAGGCATAGATGCATCGTACTGAGTCATACAAACGTAGAAAACGTTCTTTCTGCCGCCAATTCTCTCAAAGCCGCTGAACTGATCATCAACAAAGCAACGGGTAATTTCTCTTGCTCTGTCGGGGCGGAAGTTAAAGAATATTATACTGTCATTATCAGCAATACCCTCGCCGCCTTCTACAACGGTAGGCATAACGAATTCGTCGGTTAAATTCTTGCCGTCGGCATCAATTTGCTCGTAAGAGTTTTTAACTGCGCATACGCCGCATTTGGCCTCAACACCCTGGCGAAGAACCATAGCGTTGTATGCTTTCTCGACTCTGTCCCAACGGTTGTCACGGTCCATTGCATAAAAACGACCCATCACTGTGGCAATTTTGCCGTTGCCGATTTTTTCGCAATAGTCCATAAGCTCTTGTACAAAATCTGCGCCCGATGAGGGAGGAACGTCTCTGCCGTCTAAGAAGCAGTGAACGTAAACCTTTTTAAGACCCTTGTCGGTAGCCATTTTTATAAGAGCAAACAAATGCTCAATATGGCTGTGAACACCGCCCGAAGAGAGCAGACCCATTAAATGTAAAGCCGAGTCATTTTTTAGGCAGTTGTCCATTGCGGCGCAAAGAGTTTCGTTAGAGAAAAAGTCGCCGTCTTTTATAGACTTGGTTATTCTGGTTAACTCCTGGTAAACAACTCTGCCCGCACCCATATTGGTGTGACCAACCTCACTGTTACCCATCTGTCCGTCGGGAAGACCTACGTCCATACCCGATGCGCCGATATAGGTTGTGGGATAGGTTGCAAAGATTTTATCAAGATTTTCGGTGTTGGCATTGTAAATTGCATTACCGACTGTTACGTCGTTTTTGCCAAAACCGTCCATTATGGTTAAAACTAAAGGTTTTTTCATTATATCACCCTTAAAATTATTTGCTTGCAGCCTTAACGATTGCTGCAAAATCTTCGGCTACTAAAGATGCGCCGCCGATAAGACCGCCGTCAACGTCGGGCTGAGCTAATAATTCATCAGCATTAGAAGCCTTCATAGAGCCGCCGTACTGAACGGTAACGGTCTCGGCTACGTCTGCGCCGTAAAGCTCGGCAACGGTTGCACGGATAACTGCGTTAACCTCGTTTGCCTGCTCTGCAGTTGCGGTCTTGCCTGTACCAATAGCCCAAACGGGTTCGTAAGCGATAATAACGTTTTTAAGCTGCTCGGCAGTAACACCCATTAAAGCGATTTTTGTCTGCATGCTTACGAGCTCAGCTGTAACGCCCTGCTCGCGTTGCTCTAAATATTCGCCTACACAAAGTATTACCTTTAAACCGCTGTTTAATGCAGCAAGTGTGCGCTTATTTACTGTTACGTCGGTCTCGCCAAAATATGTTCTGCGCTCAGAGTGACCGATAATAACGTACTCAACGCCCATTTCCTTTAACATATCTGCAGAAATTTCGCCTGTGAATGCGCCGCTCTTTTCAAAGTGGCAGTTCTGTGCGCCAACCTTAACGTTAGAGCCCTTTGCTGCGTCTAATGCTGCGTGTAAATCTACAAAAGGTACGCATACAACAACGCCGCAGTCTGCATTTGCTACTAAGGGTTTAATTTCATTGATAAGCGCTGTAGTCTCGGCGGGAGTTTTATTCATTTTCCAGTTACCTGCGATAACTGCCTGTCTTTTTTGCTTGTTCATAACATATTCTCCTTAAATCTTAAAATACGGCACGGTAAGGGCGAAAGCCATTATCGTGCCGATATTTTTTATTTTACTTATTGTTAAGTGCTGCAATACCGGGAAGCTCTTTGCCCTCTAAATATTCGAGCGAAGCGCCGCCGCCTGTAGAGATGTGAGACATCTTGTCTGCAAAGCCAAGCTTTGTAATAGCAGCTGCAGAGTCACCGCCACCGATAATAGAAATAGCATCGGACTCAGCAATAGCAGTAGCAACTGCCTTTGTGCCGTTTGCAAAGTTTGCCCACTCGGAAACGCCCATAGGACCGTTCCAGATAACTGTGCCGGCATCCTTTACGCTCTTTGCGAAGAGCTCGCTTGTCTTAGGACCAATGTCAAGACCCATCCAGCCGTCAGGAATTGAATCAGAAGCAACGGTCTTGTGTTCGGTGTTTTCATCGTACTCTTTACCTATCTCGTTATCTACGGGTAAGAAGAAGTTTACGCCCTTAGCCTTAGCCTTAGCCATAAGATCTGTTGCAAGGTCAACCTTGTCTTCTTCGCAGATAGAAGTACCGATGTTGTAGCCCATAGACTTCATAAATGTGTAAGCCATACCGCCACCGATAATGAGTGTATCTACCTTGTCGATAAGGTTTTCGATAACGCCGATTTTATCGGATACCTTTGCGCCGCCTAAAATAGCAACTAAAGGACGTTTGGGAGCTTCAAGTGCGCCGCCGATAAATTCGATTTCTTTCTTAATAAGGTAACCGCAAACTGCAGGAATATAATCTGCAACGCCTGTGGTAGAGGAGTGTGCTCTGTGAGCAGAGCCGAATGCATCGTTAACAAAGATATCTGCTAAATCTGCAAACTTTTTGCTGAGCTCGGGGTCGTTCTTTGTTTCGCCCTTTTCGTAACGAACGTTTTCAAGTAATAAAACGTCGCCGTCGTTAAGCTGATTTGCAAGTGCATAAGCGCTCTCTCCTACAACGTCGGCTGCCATTTTAACTTCCTTGCCGAGTAATTCGGATAAACGCTTTGCAACGGGTGCCAAAGAAAACTCAGGCACAACCTCGCCCTTGGGTCTGCCAAGGTGAGAGCAAAGGATAACCTTTGCGTTATTATCGAGTAAATACTTAATTGTGGGAAGGGATGCTACGATACGCTTATCGGATGTGATAACACCGTCTTTAAGCGGTACATTAAAGTCGCAACGAACCAAAACGCGTTTGCCTGCTACTTCAATGTCTTCTACTGTCTTTTTATTGAGCTGAGCCATAATTACAAATCTCCTTTTTCCATTGTTAAAAAATAAACAATTTTTTCCTTACATATTTTAACACAAAATAATAATTTTTCAACACCTAATTTTAAATATAGCATGTTTTAGAATACTATGACTTAAAACGCCTTTTATTTTGTGCAATTTTACCCTTTTTTTATTTCTCCGGTATCCCAGTCATACCTGTGAAGCTGACCGAAGTTTTCAAGCTCGGGAAAATTCTTTTGCCTTAACGCTTCATACACCGCAATTGCTACCGTGTTAGACAAATTAAGACTCCTTGCGCCGTTTATCATAGGTACTCTTACCGAGCGGTCGGGGAATTTTAATAAAAGCTCTTCGCTCAGTCCCCTGGTCTCAGGACCGAAGAACAAATAGGCGTTGTCGGGATATTCAACGTCGGAATACACGTGTCGGGCCTTGGTGGTGAAAAAGTAAAATTCTCCCTTATTTTTCTCAAAAAATTCGTCTATATTCTTGTAATATGTTATATCTAAAAGACTCCAGTAATCGAGTCCTGCGCGTTTTAGCTTTTTATCGTCTATAGTAAAGCCCATAGGACCCACCAAATGAAGTCTTGCCCCCGTTGCCGCACAGGTTCTGGCTACGTTGCCTGTGTTTTGCGGAATTTCGGGCTCAACCATTACAATGTTTAAAGTACTCATTCTATCACCTTGTTTTTTCTCTTAATTGCGCCTACTATTGTTTCAATAATCCAGACCAAAAATACGGCTATAGTGCCAAATTTAACCGATGAGATAACGTTGAACCCATCTATCATTTGCCACACGCTAGGGTAAGAGGATTCCACTATGGTGTGCGCAGGATAAGTCTCAGCACCCCGCAAACCGTCGCTAATTGAAATTAAAAGCACCAAAAAATTAAAAGCCGATGCTACCAATATACCTGCTATATAGAAAAACTTTCTGGATACATTGCGCTTTTTGCTTATTGCTTTGCAAAAAACTACAAAAATACCAAAGCCAATCAAAGCGCACCCGATATTAAGCAGATATGTATTGATAAAGGCTATGCTTAAGTTTTTATCAGAAAGAAACAGTAAAGCATACCGCACCGGACCCGTAAATCTTATTCCGTACGAAATCGACTTTACCAGCGCATGCACAAGCGTAGCAAGCATAACCGCAAAAAACGGTATTAAAAACCACCATAATTCTTTGGCTTTTTTCATTCTATCACCTTATTCTTTCTTTTAATTGCGCCTATTACAGTCTCGGCAAGCCAGAATAAAAATACAGCTATAATAGCAAACTGTATTGAAAATATCGCATTAAAAATATCCATATTTCTTAGCATTGCTTTAAACGACCACTCCATTGCATAGCCGTTATCTGTCACGGCTACTTCAAAAGCATGTATGGCAGCGTTTGTAAAAAATGCCGCTACGGTACCAACTAAAGTACTAACTATATAATAAAATTTCTTGGATATTTCTCTTTTTTTACTCACTAACCTGCATATAACGGTAAAAATACCTAGGGCTATAACAGAGGCGACCATTCCGGGTAAAAAAGTATTTAAAATAGCCCTTATCGCCACTTTATCTGCCCCAAAAAGACTTATGTAATTTACTACACCTACAAAAACCGAGGGCTGCGGCTGCAGTAAATTTCCGGCGCTTATGCAAACTGCCAGACTAACCATTCCGACAATGCCCAGTACTAAAAACGGTATTAAAAACCACAGAAATTCTTTAAACTTTTTCATAAAAACTTTTCTCCAAAATTTTACTGTAAAATAATATAACACAAAACGCGCAATATTGCAATTTTTATATGTTTTTCTTTACTTTTTTACAGTTTAATTTTATAATTTATTTGTAAATAACTTATCCTTGGAGGACGCTATGCGATTCAGATGTCCCTATTGCGGTGAGCTTTCATTTTCGGCAGGTCATAAATTAGGTTTTTTCGGAAAAGGTGCCCGCCACATCCCTTCCCGTCATTATGATTACTGCCCTGACTGCAACGGAAACCCGCCTAAAAGTTCAAATAAAATAAGTAAGATGTATATCGTTTGCTACGCGGTAGATATTATATATCTTGTATTATTGTTTTTTGCATTGTTCAGGTCTGTACTGACTATTGTTGCGGGCCTTGCATCTTTGTTGTTGATCCCCTTTTTTATTGCTTCTTCGTATTATCTAAGACATTACGATTTATACGAATCCGATAAACGTAAACGTGATAAAATTTTAATAAAGTTCAGCGATTCCCTTCCCTTTAGAAAAAACGCCAACGAATACGTTTGCGAGCTTCAGATTTTCGGTAACAGTCAAAGAGAAAAAACATATATTTTGTTTGATGACGCTTATAAATCAACCGACAAAACCCTTAAATTTTGTATGGTTGCCGGCCAAACTCCCTATATAAACGACAAGGTAAGGGTTATAACCACAAAAGACGTATACATAGGTGAAATAACCGAAATTATACCAAAAGACCCAACCGATACCGATGTAATACCCGAATTCCCCAACGCCTCCAAAAAGCCCAAAAGGCTAAAAAACTGGCAAAACCCCGATTATTTTAATTAACTATATAAAAAATTAAGACAGATGTTAAAAAGCCGCTCCATTAGGTATAAATCTAACGGAGCGGTTAATTTTATGATCTTACTCTATCGTTTTTATATACGGTTTTAAGGCCGTTATTTTCAGTGAATACGTAGCAAAAGCCACGGTAAATTAAAATTACGCTATCACCGTATTCTTGTTCTTTTTCCTCTATAATACCTCGCTCAGATTTCATAAGTTGCATTTTACTTTTACCAAACCGATAGGCATCAAATGCGAGTGCATCCATTCTGCTAGGATCTCTGATACCCATTCGCTCACACATACGATCGCGTGCGTGGTTTGTCAGATAAACAGGATTTTTACGAACATCCAAAAACCCTTCTTCGCTATATAAATCGGTTTTATAGCATTTAACGTTATAATGGTTATGGTTAGTCGAAACATCTGAGTTTCGACACCAAATCTTTGATTTTGTGACAAATTTTCTTTAAAAATTTGTCCATAACCATTGCAATGAGTGTTGTGCAAAATTAAATTTTGTAATTTAATTTTGCTAA
>JAFSCI010000002.1 GCA_017436815.1 Clostridia bacterium
AACCCACAACGGGTCTTCACTCGGCCGACGTTCATAGGCTTATAGAGGTATTAAATAAGCTTGTGGATGCAGGTAATACCGTTTTGGTTATAGAACATAACCTCGACGTTATAAAAACGGCCGACCACGTTATAGATTTAGGACCCGAGGGCGGAAACCGTGGTGGTGAGATAGTAGCCGAAGGTACACCCGAACAGATAGCTCAGTGCGAGCAATCGTACACAGGCAGATTTTTAAAGCCTCTGCTTTAAAATGAGCATAAAAAAAGACCGCATCAATGCGGTCTTTTTACATTTTAAATTATGATAAGAAGTAAATCTCAACGTTTCTTCTGCCAAACTGGTATGCCGACGAAGAAGAGGGGAAGAACAGGTCTACGTTTGTAGGACGATTCTTTATAAATCCGCCTGTGTCAGCTGCAACGGCGTAGCCGTAAATGTACTTACCGTCGGTAGAACGTATGAACATCTTTGTTCCGTAAGGAATAATAGCGGGGTTAACTGCAATGTAACCGGGTTTAGCGGTAACGCCTGTAGCGGTCGAAACACCGTCTTCGGGAGAGTAAGCAGTTGCTTGTACAACCTTCTTGCTCTTATAGTTAACCGGAATTCCGTTTTCGTCAAGCTCGATTTCAAACGGAGGTGTAAGAGTAGAAATTGTTTTGGCAGAGTTATAAGAATTGGTATTAACTGCCTTTGTACCAACAGTTATTACTTTATCTACCTTCTCAACCAATATTTCTTCCGATACAACTTCGCTATCAAGTAAAACGCCGTTTTCGTATCTTTTCACAACCGTTACCTGCTTAGAGCCTTCCTGACCCTTAGTTGTAACCTTTGATGTAGATTTTGGATACTTGTCGGAGTATACTGTTTTAGACTGGTAGGGAATAGTCTTTGTGACTGTTTCTGTAACAAATTCAACGTCTACAATGTCAATGCATTCGCTCTTTGTTAAAACAGCGTCTAAATCTAAATTTACAAGGTCATCCTCGCCAACACTAAAGCCGGCTAAGGTTATTGCGTCGCCAACAGTGCCGCCTGTAACGTTAATCTCTTTGCTTTCTTTACCAAAGGTTACTGTTACGGGGAAGGAACGTACAACGCTTAAATTTATGAATCTGCCGTTTTTGTCTGCAACTACCTGATCCAAATCTGAATACTCGACACCAAGCTGTTCTAAAATAACGTCAGAACTTGTTTGCAAACTGTAAAAAGTGTTTGTGTTACCGTCAAAATTAACGGTTACCTTATTTACACTAAAACCTATGACCGCAACCACTGCAACTGTAAGGAATGCTAAAACTGCAATGCAAATGTTTTTTGCATTTGCGTACTTGCGCATCAGCTCCTTAAAGCTTTTTGTAATCTTAATCATTGAATTCTCCTTTTTTCCGTTATTGGGCAATTACTAAAATGTACGGAAAAACACATTCTGCCCTCTAAAAAATATACACACTTTCCAAGTGCATTATGCATTATATTCAACTTAATGCAAAATGTCAAACCAAAAAACACCCCTATTTTTGTGCATTTTATACAAACAAAACCTGAAAAACTAAAAGTTACAAAATTGTAACATATTGAATTTTGTCGAATTTTGGTAATTTATGGCAGTTATTTTGTCGAAATTCACGAATTTGCCATTTGAATGTTCATAAACACGTTTTGAAGGCATATTTTACCGTATAAAACGCGGGTTTTTAACTTTACAAATAAACTCGGTTATGATATATTAAACGTAGCGAATCTTTAATTTGGCACAGTGAGGCTGACAAGGTTTAATATTTAATATATGTATATATAATTTGTATACATTTAATTTTAAGTATTTGTTGCCTTGCATTTATGCAAGGCTTTTTTCAGGAGGGAATAAATTGACCTTTAAAGCTCTGATTATGGATAAAGCTGCTCTTATGCGTGCATTAAAAAGAATATCGCACGAGATATTGGAAAGAAACGGCGGTAGCGACAATTTATGTATTATAGGAATAAAGCGCAAAGGCGTACCGCTTGCAAAAATAATTGCCGATAATATAAATGAAATAGAGGGCGTAGAGTTGCCCGTTGGCAGTCTTGATATTACAATGCACCGAGATGACATTAAAAAAGACTCTGACAACGAGGTTGTAAACAGCTCTGATATACCCTTTAGTATAGCAGGTAAAAAGGTAATAATGGTTGATGACGTTCTCTTCACTGGCAGAACAGCCCGCGCTGCAATGGAGGCTCTTATAACTTTAGGCAGACCGTCTGCCATACAGTTTGCGGTTTTAATAGACCGTGGCCACAGGGAACTGCCCATAAGAGGTGACTACGTAGGAAAAAATATTCCCACGTCACTTTCAGAAGAGGTTTTAGTAAAGGTGCCCGAATTTGACGATGAAGCATCGGTGTGCCTTTACTCTAAGGATTTACGATGAAAAATACTTGGTTCAAAATCTGACTCGAGTTTTTAAGCAGGTGTAAAAATGAACAAGCAGGTTTATGTAGGAATGAGCGGCGGTGTCGATAGTGCCGTTACCGCCTTACTTTTAAAAAATAACGGCTATACCGTTACAGGTGTAACCTTAAAGGTGCATAACAAGCAGGTGCAGGGCGCAACGGGTGCGGTTTGCGGTTCCGAGCAAGAGGCGAAGGATGCTGCAAGTGTTTGTAGCTTTTTAAACTTAGAGCATAGGCTGATAGATTATAGTAATGAATTTGAGCAAAGTGTTGTCGAGCATTTTGTAAACTCATATTTAAACGGATACACTCCAAATCCGTGCATAGAGTGTAACCGAAAAATAAAATTCGCAAAGCTTTATGAAAATGCCGTTTTAAACGGTGCCGATTATATAGCAACGGGTCACTATGCAAACGTTTCTTATGATTGTGTAACGGGCCGGTTTTTATTGCAGCGTGCTGCAGATGAATCTAAAGATCAGACCTACGTGCTGTACGGTCTCTCGCAGGATATTTTAAGCCGAGTTATATTCCCCTTAGGTAATCTTACAAAACTTAACGTGCGTCGGATTGCAAATGATAATAATCTTATAAGCGCCAACAAGCCCGACAGTCAGGATATTTGTTTTGTACCGGACGGTGAATATGCTTCGTTTATTGAACACTATGCAAATATAAAGTCGCCTATGGGTGATTTTGTGGATTCAAACGGTACAGTTTTAGGCAAGCACAACGGTATTATTCGTTACACCATAGGTCAGCGTAAAGGACTTGGCATAGCGTTCGGCAAGCCTATGTTTGTAAAAGAAAAGGATGCCGAATTGAACAGGGTAGTGCTTTGCAGTAATGATGAGCTTTTTACAAAGCGTATTTTTGTGGATAACATAAATTATATTCCGTTTGAAAGTCTTAACGGACCCATTAAGGTTACCGCAAAATTAAGGTACTCCGCCAAAGATACCGAAGCTCAGCTTATACCACTCAGTCAAAACAGTGCGGTTCTGGAATTTACTCAGCCGCAGCGTGCCGCAACCAAGGGTCAGCACGCAGTATTTTACGATGGCAACACAGTGCTTGGCGGCGGAATTATAACAAACGCAGAATAAGGAGAATGATTTTTATGGAAAAATATATTGAGCAAACCTTAAAGGCATTAGAGAAAAATAATATGCAGGCAGTCTACGTTGAGAAAAAGAGCGATATAATAGATGCCGTTAAAGAGTTTTTACCAAAAGGCTCTTCCGTTGCGGTAGGCGGCTCTGTAACGTTAGATGAGAGCGGCGTTATAGATTTAATCAGAAACGGTGACTACGTTTTTTATGACCGCTACGCACCAAATTTAACTGCCGAGCAAACAAACGAGGTTTTTGTAAAATCACTCAGCGCCGACGTATTTTTAATGTCAAGCAATGCAATCACCAAAAACGGTGAGCTTTATAACGTAGACGGAAGGTCTAACAGAGTGGCTCCGCTCGTTTTTGGTCCTAAAAGCGTTGTGGTGGTTGCGGGTAAGAATAAAATTGTAGAAAATATTGCCGAAGCAGTTTTAAGGGTAAAAACAATTGCGGCTCCGCTTAATGCGAAACGTCTTAATTGCAATACATACTGCGCAAAGGTCGGCAAATGCGTATCGCTCAGTACCGACAACCCCGAAATGTCTGCGGGTTGCGGTTCGGATGCGAGAATTTGCTGCAACTACGTAGTATCTGCTATGCAGCGCACAAAAAACAGAATAAAGGTAATAATCTGCGGTGAAGATCTAGGTTATTAAAAATTATCAGGCGGCATATTTATTCCTTATAGGGAGGTATGCCGCTTGAAAAAATTTATATGTGTTGCGGTTTGTGCTGCTTTAATTATTTGTTGTAGTCCTCTGGCTTTAGCGCAAGAGGCCGTAGTTTGCACGGAATATTATTATGAAGGATATTTAGATCCACTAGAATCTATAGAGCCCGTTAGCGCCGATGTTCATACCACGCTCGATATAAGCGCGAAATCGGTAATTTTAATGGAACCGTACACAAAAAAGATCTTATATGAAAGCAACTGTGATGAAAAATTAGCCCCTGCTTCCATTACCAAAATAATGTCACTTTTACTTATAATGGAGGCTATAGACGAGGGTAAGCTGACACTTGAAACTCAGGTTACTACCAGTGAACACGCCGCATCAATGGGAGGCTCGCAAATATGGCTGGAGCCCGGAGAAACAATGAGCGTTCACGAGCTTTTAAAGGCCACGGTTATTGCATCGGCCAACGACGCTACAACAGCACTTGCCGAAGCGGTGGCAGGCAGTGAAGAGGGCTTTGTTGCGCTTATGAATGAGCGCGCTGGTGAGCTTGGAATGAGCAATACTCATTTTGAAAACTGTAGCGGGCTGGATGCCGAAAATCATTTAACCACCGCTCACGACGTAGCAATTATGTCAAGCGAGTTAATAAAGCACTCTCTTATAAAAGAGTACTCTACCGTATGGATGGATTCTTTAAGAGATGGCAAAAGCGAGCTTGTTAATACCAATAAGCTTGTTAGGTTCTATGAAGGTACAACAGGACTAAAAACGGGCACTACCTCTACGGCAGGGCACTGTCTTGCGGCAACAGCCGAGCGTGACGGCTTGGAGTTAGTAGCCGTTGTTATGGGTGCGCCTACAACCAACGACCGTTTTAACGGAGCCAGAAAGCTGTTGGATTTCGGCTTTGCCAACTGGTCATTTGCTACAATAGAGCCCGACTTAACCGAAATAAGCGTACCTAAAGTGGAAAAGGGAACAGGACTACCGCTTGTTTTAACCGCGCAACCGTTAAACCTGCTTTTAAAAAAAGGAGCAACCGATAAAATAGAGCGCACACCCGAATTACCCGAAACCATAACTGCGCCTGTAACAAAGGGTCAGGTGGTAGGATATTTGCATTTGACTCTTGACGGTGAACAGGTTGGCGTAATAGAATTAAAGGCCGCCTCAGATATACCAAAAATGAACTTTTTTGTCGCAATTAAGTGGCTTATTGCCCAATTGATGCGTTTGTAGCCAAAAAATGTAAAAAAATTGTTAAAAACTATAAAATTACAGTTGAAAAAGCCAGCGTTTTATTGTAAAATAGTTACGTGGAAAGTATCTTTGGAGGAATTTTAATGGCAATCAGGTTCGATGAAAAATTTGCAAAGCCTTTTTTACGTGAAAATGACCTTGAAGGTTTAAAGGCACAGGTAAAGGTAGCGCATGAACAGTTAAACAATAAAACGGGTCTTGGCAATGACTTTTTAGGTTGGGTGGATCTTCCTGTTAATTATGACAAGCAAGAGTTTACCAGAATCAAAAAAGCGGCTGAGAAAATTATAAGCGACACAGATGTTTTAATAGTTATAGGTATAGGCGGTTCTTATCTTGGCGCCAGAGCGGCAATAGAGTTTTTAAAATCACCGTACTATAACAACCTTAATAAAAAAACACCTGACATTTATTTTGCAGGCAACAGTATTTCGGGTAGCGCTTTGAGTGACGTTTTAGCTCTTTGCGAGGGTAAGAGAGTATCGGTTAATATTATTTCTAAATCGGGTACTACAACCGAGCCCGCAGTTGCTTTCAGAGTATTCAGAAAATATTTAGAAGAAAAATACGGCGAAGAAGAAGCCGCAAAGCGCATTTACTGCACTACAGACAAGGCGAGAGGCACCTTAAAGCAGTTAGCAGATGCTAAGGGTTATGAGTGCTTCGTTATTCCTGATGACGTAGGCGGCAGATTCTCGGTTTTAACCGCAGTTGGCCTTTTACCTATTGCTGTATGCGGCGCAGATATTGATGCTTTAATGGCAGGTGCTGCAAAGGCGGTAGAAAAGTACAACGTTTGCGATATTGAGAAAAACGATTGTTACCGTTACGCCGCGCTTCGCAACGCTTTATACAGAAAAGGCAAGGCTATTGAGCTTTTAGTTTCGTATGAGCCTCGCTTTACTATGATGAGCGAATGGTTCAAGCAGCTT
>JAFSCI010000017.1 GCA_017436815.1 Clostridia bacterium
AAATCTATATAATTAGGAACAAAGTAGAAGCCTGAGTCTGCTCCTGTGGTTTTATTGTAAGAGAAGTAAGACCAGTTCTTTACGAATGTTTCAAGCGGATAAACCTTGTTTTTATTTAAATCTACAGTTTCAAAGTTGATTCTAGTCTCTGTAGGATACATAGGCATTGATCCTGCAGTGAGATCAGCATCGTTAAGATTATAGTCGTAATCTAACAAATTATATGTAGTAGAAGTACCCTTAGCGTCTACCGTTCTGTTTACAACGTTGGCCATAGGAGAAGCAAGTATTGCGTTAACCTCACCTGCGCCGTCGGCAAACTTAACGTAAGCTTCAATTCGTGCGGATTCACCGGCTTTAAGCTGAGCCTCAGCAACACGAACATCACCGTAAGGATTATAGTCAGCAGCAGATGCGCTAAACGTATGCCAGTCAGCATCTGTGGGCCAAACTATAGTTTCGGTTCCGTTAAGGTCTGTTTTAACAACACGGTAGTATGCAGTTAAAGGCTCGGCATTATCCTTTATAATAAAGGAGCTCGAAATATCAAACCATCCATCAACGGGAGCCACGAACTTAAGTGCAGCGCCTATTTGGTTTGCGCCAGTATCTACCATATTGAATCTTAATGCGCCCTCGGTTGCGTTATAATTAAATGTATAACCTGTGCCGAGCACATCATTTTTAAGTGTATTTGCAGTAGTGTCGAAGGTGTTGCACTCATATACGCCTTCATCATAAACTACGTGCTTATATGTTTTGGACTTTGTCTGGTCACCGGATTTCAGATAGCTTTGGAATGCATCTAAATCCTTAATAGCGATAAGATTATCAAGTAAAACAGTCTTATTGTGGTTAGCGGTATTAGATGCCTCAAACCAGCCGTGTGATCTTAACGTAATCTCGGTAGTATTAAAGGAAGTACCTAAAGCACTCTTATCGAGGTTAAAGGTAAACCAGCCCTTTTGACCTTCAAGTATCTGCCAGCAGTTATTTTCCCAGTCGGCAGTGTCAATAGTGAACTTTTCACCGTCAACAGTATAACCCTGAATATTGGTTGCGCCGCGATAGTCTGCTCCAACCTTGGTAATGGTAATACCGTTAGAGGTCATACCGTAATAACTAAACTTTGTTGAGTTAGCAGAGTTGTCAATATAATAACCAATAGCTTCATACTCAACTAAATTCTTCTTCACAAATCTGAACGCAAGTGTTTTTTGAGGTGAAGTCAGGAACGATATACCCTTGCCGTCAGGAGTTGCATCACTTGCGGCGGTGCCGGGGAACGTAGATGTGTACGAAGATGAACTCGATGCATTGTTAAGGGTAACAAAAACATCAGACTTTAAAAAGGCGGTAAACTCGTTAATGTGAGATGCGGCGATTTTTTGGCCTGCTGCATCTAATGCAATAATCTGAGCAAAAAACGTATCGCCCTTTGTAAGTGAAGTTGCGCTAAAGGAAGTTGTTGCAACGTTTTCGGCAACGAACTTCTCATACGCACCGTTTACAACGTGATACAAGTTAACGTCGTAACTTGCAGCACCGCTTACTGCTTGCCAGGTAATATTGGCATCGTAAGCATTCTGACCCATTTGTACTGTAGGTGCTAAAAATGAATCATCAGAATTCACAAACGGAGTATCGGCCTTAAGCACCAGCGAATCGTATCTCCAGTTCGCATCGGCAGGACCTATTCCGTTTTGGTAGCCTTTGAGCGCATAGTAAGCGTTAGGCAAAGTGTCGTCTGCGAGTGCAAAAGGCAGAGCAACAAAAACGCTAGTTGCAACTAAAACAGCCACCAGAACAAAAGAGATAATTCTAAAATTCGGCTTGTTTTTCATAAAAAACCTCCTAAAATGATTTTGTGCATAGATACATCAAAAATGTGCAATATGCACAAGATATAAAAGCTCATAATTAATATATACTATTTTTAGACAAAAATCAATAGGTAAAAGTATTTATTTTGTGTGATTTTTTAAAATTTTAAATGTATCTCAAAACGCATTTTCCAATATTTCACAGTAAAAAAATGGTATGTTTGTATCATTTTGTGCATAAAAGCGGAGTTTTTGTATCATTATGTGCATATTTTTCGTGTATGTTTCGACTTAGTATATAAAAAAATACAATTATAGAACAATTTTATAAAAAAACACAAAAAAATAAGACCCACATACGTTTATGTGAGTCTTATAGGACAATTTAGATATCAGATAGAAATCTTGTGAGCAATTTCGTAATTATCGTACTCGAATTCTTTATTCTTAGCAAGTGCTTCGTAAATATCATCATCAACAAGCTGGCTGTTTCTGTATGCTACTACTCTGTTGCCAATGCCCTTACTTAAAAGCTCTACTGCATGGTGGCCCATTTCACTTGCCATAACTCTGTCTCTAGCAGTCGGGCTGCCGCCACGCTGAACGTGACCTAAAATGGTAGCTCTTGATTCTATGCCGGTTTCTTCTTCTATTTTCTTTGCGATTTCTTCTACGTGACCAACGCCCTCTGCAACGGCAATAATAAAGTGCTTTTTGCCGGTTTGCTTGGTTTTATTGATTCTATCGATAATATCACGCTTAAAGTCATACTCTATCTCGGGCACGATAATTGATGTAGCGCCAACTGCAATACCCGTGTTAAGTGCCAAGTAGCCTGCGTGTCTGCCCATAATCTCTACAACCGAGCAACGCTCGTGAGACTGGGTTGTATCACGCAACTTGTCTACCATGTGCATTGCGGTGTTCATAGCAGTATCATAACCTATAGTATATTCGGTAGAAGAAATGTCGTTATCAATAGTACCGGGAATACCAACGCAAGGTACGCCGTGTAAAGATAAATCACGTGCGCCTCTGTATGAGCCGTCACCGCCGATTACAACTACGCCCTCGATGCCGTGTTTTTTGCAGGTAGCAAGCGCCTTTGCCATACCCTCTTCGGTTTTAAACTGCGGGCTTCTGGCAGTATAAAGTACGGTACCGCCTCTATGAATAATATCGGATACCGAGCGAATGTCCATATCAAAAACATCGTCATCAATAAGACCGTTATAACCACGTCTTATTCCCTTAACTGTCATACCTTTTTCTATAGCGCTTCTAACAACGGCACGAATGGCCGCATTCATACCCGGAGCGTCACCGCCCGATGTTAAAACGCCTATTGTTTTCATACTCATAATGTCAACTCCAATTTACATAAATTGTAAAATCTAAAGTATTATAATACATAATTTACAATTATTCAACTACTTTTACGTTATTATTTCCAAATTCTTGAGTTAATTTTTCAATTAGGCCGCTCTCAATATCTGCCCAAAGTTCTTTTGGTGCAGCGAGCTTTTTGTTCTCAGCCTCGGCATAAATAACAACCGGAGTTTGTCCAATATGCTGTTTTAAGAGCTCTTTTACCCTGTCAAACTGCCAAGAATTTATGCTATCTATTTTAACAAATAGCTTGGCCGACGGTTGCGTGCCAGATGATTCGTTACGTTTTGGCGCAACGTATCCCTTAGCGTTATTGGGCAAAAGCTCTGCCTTATTACATAAAATTTCGGCACGCCTGTCTTCTCGCAAAGAAACTCTGCCCGTAAACTTTAATACAGCATCTTCCTTTAATAAGGGCTTGTACTGTAAAAACGTTTTAGCAAAAAGAGTAATATTTATGCTATCACTCATATCCTCGGCGGTAACAATAGCAAATTGCTGATTGTTTTTCCCCGTCTTAACCGAAATAGATGAAATCAGCGCAACAACGCTTACGTTATCTGCATCGGAATACGAACTGTCTTCTGCTACTATATCTGCAATTTTATCGGCTCCAACCGCATTAATATAACCTATATAGTCATTAAGCGGATGTGACGATAAATAAAGACCCGTCGCTTCCTTTTCCATTTTTAAAAGCTCGAGAGTGGGCATTTCATCGTGCACAGTCAGAATATGAGATATATCATCCTCTATAGATTCCGACGTATCATCCGATGCGCCGAATAAATCCATTTGACCGCCTGCAGTATAACGTTTTTTGCTCTCCACAAGCTCCATAATACTATCCAGCGCATAAATTAACTGCTTGCGTGTATTATCAAAGCAGTCACACGCACCACTCTTTATAAGTACTTCAAGAGCGCGACGGTTTAAATCTCGACCGTGCAGCTTTAAACATAAATCGTAAAAAGATTTATATTTACCCTCTTTACGCTCATTTATAAGCTTTTGAGTAAGACCTTGTCCTAAATTTTTAATCGCAAGCAAACCGAATCTTATAGCATTGTTTGTATAGGTAAAGTTCAGTTCACTTTCGTTAACATCGGGCGGAAGCACCTTAAAGCCTAAGCGCTGACACTCGGCAGTATATTCCGACACCTTACCCTGCGAGCCTAAAACACTTGTCAGTAAAGCCGCCATATATTCACCCGGATAATGACATTTTAAATATGCCGTTTGGTACGACACGTAAGCATACGCTGCAGCGTGCGATTTATTAAAGGCGTAAGAACTGAAGGCCGACATTTCATCAAAGATTTTTTGCGCCACAGTTTCCTCTACACCCGAATTTATTGCGCCCTTGCAAACAACCTTGCCTTCTGCGTCGGTTTCACCGTAAACGAACGCTTTTCGCTCTCTTTCCATAACGTCGTGCTTCTTTTTAGACATAGCACGGCGCACAATGTCTGCCCTACCAAGAGAATAACCTGCAATCTTTCTGAAAATCTGCATTACTTGCTCTTGATATACAATGCACCCGTAAGTAACCTCTAATATAGGCTTTAAAAGAGGTGTATCGTAAATTATTTGCTCGGGGTGATTGTGGTTGTTTATATATTTGGGTATAGAATCCATAGGGCCGGGTCGATAGAGCGAAATAATAGCTATTAAATCTTCCAGTGATTCGGGCTTGAATGAGCGCAAAACATTTTTCATTCCACCCGATTCAAACTGAAATACACCCTGCGTTAAGCCCTTGCTCATCATCTTATAAGTGGACTTGTCATCTATGGGAATTTTATTTATATCAAAATCCGCATTAGTTTTACGGATAGCCTTTACGGTATCATCAATTACAGTTAGGTTTCTAAGTCCCAAAAAATCCATCTTTAAAAGACCCAGTTCGTCTAACGTGGTCATTGGATACTGTGTGACTATGGCATCGTCGTTTTTAGCAAGCGGCACGTACTCGCTTACCTTTCTGTCTGATATTACAACGCCTGCCGCATGGGTAGTAGTATTGCGTGGCATACCCTCTACCTTTTTGGCCATATCCAAAAGCTCGGTTATGGTGCTGTCGCTTTTGTACATTTGCATAAGCTCATCGGATTCCTCCAACGCTTTGCTTATTGTCATACCAAGCGTTGCAGGAATAAACTTGGCAACCTTGTCACACAAAGCGTACGGCAAATCCATAGCTCTGCCAACGTCACGCACGGCGCCCTTGGCCGCCATTGTACCGAATGCAACAATCTGAGCCACGTGGTCCTCGCCATATTTGCTCTTAACGTATTCTATAACTTCTCCTCGACGTTCATAGCAAAAATCTATATCAAAGTCGGGCATAGAAACACGCTCGGGGTTTAAAAAACGCTCAAAAAGCAAATCATACTTTATTGGGTCTATACCTGTAATACCTATGCAGTAAGCGGCTATACTTCCCGCTCCCGAACCTCTGCCCGGACCTACGGGAATGCCTTTTGATTTAGCATAATTTACGTAGTCCTGAACTATAAGATAATAATCTACATAGCCCATTTTGTTTATAACTTCTAATTCATATAAAAGTCGCTCTTCGGCTTTTTTAAATTCGTTTGCCGAATAGTTTTTCTGCAAACCTTCATAACAACGCTTTTTAAAATATTCAAAATGGTCTTGATCACCTATATCGAAAACAGGCAACTTAATTTTTCCGAATTCAAACTCAATATTACACATATCGGCAATTTTAGCCGTGTTTTGCAGAGCCTCGGATACGTCGGAAAAATTCTCTAACATCTGGTCTGCCGATTTTAAATAAAACTCGTTGGTCTGAAACTCAATATCACTACCCTCAGAAAGCTTTCTTCCGGTCTGAATGCAAAGCAATACCTTTTGGGTCTTATAATCTTCAGAATAAACGTAGTGCACATCGTTAGTAGCAACTAAACCTATACCCGTTTCTTTCGATAATCTTTTTATATACGGGTTTATGCGCTTTTGTTCTGCGATGCTATGGTCCTGGAGTTCAAGATAAAAATTCTCCTCACCAAATACTTCCTTGTACCAAAGCGCCTTTTCTTTTGCGGCTTCGTAATCGTTTTTGGTAAGCGCTTTGGGAATTTCACCCGCAAGGCAGGCCGAGAGTGCAATAAGGCCCTCTGAGTTTTCTTTTAACAGTTCTTTGTCAATTCTAGGTTTAGAATAAAAGCCTTCTGTAAAGCCTAAAGAAACCATTTTTATAAGGTTCTCATAGCCTTGCATATTTTTGCAGAGTAAAACAAGGTGAGAATATCCGTTATCTTTGCCGTGTACTTTTTCGAATCGGGAGTTAGGTGCAACGTAAACTTCGCAACCGATAATGGGTTTTATTCCTTGCTTTTTAGCTTCTTTGTAAAATGCAATTGCGCCAAACATAACACCGTGGTCGGTTATAGCAATTGCTTTTTGACCAAGCTCCTTGGCTGCCGATATTAACGGCTCTATTCTGCAAGCACCATCTAAAAGACTGTACTCGGTATGCACGTGCAAATGAACAAAATCCATTTTTCTCCCTCCTTCTGATCTATTTTTCTGAATAGGCTATTATTTTATTTAACTTGTAATTAAGCTGCGAGCGGTTAATTGGTGTTTTATGTAGCTGACACAGCTCGTTTAAAGACGCTTCGGGGTAACTTATTCTTAAAGTTGCTACCTCTTTTAAATCGTCCGGTAAAAGTTCAAATGCGCCTGAGGCCTTAAGCTTTGCAATAGCGGTTTTCTGACGTACTGCCGCATTGACTGTTTTTGAAATATTTGCATCTTCGCAATTTCTTATACGGTTTGCACGGTTGCGCATATCCTTATATATTCGCATATTCATAATTTCTAGGGTGTGCGTTGTAGCATTCATAACCGTTAAAAAATCTTCTACGTTTTCGCTCTCCTTAAAATAAATAATATAGTTGTTAGAGCGTTTGGAAATATTACACACAAGTCCACGCTTTAAAAGAACATCGGCCAAAAAATCCGCAGCGGGTTTAGATGGAACTATTATTTCTGCTCGGTAACTCTTGGACGGATCACTTACCGTTCCCGATGCCAAAAAAGCCCCTCTTACAAAAGCGCTTATACAGCACTCTTTTGATATTATTCTTTTATTAAAAAACGGATTGCTGTCCTCAGGGTTATGACCAAATCCAAGCAAGATTTTTAGCCTGTCCGCTTCATCTTCAACCGCAACCTTGTACATATCACGCTTAATACCGCCGCTGCTGATTTTTGCAACAACGTTGAAATTATGCTTTAAAAGCTCGGCGCATTTTATGGCAACCTCTTCGCTTTCGGTTAAAAGCGACATTGAGTTATACGAAAACATCCGGTTAAAAAGCAAAATGCCGTAGCATTCGGCCTTATTGCAACAACCGGATGGCTTTACACCGCAAAGCTCTGTTTTTACATCCTGCGAAAATGACATATCTTCACGCCCTGTTTATATCTCTGTGATTTATATGAACATTACTTCCCTTTTCTTTAAGGTGTTTTGCCAACCCCTCGGCAAAAGTAACCGACCTGTGCTTGCCGCCTGTACAACCGAAAGCTATAACCAAACGGCTTTTTCCTTCGCTAAAATATAAGGGTAACATATAATCTATGAGGTCTGATATTTTGCTGAACGTTTGCTTGCTCTCCTCAAAGCCCATAACGTAACTGCTTACCGCTTCATCTAAACCGGTAAGAGCTCTTAAATTGTCAATGTAAAACGGATTTGGTAAACAACGCACGTCAAAAACAAGGTCGGCGTCTGACACAGGACCGTACTTAAAACCAAACGACATACACTGTACCTTCAGGCTACCTGCCGCATTCTCTAGGAATATATTTATAATTTGCTCTTTTAGATTATTAGCGGATATATGGGTTGTATCTATAATATAATCGGCAATATTGCGTACCGATTTTAAAGTGGCGCGTTCAGATGCAATGGCTTCGTCAATAGTAAGATTTTGCGATGTTGACAGCGGATGAGAACGACGATTTTCTTTGTAACGGCGCAAAAGTTCCTCGGTTGATGCATCAAGAAAAAGAATTTTGAATTTTGTACCGCTATTCTTCATTTGCTCTACAACTTTTTCAATATCCTTAAACAACTCTCCGCCGCGTATATCGGTTACAATGGCAATTTTGTTTATCTCATTATTCGTGCGCTTAGAAAGCTCAACAAACGACGGTATAAGCATAGGTGGGATATTATCTACACAGTAATATCCCACGTCCTCTAAACAGTCGGCCGCATTAGATTTACCTGCGCCGCTCATACCCGTTACAATTAAAAAATCCATAAAATTCTCCAGAATAAACTATTTTTCACGCCCTACAAAAACAATTTCTTGCTCGAGCATTATACCGAATTTTTCGAATACGGTATTTTTAATTTTTGCCACCAAACCCAGAACATCACTGCAAGTAGCGTCATTTTTATTTATAACAAAGCCGCAGTGTTTTTCACTGACTTGTGCGCCGCCAACGCTAACTCCTCTTAGTCCGCTTTGCTCTATAAGTGCGCCCGCAAAATTCCCCTCGGGTCTTTTAAAGGTACTGCCTGCGCTTGGGAACTCTAACGGCTGCTTGGCTTTTCTTCGTGATATAAAATCGTTCATTTGGGCATTGATGTTTTCAGAACTCTCACTTTTAAGTTTGAAGGTAACGCTTGTTATAATAAAATCATTTTTCTTATAACAAGAGGTTCTGTAACCAAGCTCCATTTGCTCAGCGCTCATTATACCTAAATTACCGTTTTTATCAATATGCTCAGCGCTTATAACAACGTCTTTCATTTCTCCGCCGTAAGCGCCTGCATTCATATAAAGCGCGCCGCCGACCGTACCCGGAATGCCATAAGCAAATTCCAAACCCGAAAGTGAATTTTCGGCAGCTACCCGGCACAAGTTAGATAATGACACACCCGCACCGCAGGTAATAGCGTTACCCTCTACAGTTATAAAGTCATCTTCGGGTAAACGTATTACCGCTCCCTCTATTCCAAAATCAGATACCAACAAATTTGAGCCCTTGCCAATGACCATATACGGTACGCTACATCTGTTGCATAAATCAATTACTGCACCAAGCTCGTCTTTTTTACCAAGTGTAATAAACACGTCAACCGCACCACCTATTTTAAAGGTAGTGTGGTTTTTCATTATTTCATTTTCTAAAAAGCTTATACCCAGCTTGAAAAGTTGGGCTTTTAGAATATCGAGCTTCATGGTGCACCCCAAAATTATTGATATAACTGATAAAGATATGCGGCTCCTATTATGCCTGCATCATTTCCAAGCTCAGCGGTTTTGATTTCGGTCTGCTTAGAAACGTTTTTAGAATATCTTTCACTTTCAACGTGCGCTCTTATAGGTGCAGCAATTGTTTCGCCCTCTTTTGAAACACCGCCACCAATACAAAGAACGTCAGGTTGGAATATGTTTATTGTATTTATAATACCTACCGATATATATTTAACGTAGTTATCTACTACCATCTTACCTGCAGCATCACCCTTACGCATAGCATCAAAAGCGGTAATACCGCTAACGTTTTCTATACTGTTTTGGGTAAGCTCCCACATCAAGCTGTCTTTGTTTAAAAGCATAGCAGCCTTTGTCTGACGAATAAGTGCAGTTGCCGATGCGTACGTTTCCCAGCAGCCCTTTCTGCCGCAGGTACATTGTTCACCATCGTGAACAATTACGGTATGACCGAGCTCAGCGCCTGCATAGTTAGAACCTGAGAACAGCTTGCCGTCAATAATTATACCTCCGCCAACGCCGGTGCCAAGGGTAATAGCAATAAAACTGTCTTTACCTTTGCCTGCGCCTGCAATATATTCGCCGTATGCAGCAGCATTGGCATCGTTTTCAATATAAAAATCTACGCCTAATCTGTCCTTTAACATCTGACATAAAGGTAAATTCTCAAAACCTAAATTATTAGAGTAACTTACTATACCGTTTTTAGGGTCAATAGCGCCGGGTGAACCAACACCCATTGCCTTAACCTGGCTAATATCAATATTAGCCTTCTTTATTGCCTGCAAAGCAACCGCAGCCATATCGTCGGCAATTTCTTCTGCAGGACGTGGAGTCTTTGTTTTTGTTTTGGCTGTGGCTATAATTTTATAATTTTCATCAACCACACCTGCAACTATATTTGTTCCGCCTAAATCTATTCCTAAACAATACATTTTTATACTCTCCTAAAATACTTCTACAACTTCGTTGCTGTCTATTTTTTCAGCATCTTCATTCATACCGAGTTTATTAAGTAAATCTTTTGCCGCATTATAACCAAGCTTCTTCTGACGGTTATTCATTGCGGCAACCTCAATAATAACTGCCAGGTTTCTACCGGGCTTAACAGGTATGGTAACCGATGGAACGTTAAGACCCAAAATTTCGGTCGTCTGACTCTCAAGTCCCATACGGTCATAGGTTTTGTTAACGTCCCAAGGCTCCATTTCTATAATCATATCGATTTTTTCGGTAAGCTTAACTGCGCCCACACCGAATATTCTGCTTGCATTTATAATACCTATTCCTCTAAGCTCAATAAAATGACGAATATTATCGGGTGCGGTAGCAACCAGCGATTTGCTCGAAACCTTGCGAATTTCTACAGCATCGTCGGCAATAAGTCTGTGACCTCTTTTTACAAGCTCAATTGCCGTTTCACTCTTACCTACGCCGCTCTCGCCCAGAATAAGAATACCTTCACCGTAAACCTCGACCATAACTCCGTGACGAGTAACTCTCTGAGCTAACTGTACGTTTAAAAATGCAATTAAAGCCGCCGTAAACTGCGAGGTGGGTTCATCTGTACGCAACAGCGGTACGTTGTATTTTTGAGCCGATTCAACCATTTTAGGCTGAATATCCAAACCACGAGTAACCACAACAGCTGCAGGACGCTTGCTAAAGAATAAATCCAACTTGCTGTCCGACTCCTCGGGCGGAAAACTGTTTATATAGCTTTCCTCACTCTTGCCTATAATCTGAATACGCTTTTCATCAAAAAATTCGAAAAATCCGTTAAACTGTAAACCCGGGCGGTTTATTTCCGCAGAAGATATTAGTATATTCTCCTCGTTATCGGGTAAGAAAATCTTTTCTAAAGAAAATTCATTTAATATTTTTGCCAGCGAAACAGTGTATCCACTTTTCATAATATCACCTCGTAAGCATTTATGTGTATATTATACAATATTATTTTAATTATTTAAAGCATTTTCTTAGTAAAATTTAAATTTAACTTGATAATTTTTCAAAACGGCTATATAATTGGGTTTGATATCCATTTGTTTTGGAGGAAAATTATGAAATTAGGTATCGTAGGATTACCCAACGTAGGTAAATCAACATTATTTAATGCAATTACAAATGCAGGCGCACAGTCGGCCAACTACCCGTTTTGCACAATTGAGCCAAACGTAGGTATGGTCAGCGTGCCCGATTATAGACTTGATGAGCTTGCAAAAATGTATCAGCCCAAAAAATTCACACCCGCTGTTATTGAGTTTGTTGATATAGCAGGTCTTGTTAAGGGCGCTTCTAACGGTGAAGGACTTGGAAATAAGTTTTTGTCGCACATCCGCGAGGTTGACGCTATTGTTCACGTTGTCAGATGCTTTGAGAATAACGATATTGTTCACGTTGAGGGCTCGGTAGACCCTGCAAGAGATATTGAAATAATAAATCTTGAACTTATATTCTCTGATATTGATATGGTTCAGCGCCGCCTTGACCGTGCATCTAAAGCTCTTAAAGGCGATAAATCAATGCAGGCTGAGGTTGATTTTTTAAAGCGCTTGCTTGCATCCCTCGAGCAAGGCATACCCGCACGTGCAGTTGAGGCTAATGAAGAAGAACAGGCTATTATAGATACCACCTTCTTGCTCTCTTCAAAGCCCGTTATTTACGCTTGCAATATGAGCGAAGATGATTTTATAAACGGAATTGACAATAACGTTCGTTTTAATGCCGTTAAGGCTTTGGCAGAAAGTGAAGGGAGCGAAACCTTGCCTATCTGCGCATCTCTTGAGGCAGAAATCGCAGGTCTCGAGGGCGATGAAAAAGCTCTGTTCTTAGAGGAATTAGGACTTGAGAATTCCGGCCTTGACAGACTAATTACCAAATGCTATAGCCTGCTTGGTCTTATTTCGTTCTTAACCGCAGGCCAGCCTGAAGTCAGAGCCTGGACCATAAAGAAAGGCACCAAGGCTCCCGGCGCTGCAGGTAAAATTCACTCTGATTTTGAACGTGGCTTTATTCGTGCAGAGGTTATCGCTTATGAGGACCTCATCGCTTGCGGCTCGATGGTAACCGCAAAAGAAAAAGGTCTTGTCAGAAGTGAAGGCAAAGAGTACGTTATGAATGACGGCGACGTTGTTTTGTTTAGATTTAACGTATAATTTACAAATAAATAACATACAGTTTGCAAATAATACTTTGTATATAATATAATTATTAAAATACAAAATACAAAGGAGCGTGCATTTGTGGGCTTTTTCTATGGTTTTGATTCAACCTATTTTTACTTTGTAATACCCGCGCTTATTATATCACTGTTAGCACAAGTGCGTGTTAAATCTGCATTTTCTAAATTTTCTCAGATTCCGTCGTCAAGGAATATATCTGGTGCCGATGCCGCAAGGCAGGTACTCTCTTCACACGGAGTAGCAAATGTAAGAATTGAACGTGTCGCAGGCTCGCTTACCGACCATTACGACCCTAAAGCAAACGTCATTCGTTTGTCAGAAAGCGTTTTTGATTCCACAAGCATAGCCGCAATCGGTGTTGCCGCGCACGAGGCAGGTCACGCAGTGCAATATGCAAAGGGTTACGCACCCATCAAATTTAGAGCCGGAATAATTAATATATCCCGCATCGGTTCTATGCTTTCGTGGCCAATCTTTTTAATGGGCCTTGTCTTTAACTTCACACCGCTTATGGATATTGGCATTTTGCTTTTCTGCGCATTGCTTTTGTTCCAGCTCATTACCCTGCCGGTTGAGTTTAATGCATCCAGACGCGCAATACAAACGCTGGGCGAAAATAATATTTTATATATGGAAGAGTTAACCGGCGCTAAAAAGGTTTTATCGGCCGCCGCTATGACATACGTAGCCGCTATGATTTCTTCCCTCGCCCACCTGTTAAGACTATTGGTTCTGTCCAATAGGCGCAGATAATTTAAAATTCAAAACATTATAGTAAAACACACGTTAAGGCTTTACCTTAACGTGTGTTTTGTTTTGTCTTATTGAAACTTAAGCAATGGGAACTAACGTTTCGTTAGTTATTCTTGCTGCGGAAGAGTGTAGATATTTGTCTACGTAACTGCCTGCAGGATAGTTAATTGTAGCAGCGGTCGGGTAGGTCAGACCTGAGTTTATTTTAGTGATAGATGCAGGCAGCGTAATGCTCTTTAAACCTGTAAAGCCAAATGCGTAGCTGGAGATGTATTCTACACCTTCTTCTACTACTACAGTTTCGAGCTTTGAGCAGCCACGGAAAGCATAAGCGTAAACCGTCTTAACGTTGCCGGGGATTGTAACAGATGGTAGGTTATTACAGAACGAGAACGCTAGCTGACCGATGGTCATATCACCTGTACCGAATGTAAGCACCTTTAATAAGTTGTTGTTTCTGAAGGACTCAACACCAATCTTAGTGATTGTGTTCGGGAACGTAATCTTACCGATTCTCTGCTGGTAGAAGGCATAATCGCCAATTGTCTTGGCCTTTGAGCCTGCCATAAACCTAAGGGTTGTAATACCTTTATTATTCGCTACGTCAGATGCCTTGTAGAAAGCATAGGCGGGAATATTCTCTGCGGTCTCGTAAATTCTTACCTCGTTTATACCCGTGCAGCCCTGGAATGCGGGCTTTTCCATACTTCCCGCCGCGCCGCTTGTAAGCTTTACGGGGTACCAGTCTACACGTATTATAGACGTGCAGTTTAAAAATGCATTTGCACCTAGCTCTGTTAAGGTTGCAGGAACAACTACTCTGTTGCCTGCCCCTGTAGAACCAAGAGCCGTACAGTTCGCAAAGGCAGTACCCTTAATGGACTGTACGTTTTTAAGATCAATTTCAGTTAAGGTTTTTAAACCGTTAAAGGCAGAAACGCCAATGGTTTTAAGGGTGCTCGGGAACACAACCTTTGTTAGCGCAGTTGCGCCGAAAGCGTAGGTGCCAATTGACTCTAAGCCCTCGTTAAATGTAACGCTTGCAAGCTTTGAGCAACCACGGAATGCACTTTCACCAATTGTTTTAACTGTGCCCGGTATTGTAACGCTTGTTATTTTACGGTTTAAGTAAAACGCTTTTTGACCGACACTTGTTACCTTGTATCCGTCAATTTCAGCTGGGATTACGACTTCGTTATCTTCGCCGGTATAACCGGTAATGGTAATCTCTCCGTTTTGTACAACAAGGCTAAAGGGTACAGTGGGTACATAATCTACATAATTATCATTATATGTGTCGCCACAAACGATGCAGAAGTATTTTGTATATCCTTGTGCTTCTAACGTGGGAAATATGACGTCTGCTGTATAGCTATGTTCACCCGTTACGGAAATTTTATCTGATTCGTAAGAATGACCACAAACACCGCAAGTATAGGTGGTGTAACCATTGGTATCGCAGGTGGGTGCGGTAACAACCGAAGTGTAGCTATGTGTGTGTCCGTCTAATAAATTGTATCCAATAGATTTTTTACAACAGTAAGTGTATGCATAAGAATCAGAATAACAGTTAACAGTTAAATTGTTGCAATTAGAAAACGCATAATTACTTATGCTAATGACACTGTTGGGTATCGTGATGCTTATGAGTGAGCTACAAGAAGAAAAAGCACCATCACCTATGTTGGCTATACTATCAGGAATTGTAATACTCGAGAGAGAGGTACACTTGTAAAAGACATATTCACCTACACTATTTACACTGTTAGGTATTATGATGCATGTGAGTGAGCTGCAAGAAGAAAACGCAGAATTGCCTATACCGGTTACGCTGTTTCCTATTGTAACACTTGTAAGTGAGGTGCACTCAGAAAAGGCTCGCTCACCTATGTTGGTTACACTGTTACCTATTGTAACGCTCGTGAGTCTGGAACAAAGTCCAAACGTATCATTACCCATATTAGTTACGCTACTCGGTATATTTATACTTGTGAGTCTGAGGCAATACCAAAACGCATAATTACCTATACTGGTTACACTATTAGGTATTGTAACATTTGTGAGTAAATAGCAATCACGAAACGCACCAACGCCTATACTAGTTACGCCGTTGGGTATTGAATAAGTTGTGCTTTGATTTGCGGGATACTTAATAATTGTTGTTTTATCTTTATCAAACAACACTCCGTCTTGTGATGAATAATATTTATTATTATCATCAACATTTATGTTTGTAAGAAAGGAGCACCAATAAAACGCTCCATCTCCTATGCTGGTTACACTACTGGGTATGGTAATACTTGTAAGCGAGATACAATCCCAAAAAGCACCTTCTCCTATGCGGGTTACACTATTGGGTATTGAATAGGTAGTACTTGTTTTTCCCGCGGGATAGCAAACAAGCGTTGTTTTGTCTTTATCAAACAACACTCCGTCTTGTGATGAGTAATTTTTATTATTATCATCAACGTTTATGCTTATGAGTGAGTCGCAAAATTGAAACGCAGAAGCATCTATGCTTGTTACACCATCAAGTATGTTAATACTTGAGAGAGAGTCGCAAAAAAGAAATACAGAAGCACCTATACTAGTTACACTGTCGGGTATAGTAACGCTTGTGAGTGAGTCGCAAAATTGAAACGCAGAATAACCTATTTCAGTTACTGGGTAACTGCCTAATGTTGATGGAATAGTTATATCTCCGCTTATAGATGTATTACATCTGGTTATGGTAGCATTACCGTTAGTTACGGTATAGGTATAATAACCACTTGTATATTTTGCTGCGGCGGAGGCGGTAATAGTGAATGCGCCCATTGGCACAACACAAATTACCAGTATTAAACAAAGTAAGACCGATGCGAATTTTTTAAGCATTAAAATACCCTCCAAAAGTGTAATATTTTTACAAATAACATTCTAATGCATAATTTTATAAATAGCAAGTATTGTTTAGGTTTTAACAAACAAAAAAAGAACTGCATTAAGCAGTTCTTTGAAATCTGTGTTTAATCACACCCTAAAAACTGAACAAAGGAAGCTTAGAAGAGGAACGAAATAATAGGTCAAGCCCTCGGTCTATTAGTACTGCCAAGCTAAATGCGTCACCACACTTACACACGCAGCCTATCAACCCGGTAGTCTTCCGGGGACCTTACTAGCTTATGCTATGGGATATCTAATCTTGAGGTTGGCTTCACGCTTAGATGCTTTCAGCGTTTATCCAATCCGCACTTAGCTGCCCAGCTATGCCACTGGCGTGACAACTGGTGCACCAGAGGTGCGTCCATCCCGGTCC
>JAFSCI010000018.1 GCA_017436815.1 Clostridia bacterium
CATCGTGATATTGTCCTTCGGACAGTTTTGGAGGCGAATATAATATCACTGAAACTAAAAAGTTTCAATATCACTTTGCCGTTAGGCAAAATATCACTGTGAGACCTGTCTCACAATATCACTTGTTGTTCTTATCTTTGAGCTAGGTTAATTTTAATATAGTTACGCACCTTTTGAAAGTGCGTAACCCACTATGACACTTTCAAAAGAAAAGTGTCAATTTTTATATAAAAAGAAAGTAGGGAGAACACTTCTTTACGAAGTGTTCTCCCTAAGAGCGGCTTTTAATTTTGATATTTAATTTGCTGATTTAATATAAGATCATAACACAAAAGGTCTTTACCGCTTAAATCTTCCTTGTTCATATCTACACAGGAAATTTGCGAGTTTTCATAGCTGGTATAATAAAGCCGCCCCTTTGACGCGTTATAGCAGTTTGAATAAACCGTTATAACTTCCCTCTCGTTTGGTAGTCTTACACTTCCTCTTGGTACGGCCACCGAGTTTAAAATATGAAAAAACTGGCTTACACTTTCCGATTCTGAGTTACCGCTAACCGAATTATTTGAAACAAAGGCCGCTTTAATAAAACGTGATGCGCTCGAATAATCTCCGGGTAATCCCGCCGCTCCCATTCCTCTGCTGTAATGGGTTAAATCCAAACTGTCACAAAAGCGGTTTTTCGGCTCGTTGGGGGTAAGGTTAATATAATTTACAAGGTTTGTTAAATGCCAGTCAAACGGCGGATTATTTGTAAGCGCGCCCACTGCATTTTTATAAATTTTTAGTTCCTCTCTTAGCGGCTCAACTGTTATGGACTCTTTATCGTCAGATATTATCCAGTGCAGAGGGGTTGATTTATAATCATCGCTAAAATTCTTGTTTGTTATATTTACGTTTTGTAAAAGCTTCTCTGCCTCTCTTACACTTTGGCACCCAGCGAGAACATACGGTATAAGCTCAAAGGGCGCTAAATTTATTTTATCTTTTTCCGGCTCTGAATAATAAGCGTTATTCGGAAAATTAAGACCCGCTATACATAGGCCTTTTTCGTTTGCGGCATCGTAATACAGCGGGTAATTGTTAACAACGGTTGCTATGCCTATTATGGCATAGTGGTAGTCTGATGATTTATCCGAAAAATTAAATACGTAATTTTTTGGAGTTATAACTGCTTGCTCTTGGTAAGAATACTCTAAATCTAACGTTCTGCCAAAATAGTGGGAAGATGTTGTTAAATTTACAGCAGTGCACATAAAAACTACCTTTCAAAATAATAGAATTTTTCGTCCTCGTTTATCTTTTTAAAGCCGCATGAGGTTATCATACGGTAAGACGGAGTATTTTCTTTAAAGCAACGAGCGGTAAGCTTTACACCCAAATGTTTTTCTGCAAAGTCTGCGCCCGCCGCAAAGGCTTTTTTGCCAAGGCCTTTACCCTGATGCTCTTTGGCCAGTCTGCAACCTATTTCGGCGGTACCGTTAAAATTAAAGCGGTATATGATTACCTCTCCAATCATTTTAGAGCCCTTACTCTCTCTGATAGCAAAATTCACAGACTCGCCCATTGCCCAGTCATGCATTACGCCGTCAAAAAAGGTATCCTCGTTAACCTCTGAAATGCTTTTATCCTCTCGGTAATCGTAGCCCCAATACTTGTTATTTTCTATATCGGTATTAAGACACATATACTCGTATTTGTCCGCCTCGGTTATTTTTGTAAGGCAAAAATCTTCAAAGCAAAGATCGGGAATATCCTCTACTTTATTTACGGGCGAATTAACCTTAACAGAGTATTTATTAAGCAGTATTATGGGGTTATACTGCATTTTAGAGGTTCTTAGTCCCAAGTCACCCGAATCGTCCTCACGGTTGATGTATTTTAGCGGACCGAAATTATCGTTTACGTATTTCACAAAGCCGTTAAAGGTTGTCGGGTACGCGCCCTGATACTCTTTTAAAGCCTTTTCTACGTGAATTATAAGCATATCCTGCCTTATTTCACCTATAGAAAAAGAAATCACCCTATCGTCTTTTTTAAGCAGTACGCCGACAAGACCTAAATCTAAAAATGCATCGAGCATATTTTGGGTGTATTTAAACTCTTTTTGCGCAAAATAGCTTTCCTTTAACTGCTTTGATTCATAAACACTGAGCATCTGCTTAATTAAAGGGATATCCTCACGCTCGATTTTTTTAAACTCAGGCTCGCCATAAAGCTTTTTAAATTTGTTTATATGATTTCTCTGTCCTTTATATTTATTCCCTTTAAACGTTAAAATATCATTAAAATCGTAAATATAGTCACTCCAGTTTCTATCGTAAGAAGCGTTTAAAAATTCGAAAGTTTTACTACTCTTTATTTGCTCTAAAAGCTCTTCGCTTACCCCAAAAAATTTAAGTGGTAAATTATTACTCCTTACGTATTCCTCTAAAGCGGCAACGGCGCCCGAAACGTCCTCTCCGTACGGGTAGCTGAAAAACACATTATCGCCAAAGGTTTCTTTAACAATAAAGGTATTATTAAAAACCGCAAACTGCGGTTTTAGGTTTGTGTTCCACATAAAAAACGTACCAAGAGAAATATCGCTGCAAAGATACGGACATTTATTTATATATGGTTTTACCTCTATTAAATTTTCAAACGAGTAATTTTTAAATTCTAACATATTTTACCTTCTTAAAAAGACTATGCCTATATTACAATATCCCACGCTTAATGTCAAATATTTAAACATAAAAAAGCCGAACTTTTCGCCACGCACCGTTAAGGGAATTTTTCCTTAAAAGCGCACCTTTTGGCACAATAATACGTCAAACCCTACCGATATGCGTCAGCATTATCGGCAGGGTTTTTCTTTTCTTGCACTCAAAATTTACACTTTTAAGGCGCTATGCGGTTTCGTAAGGAGTAAAATTCTTTGTATTGAAGCCTAAAACACAGCAAGGCTGTCGCCTTGCGAGGCTTTTGGCGATAATACAGAGGGTTTTATACCGAGAAACAAAAATGTCCTTAGCGGTGCGTGGCGTTCAGTCCGGCTTTAATAAATTATTCTTCATCTAAAGCAGCTTCTGCTTCGGCCTGAATTTGCGCATCGTACGATAAAACAGGTTTTTCATCTTTACCCTTTATTTTACGGTTTACATAGCTCTTGGTAATTTTAATAACCAGCGGACATAATACAACAACACCGATAAGGTTGGGTATCATCATAAGACCGTTAAATGTATCGGAAATATCCCATGCGAGTGACGATGTAAGTACTGCGCCGAAGATAATTGTGCAAACGTGTATAATTCTGAATATGTAGGTGGTTTTTGCGCCAAATAAGTACTCCCAAGCCTTAGAGCCGTAGTGCGACCAACCTAAAACGGTTGTAAAGGCAAACAAGAACATAGCAATAGCTATAAATCTCTGGCCGATATTACCCCAGCCGAACACATAGTTAAATGCACCGCCAACGAGTGTTGCGTCGGTAAGGCCTTCGGCAATTTCACCGGTTACGACGTTGAATGCGCCGCCCTCAAGACCGCCGGAGGTAAGTACAACCAGCGCAGTCATAGTACAAACTACCATTGTGTCGGCAAATACCTCGAATATACCCCACATACCCTGTTTAACGGGCTCTTTAACGTTGGAGTTAGAGTGAACCATAACAGAAGAACCAAGACCTGCTTCGTTGGAGAAAACACCACGCTTAAAGCCGTTGGTCATAGCAATAATAACGCCGCCAATTCCGCCGCCTACAAAGGCTTCGGGATTAAAGGCATTTGCAAATATAGCCTTAAATGCAGGGATAATTGCGTTATAGTTAATACCTATTATAACGAGGCTGCCTGCTACAAAGAGCACAACCATAAAGGGAACGATTTTTTCTGCAACAGCAGCAATTCTCTTTAATCCGCCCAAGGTAATGAGTGCGGTAAGTGCCATAATTACAACGCCTATTATAATGTTGTAAAGCGAAACACCGCCCATAACCTCTATAGAAGAAAGAGATTCAACGTTAAAGGCTGCGGCAACGTTGGCAACGATCTTGTTTACCTGACCCATACTACCAATACCAAAGGAAGCAAGCATTGTGAAGATACAGAACAAAACTGCTAAAATCTTACCTATGGTCTTGCAGTTTTTCTTACTGCCCAAACCGTCACGAAGGTAATACATAGCACCGCCCGACCATTCGCCGTTAGCGTTTTTGCGGCGGAAGTATATACCTAAAACGTTTTCGGAATAGTTGGTCATCATACCAAAGAATGCGGCAACCCACATCCAGAATACTGCACCTGCACCACCTATGCAAATAGCGGCGGCAACACCTGCAATATTACCTGTACCAACCGTTGCGGCAAGCGCTGTACAAAGAGCCTGGAAGGGTGAAATTGAGCCCTTTTCTTTAGAGTGGCTGATAACTTCCTTCTTAAAAAGACTACCTATAGTCTTTTTAAACCAATGGCCAATGTGTGAAATCTGGAACACCTTGGTAACCAAGGTCATTAAAATACCTGTACCAATAAGCAGCACCAGGCCCGGTATTCCCCAAACGACGCCATTGACCGCGCCGTTTATTTCGGTGATTTTGTCTAACATACTTTTCCTCCTGAAAATAAAAAATAGATTGCGCAACAACGCAATCTACAAAACACAAAATAACACAAAGAAAAGAAATTTGACTTTGTCCTTTTGCCTGAGAGATTAGCGCTAATACGCCTTGCACCTTCGGCACCCAACCAAATGGGTTTCTCCAAAGTTCTGTCAGTTTACAGTCCTCATCCTTGCGGACACCTGAGAGCGTTATTCCTTCGGCTGCATAAAGCAATTTCCTGCAAACATCATACAGAAATTATTAAGTTTTCTACATTATACTACTATATATTTTGTTTTACAAGTCTTTTTTTAGTTTTTATCGAAAATTATATCAAAAATACTATCGGCAAATAATTTATGCATTTCTCTTGTGGGGTGATTTATGCGGTTTGCAAGCATTAAAGTAGTATCTTTAGTCTTACTTAGCTCTTTCCATAAAGAATAACAGTCGCACACCTTTACGCCCATTTGTTTTGCTAAATCGGCCGCCGAAAAAATATAATCATCCATTCTGCCGCCGTTTTGAAAACTAACCGTAATATTGGCGTAATCCAGAACATTCGCATCGGTATCGGCGCTTACGTAGGTGTTAAGCATATTAGGAGTCATAAAAATTACTTCTGCTGTACTTTCGAGACATTTTTCAAATATAATCTTCAGCGACTCTAAATAATCTTCCTTTGTTCCGTTAACGTCGTTAAGACCAAAACAAACAATGTTAATGGGGCCGTGCTCTATTAAACCGAGGTAATCAAGATTTATTTTATCTTTTATTCTCATAAAGCTCTACAAACCCTATTTTATAAGGCGGTCAATTTGGTTTTGATAATAACTGTTTTCTTTGACCTTTATAACGTATTTGTGTAAACCGTTTTTATGCTCTTTAAAGAAATTTGCACCCGTATTTTCATCTATACTTGCCGTTCCAACTACCGTTTTATATCCCGCTTCTTGCTCATCTCCTATTAAAGCCAATAAGCAAAGCATCGGGTCCCAGGACGATCTTCCGCTATCAGTTCCCCAATCGCACATAGCGGTATATAAATAATCATACTTTTCTAAGGCGCTGCCCGTTATAACGTCATAACCCACTTCAAAGCCTAAAAAAGTAACAGGCACAGGACATTTTTCGCAAACGGTCTTTGCGGCATTTCTGGAAGCTTCACTACAACAAATATTATATTCTTTGCCACCTTGCTCGTCCCATTTGCCTGCCATAGACCAAACCTTTTTTACCTTGGTTTTTACAAGGTCTATGCCGTTAAGGGAAGAATATTCATCGGGCTCGCTTAAAAGTAAGCCTGCCAAAACCTGCAAAAAGCCTATTTCGGCAATTTCTACTTTGTCGCCGGCCTCGGCAAGAGCTTTGCGGTAAAGCTTTACAGCATCCTGCGCATCTTCATTACAGGTATAGTTACTTGCAAATTTTGCAAGTTTACCATGATATGTAGCCTTTTCGTTAACGTAGGTAGCCGAATGGTCAATACCGATTGGTATACCGCTAACGTTTTCCAAATTCATAAAGCCGTCCAGAGAGGTAACCGACTTCTCATCAGCCGCATTTATGCCTATTGCTTTAATCGAAATCTCGCCCTTTGTAGCGGCTCTGAGCATAAGGCGCAACGCTACAACGTCATCGCAATCGCCCAACCAGTCTGTACCAATAATAAACTCGCGCATATAAACGTTCCTCTTTTGAATACAAATATCGACCTAACCCAACAACACGTCGGTAACAAGCATTATACAAAAGCCTATAAGCAAAGAATACGTGGCGGCGCGCTCGCTTCCGTGGGCGTGGGTTTCGAGTATCATTTCATCGCTTATTACATAAAGCATTGTACCGCCCGCAAAGCTTAAAGCAAACGGTAAAATTATAGATGCAACGCTTACTGCAAAATAGCCGAGTAAAGTACCGATTACCTCAATAATACCTGTTCCCAAAACGCACAAAAACGTTCTTTTTGCAGAAACACCGGCTGAGAGCATAGGACCTATAATAACCATACCTTCGGGTATGTTCTGCAGCGCTATACCGCCTGCTATTAAAAACGCCTTAGAGGTATCTCCCGTACCAAAGCCAACACCTGCCGCAATGCCCTCGGGCAGATTATGAATAGCAATTGCCAGAACAAACAAAAATACCTTATTTATGTTTGCATTGTTGTGACTTTCTGAGTCAACGCCGGCCATTTTATGTAAATGCGGTACCACCTTGTCCATAAGATTAAGGCAGGCCGCACCCGCAAAAATACCTATTATGGTTATTATTATACCGTATTTTCCGCCGTATTCGAGCGAAGGTAAAATAAGTCCTAAAACTGCCGCCGCGAGCATTACACCAGCTGCAAACGACAGTACAACATCTGAAAATTTATGAGATATCTTTTTAAAACAAAAGCCAAGCAAGGAGCCTATCATAGTAGCGCCACCGACTCCAAGGGCCGTAATTAACACCATTTGCATATTAACACCCTGAAAGGCTCTTCGTGTAGTTTAACACGAAGAGCCTAAATAAATTATTCTTCGCTGAAGTTGTCTTTACCAACACCGCATAGTGGGCACTCAAAATCATCGGGTAAATCTTCGAACTTTGTGCCTGCTGCAATACCGTTATCGGGATCGCCTAATTCTTCGTCGTAAACCCAACCGCAAACGTCACATACATACTTTTTCATTTTTATTTCTCCTCTATTTTAAAATTTTAAAAATTTATAAAACTAACGATGGTGCACTGTAAACCCTTGCGCCAAGTTCCTGATTTAACATATAAAGCCCCTTAGGATCAGAACCGAAAAGCTCCATTTTGGAAATTAAATCGTTGGCATTGGTCTCTTCTTCACCCTGTTCTTTAACAAACCAGTCCAAAAACTGCATCGTTCTGAAATCCTTAACCTCATAAGCGGCTGTATAAATATCGTTAATAAGCTGAGTTACATACTGTTCGTGCTCAAGACCTGCCTGCAATACCGTCATATCGGAATTCAAAACCTTATCGGGCTTTGCAATGGCATCGAGTGTTACGGGCATATTTTCGTTTTGTAAATAGGTATAAAAGAGCATTGCGTGGTCTCTTTCTTCCTGAGCCTGAATTAAATACCAATTTGCAAAACCGTCTAAACCTCTGGCTTTAAAGTAGTTGGAAAAATCCAAATACAAATATGCCGAGTAAAATTCTTTGTTGATTTGCTGATTAAGAAGCTGGTGTACCTTTGCGCTTACCATTATTGTTACCTCCAAATATTATTTTATTTCTTCAAAATCTGCTGCGCCGTGTTTACACAGCGGGCAGATAAAGTCATCGGGTAAGGTGTCACCCTCGTAAACGTAACCGCATATTTTACAAACGTAGCCTTTTTTACCCTCTGTTTCGGGCTTGGGCTTAATGTTGTCTAAATAATAGGTATAGGTTACGGTTTCCTTGTCTGATAAAACTCTGGCCTCGGTTACAGAACAGATAAACATACCGTGAGTATCTAAATCTACGTACTGCTCTACCTTAAGCGACATAAACGAGTTTATATAACGCGGCAGGAATACAAGTCCATTTTCTGAACGAAGGGGCTGACAGTCGGCAAATTTGTCTACGTTTCTGCCGCTTTTAAAGCCAAATTGCTCGAACACCGAGAAAGGAGTGTCGGTTGTTAAACAGTTAATGTTCATTTTACCCGTTTGCTTAATTACGTGATGTGAGTAATTTTCTTTGTTTATGGTCACAGCCAAACGGTTAGGAGTATTTGTAACCTGCGTTACCGTGTTTACAATAAGACCGTTATCCTTTTTGCCGTCGTTAGAAGTGATAACGTAAAGTCCGTAACCGATATTAAACAAAGCGGTCATATCGTTTTTATTGGCACTTGTGTCTTGAATAGCCAAATACTCTTTGCAAAGCTCGTCTGCCAGAGCATTCAGTTGCTCTTTGCTTTCATCGTTTAACGCTGACATAATTCTGACCGTTGTATCGGCATAGGTTATGTTTTGCGATTTTTCAAGCATTCCGGCCATTACCTTTGCCGCAAGAGGAGCCCAGGAACCGTTTTCAATAAAGGCTACCGTGCGGTTTTTAAAGCCGCGCTCGGTAAGGTGATTTATAAATTCACGCATAAACGGGAAAATTTCGGCATTATAGGTTGTGGTAGCAAGTACTAACTTGTTATAACGGAATGCATCTTCTACCGCCTCAGCCATATCGCAACGGGCAAGGTCGTTTACAACTACCTTGGGGCATCCGTTTTCCTTTAGCTTTTCAGCAAGCAGCATTACCGCCTTTTTAGTGTTGCCGTAAACAGATGTGTAAGCAATAACTATGCCTTCGTCTTCGGGTTGATAGCTCGACCAGGTGTTATAAAGGTTAATATAATAACCTAAATTCTCACTAAGGACCGGTCCGTGCAACGGACATATAATATTTATATCGAGCCCAGCCGCCTTTTTAAGCAGGCTTTGTACCTGAGCGCCGTATTTACCAACTATACCAATATAGTAACGTCTGGCTTCACAAGCCCATTCCTCGTCTACGTCTAAAGCGCCGAATTTACCGAAGCCGTCGGCCGAGAATAAAACCTTGTCGGTACTGTCGTATGTTACAATAACCTCAGGCCAATGCACCATAGGAGCGGTTACAAAGGTTAGATTATGCTTACCAAGGCTTAAAGTATCGCCCTCGCCTACAACAATTCCGTTTTCCTCAAAATCGGTACCGAAAAAGTTTTTCATCATAACAAAGGCCTTGGCCGATGATACGATCTTTACATTCGGGTAGGTCTTAACAAAATTGAATATGTTTGCCGAATGGTCAGGCTCCATATGCTGAACTATTAAATAGTCGGGCTTCTTACTACCCAAAACGTTCTGAATATTGTCGAGCCATTCGTGAGTAAATGCGGCATCTACAGTATCCATAACCGCGATTTTTTCATCCATAATGATATAGGAATTATACGCCATACCGTTTGGAACGTCATACTGACCCTCGAATAAATCTATTTTATGGTCGTTAACGCCAATATACTTAATATCGTTGGTAATATTCATTTAAAATCACCTCAAAGCTTATTAAAAATTATTGTACCATATTTTAGCAAATTATTCAAGACTCATCAATAATTTTTCCGTCAGTAGAAATTGTGGTTACCTGCCACGGAATAAATTTGCCGCTACTAATTAAAGCGCGTTTAACCGCATTCTCTATTCCAGAGCAGCAAGGTACCTCCATTCGCACAACCTTGACGCTTTTTATATTATTGTTTGCAATTATCCGAGTAAGCTTTTCGGTGTAATCGCCTTCATCTAGCTTTGGGCAGCCTATAAGTGTAATATGATTTTTAATAAAATCATTATGGAAATTGCCGTAAGCGTATGCAGTACAGTCGGCCGCAATAAGCAGATGCGCATCTTCAAAATAAGGCGCATTTGGCGGAACCAGTTTTATCTGACACGGCCACTGTAAGAGCTGACTCGACACTGCGGCAGATTTTACGAAGGCCGACGGTTCACGATTTAATTTTTTAGCATTTGTACCCGGGCAGCCGCAAGGTAATTTACCTACGCTTTTTTCCTGCTTTGCGGCATTTACGGCTTGTTCGTTATATGCGGGCGCCTCACGTTCTTCAAAACTAATGGCATCCACAGGGCAAGCCGGCAAGCAGTCGCCGAGGCCGTCACAATAGTCTTCTCTTACAAGCTGAGCCTTGCCGTTTATCATATCAATTGCGCCTTCGTGACACGCAGAAGCGCAAGCGCCGCAGCCGTTACATTTGTTTTGGTCTATTTTGATTATCTTTCTGATCACTCTTATTCTCCTTTAAAAGCATTTTGAGTCTTTGCAGTCCTTTGGGCCGCTGCAGCGGTAACAAAGCTCATTCGGGCATTGCTCAGTTTCATAAAACTGCACAATGTTTTTTACCGTAGTCTGAGCAATGTTTTCAAGCGCCTCTTCGGTTAAAAATGCCTGGTGCGAGGTTACTATAACGTTAGGCATAGAAATAAGTCTGGCGAGCGTATCATCCTGCAGAATGTGTCCGGAGTTATCTTCGAAAAACAAATCAGATTCTTCTTCGTATACGTCTAAGCAAGCCGCGCCCACCTTGCGCGATTTTATTGCCTCTAACAAAGCTTCTGCGTCTACCAAAGCTCCGCGTGAGGTATTTAAAATAACCACCGAACGTTTGCATTTTTCAAGCGCCGCAGCATCTATAATATGATACGTATCTTCTGTGAGCGGGCAGTGAAGCGAAATAATATCGCTCTTTGCAAAGAGCTCGTCAAGATCTACGTACCGAACGGTATCACCGTTATCAATCTCACTTAAAGGGAATTTGTCATAGGCTAAAACCCTCATACCGAAACCACGGCATATATCTATAAACACCCTTCCTATTCTGCCCGTTCCTATAACACCTATGGTTTTTCCGTGTAAGTCAAAGCCGGTAAGTCCCGAAAGGCTGAAATTAAAATCTCTGGAACGTATATAAGCCTTATGTATTCGACGAATAGAGGTTAAAAGCAGCGCTATGGTGTGTTCTGCAACCGCATAAGGAGAATACGCGGGAACTCTGAGCACGTGAATTTTACCGTAAGCATACTTCATATCAACGTTATTAAAGCCTGCACATCTTAGAGCCAATATTTTTACGCCCATATCAGATAATTTGTCTATTACCTTGTCGTTTACCGTATCATTCACAAAGGCGCAAACACCGTCGTAACCGTTCGCCAGCTCTACGGTATCCTCGTTGAGTTTGGCTTCAAAATATTTAAAAGATACACCGTACTCCTCGCCGTATTTATCAAACGACGGCTTGTCATAGGGTTTTGTATCGAAAAAAGCTATTTTCATTAAAATTCCTCCCTTGCTTTTACAAAAACATTATAGTATAATAAAACCAGAAATTCTGTTGAATTTTCAACAAAACGGAGGAAAAATGAAAAAATATTTTAATATTTTAAGAAAATGTCAGCTCTTTGACGGGATAGACGATAACGATTTATTTAAAATGCTCACCTGCCTGGGCGCAAAGGTAATAGAGTTTGACAAAAAATATACCATTATTGCCGAGCAAAGCAAAGCCACGTATTTAGGCATAGTGCTCAGCGGCAGCGCCGATGTAGTACAAATAGATTATTACGGCAACCGCAGTATTCTCAGTAAAGTTTTGACGTCCGAAATTTTTGCGGAAGCTTTTGCGTGCGCCGGGGTACAATCTATACCAATATCGGTTATTGCAAACGAGCCGAGCGAGATTATGCTTATTGATGCTTCGCATATACTGCACACTTGTTCTAACAATTGCGGATTTCACCAACAGCTTATATTTAATCTGATGAAGATTTTAGCCAATAAGAATTTGGAGTTTTATGAGAGAATAGAAATAACCTCAAAGCGAACCACACGTGAAAAACTTTTAACCTATTTGGGCCTGCAGGCCAAGCGAGCAGGCTCTAACCAATTTTATATTCCGTTTAACCGTCAGGATCTGGCAGATTATCTGGAGGTTGACAGAAGCGGTCTGTCGGCCGAGATAAGCAAACTAAGGCAAGAAGGCGTATTAAATAGCCGAAAAAATCAATTTGAATTGTTATAAAAGAAAAATCACCAACCCTCTAAAAAGGTTGGTGATTTTATTTTAGTCTACAACTAATTCGCCCACACCGTTTAGTACGTACTTTGGACGGTATGGATATTTGTCTATATCGGCAAGCGACGTAACACCCGATAAAACAAGCACGGTATCTACGTTAGACTCTATACCCGCAATAATATCGGTATCCATTCTGTCGCCTATAAATGCAATATCCTGGCTGTGACAGTCAAGCTTATTAAGTCCGTGACGAAGCATAAGAGGATTTGGTTTTCCGACAAAATAACCCTTTTTGCCGGTAGCAATTTCTATTGGCGCTATTAAAGAACCCGTTGCGGGCATTATTCCCTTTTCGGTAGGACCTGTGATATCGGGATTTGTACCTATTAGCTTTGCGCCCTTTAAAACAAGCTCAATTGCCTTTTCGATTTTTTCAAAGTTATACGTTCTGGTCTCGCCCACAACAACGTAATCGGGGTTTACGTCGTTCATATAAATTCCACGGTCATACAAAGCCTTGGTTAAAGCGGCCTCACCTATAACGTAGGCGGTACAATCGGGCTTTTGAGAATATAAAAACTCAGCCGTTGCCATTGCGCTTGTATAAAAGTGATCGGCCGAAACGGTAAGACCCATTCTCTCCAGCTTCATACTAAGCTCATGAGGAGTGCGCTCGGGACTGTTGGTTAAAAACACGAACTTTTTGTCGTTATTTATCATCCAGTTCACAAAATCATAAACACCGTCTAAGATTTTATTGCCGTGATATATAACACCGTCCATATCACAAATGAAACCGATTTTATTTTTTAAATTTTCCATTTATTTACTCCTGAAAATATGTAATATTGCCTGTTCACAAATAATATACTATATATTTTTCTGATATACAAGACAAAATTATTTTGTACATAAAAATTGTGTATTTGGATATTTTTGTTTAACGTCATTTGGAAGATTACCGTCACTAACGAAATAATCGACCTGCTCTAAAGTCATACTCACAAACCGTCCATCAAGGTTGAATTTATCACTTCCGCAAAGGCAAACCAGCTTTTTTGCTTTTTCTCTGAAAACTCTATAAGCATGTAATCCGGCTTCGCTATTAGTTATCAGCTTACCGTCAAGGCTCACCGACAGTGTAGAAAAGAAACCAATATCAATATCATAATTGTCTAACGAATCTAACATAAACTGTCCACCTAAAATTCCGGGATACTCTACAATCTTACCGCCTGTACAAAACGTATTTATCCCATGTTCACTTAAAAAATCAGCTAAAATTATATTGCATGTAACAACGGTTATATCCTTTTTGTCTATTAGAAAATGGCCCATATACTGTGTTGTTGAAGATCCGTCTAAAAAAACCACATCATTATCCTTCACCAACGTAGCCGCCTTCTTGGCTATTGCATTTTTGGCGGTTTTCATATTATGTTGGCGAAATCTGAACGGAGATAGGCCTGCATTGCCTAACGCTACTCCTCCATAACTTCTTTTAACCATTCCCTGCTTTTCTAAAAGGGTTAAGTCACGTCGTATGCTCGCAGGGCTATATCTTATTTTTTCAACAAGATAATCTACCGTTACGTAATGATTTTCTTTTAATATCTTAATTATTTGGTCCATACGCTCTTGCTGATACATATTGTTTCACCTTGATTATTGTTGATTATTTTTAAAAATTACCGCAATTATTGATTTTTGTTGCTCATCAAATTATACTGTATCAATAAGCCAATGTCAAGGAGGCAGCATTATGAATGTGCCTGAAAAACTGTACGAAGGTAATATGAGAAAAAAGTATTTTTTGTTTGCAATACCTCTCATTTTATCGGCTTTACTTTCACAATCGTACAACTTTATCAATTCAATGATGATAGGAAAGTTCATCGGAAGTGATGCATTTGCAGCAACGGCCGCAACCGCTCAGCTGATCGAATTTATAGATTCAATACTTTACGGTTATCTGACGGGTGTGGGAATTTACGTTTCTGTATTGTTCGGTCGCAACGAGCGAAAACGAATGCTTAACGTAATTAAAATGAATTTTCTTATCACATCAATAGCAGCCATATTATTTTCTGTGATTTGTAATGTTTTTTGTGATCAGATTTTTAGTTTTCTAAACGTTAACCAAGAAATTTATGCAAATGCAGCGGCATATTTTACAACATACACGTGCGGTTTGCTTGCACTACAATTCAACTGGGGATTTACATACATCTCAAATGGAATGGGAATAACAAAGCTTCCGCTTTTTGCCTCTGTGCTGGCAGGTATTTTTAACATTTCGTTAAACTATCTGTTCTTATCTGTATTAAATATGGGCATCGCTTACAGCGCATTGGCCACCGTTATTTCAAACTCTGTAGCAACCGTATTTTATTTTGTGTATTATAAAGGCGTATTTAAAAATTTAGAAGTTAAATCCAGTGGCATAAAATTCAATATTATTGACTTAAAATCATCATTTAGTTACGGTGCACCGTCTATGATGCAGCAAATGGCAATGAGCAGCTGTACCGCAATTGTTTCGCCTCTTGCCAATTCCTGCTCTACGGCGGCACTTTCAGGTTATTCTGTTGCCAATAAAGCACGTGCGCTTATTCTTTCGGTTTACCAGAACTCCAGCAAGGCAAACACCAATCTTATAGCACAAGCAATGGGTGCTAAACGTATTGACAAAATTAAAGAAGGCATAAAAATCGGAATTCAGCAAGGACTTGCGTTCTTTATTGTAACGCTTGCTTTATTTGTAATCTTTGCCAAGCAGTTTACAGGATGGTTTTTAGACCCGGTGCAAGACGCCGAAAGCTTTAAAGTTAGTGTAAATACAATACAGTTATTATTTCCATTTATAATTTTTAACGTTTTTAATAATCTGTTTCACGGCATTTTCAGAGCCGTTGGCTCGGGTAAAATTATGTTTATTTCAACATTGATTTACGCAGTGGCATTTGTTATTTATGCATACATTCTTTTTGACGTACTTCCGTTTGAATTTAAAATTTACGGAGTACATCTTGCCCTTAGCGCAGCATATATAACCGAGGTTTTGTTTGCAACAGTAATTTTTATAACAGGCAAGTGGAAAACACCGGAATATAAAAAACTTGAGGCACAAAATAATACGTTATAATTTTGCAATCATACTATTGCATTTTACCGTGGTTCGAATCCCGACCTAAAACCAAACAAAAAACCACCCGATTGGGTGGTTTTTTGTTTGGAAAGGTTGTACGAATTTGAAGTTATTTGATTTTTTGACATATGTGTTCGAACTCCTACATATTTTTATATTTCGTCGGCAAAGCCAACATCCAAATTATTCATCAAAAAGGTAGAGCAAAATTCGATATTTTTCTTAATTTGAGCTAATATTTAAAAAGCTTGAAAACTATAAAAATCTTGACATCTCTGAATAAATGTTGTATGATAAACTAAGATAGTTCTGAATAATAATTTGAGTGAGGTTGTTATGAGAAAGTTTTATGAAGTTAAATTAGAATTTGATAATTTATATAAAAACGAAGTTATATTTACGGCAATTGTTCCTGTTAATTTGACAATTAATAAGCAATGCAAAATAAAAGGAAAAAATAACACCAATAACGAAGAGTATTATAAATGGCAGTTTATTTACTCATTAATATATTCAGGTTTATATAGCAAAGATGTGATTGGAGTTGAAGTAAGCTTTCCGAAAGGAAATAAAGAATCAAACCCTATCCGTTTTGATGCCGCTATATTTGATTCTAGTGATTGGTTTGAACATTATAGAAAATGGCATGAGGAAAGAAACGCAATTTCACTAGAATGGCTTAGAAAACATTTGATAGGTGTCATTGAATTTAAAAATGAAAATAGCAAATCAATAGAAAGTGTTTACAATGTACAGCTAAAACCTTCTTTAAAAGAAGTTGAAAGTGATTTTGCTATTGGTATTATTTATGATACTGAAAAATTGTATTTATTTAAAAAGACCTCTAACCTATTTTTAAGACTAGATGATTCATTAAATCTAAAAGGCGATTCTTCTACAATAAAGGAATTATCTTTAGAAATTCCAGATGGATATTACAAGATTCCATCATTTGAACAGTTGTTAAAAAGAATTACAAACATCGAAATTGATGTAACCAAAAGAACAATTGATGATTTGGAGGTTATTTCAGGTAGTTACAGCAAGCAATTATCCGAAGGAATTCATAACATTTTAAAAGTTATGGATAGTGTGAGCATGAAAAATCAGAGAGGTTATGAGATACTTATACAAGTAATGGCTTTGAAGATTTTTGACGAAAAGCAGAATGAGGAATTAAAAAATAAATTTCTTCAATTTTATCAAACAAAAGATGAAAAAGAAAAATTGGATTTGCTTTTTTACATAACAAAAAAGGAAAGAAATTATGTGTCGCTAAATGATGAAAACATACAAGAGTTCATAAAAAGAATGAGAACATTGTATAATAAAGCGGCTGCAAAGTATCATTATATTTTAAAAAAATCAGACTCAGAAACAATAATATGGGAAAAAGAAGAGCATGTTAAAATAATTGCTGCTATTGTTGAACAATTTCAAAATTATACATTCATAAAATCGGAAAAGAGCGATTTATATCAAATTGTTTTTTACAAATTTGCAAGTGAATTCTCTAAAGCAGACAAAGGACAGTTTTTAACACCTTTGCCAATTATAGATTTTATTGTAAGAATTATGAATCCTAGAAACAACGAGAGCATTATAGACCCTACATCTGGTATTGCAGATTTTTTGTCTGTTTCATATGTAAATTCAAAAAGCACTTTAGATGACGGTAATTTTTATGGTTGTGATAACGATGAAAATATGATAATGTTAGCACAACTAAATATGTTGTTAAATGGTGATGGTAATGCAATATTAAAATACAGACCATCTTGGGGGTCAATTACATGGAAGTTTGACGAAAGAAATGACCTTGTAAGATTAATTCCGTCTATGCATAAAGATGGAAATTGGGATAACTGGTTAGACCAAACTAAATTAAAAAAATTTGACATAGTTTTAACCAATCCGCCTTTTGGCGAAGACAGAAAAATAGAAGCAAAAACTTCCTCAGATAAAGAAATCTTGGAAATGTATCATTTATGGAATGAAAGCAGATGCGGAAATTGGATAGACCCAGGATTATTATTTTTAGAGAATACCTATCGTATTTTAGAAGAACATGGGCGAATGGGCATCGTTTTATCTAATTCTATAGCATCAATAGATAGATGGAAGAAAGCAAGGGAATGGTTAGTATCCAATATGAGAATTGTTGCATTATTTGACCTTCCTTCAAATATTTTTGCGGACACAGGAGTTAATACTACAATCATAGTTGCATACAAGCCAACCAGTAAGGAATTAGAAAAATTAAAACAGCAAGATTATGAGATTTTCATTAAAAAAATAAACAATATTGGTTATGAGGTACGGACAAGTAAAAGAGTAAAGTATTATAACCCTATTTATAAAATCAACCCCGTTACATTTGATGTCGAAATTGACGAAAAAGGCAACCCCATTCTTGAAGAAGATTTTACAAAGACCATTAGTGATTTTAAGGATTGGTGCTTATCACAAGAGAAAACTTTGTCTGATTTGTTTGTTAAATGAGGTGTATCATGACAAAATTAAGTGAAATAGTTTCTAATAATTATTCTCTTTCTCCTTCGAACTATAATATAATTAATGGTGGAAATGCGGAAAGAATCAAATTAAAGGACTTATTAGATAGACCTCTTGAAAAAAGTGATAACGGTTCTGATGTAGGATTTTCGGCATATTTATCGCAGTCTGATTACTATTTTATGAGAGCAAAATCATTAGATAGCAAATTCTACACACCTATGCCTTTTGGTGAAGCTGTTGTTCCTATGAACAAAAAAAATTTCCAACAGTATAATCTAAAAAAAGGTGATATTCTCATCTCCAAAGATTCTAATATTGGAGAATGTGTAGTTTTATCTAGGGATATGCCTAATTTTATGCCTTGCGGTGCTTTATATAGATTGCCTTTAAGCAAAAATAAGCTATATGTTTTAGCAATGATAAAAAGCAACGACTTTAGAAGACAATTAGATAAAATTGTTCCAATTGGAGCAACAATAAGACACGCAGGCAAGAAATTTTTGGAATGTACTATTCCTTTTCCTAAAAGTAATAGAGAAAAAACAATTCAAAACATAGAGAAATTAGTTGCACAAGTTGTTGAAATAGAACAGCTTATTATAGATAAGGATAATGAAATATTTAATAAAATTTTAAACGAGTTGTTAAATGGTTGCAAAAAAGATATAGTTAATCTTTCCGTCAAAACTAATCTCTCAGAAATCATTGAATCTACTAGATTAGATGCTAGTTATTATTCACCTATGGCGAAAAAACAGAAAGCAATATTGTCAAATTATGAATATGGTTTTCATACATTAGAAGAAATGGGATATACCATTAAGCGTGGTCAAAACTTGCAAATTAGCAATATTGGTAAAAGTGTATATTCGAACACCTTTAAAAAAGGATATTATACAGTAATTAAGCCAACTAATTTTTCGGATTATGGAACTGTAGAATCATTTGAATATCTGGGCAACAAAAATCAACTTATCACATTAAATGATGGAGATATTGTTTTTTCAGGTGAAGGTACTGTCGGAAAATGTGTTCTGTTTACTGATACTCAGGAAAAATGGATTACAAATATTCACGGTATTGTATTACACAAGGACAAAGCAAATTTAGTGGAATCTGCTTTTGTGGCTTGTTTTCTTCGTTTTTTACGAAAATGGGGATACTACGACCACTTTACAGTGGGTGGACAAGGCGGTAGTTTGGGAAAAAATTATTGGGATGCTGTTGTAATTCCTAATATGCCTTCAGAAGTAAAAAATGAAATTGCAAATTTATATTTTGCAAAAGAAACTAATATTAGCAAATTTGAAAAAATGGGAATTATTCAGCTTGACAAAACAAAAAAAGAAATAGAAGTAAAATTATCTTTATTGATACAAGAAATTACTTCTAAATAATTTGTCTTAATATAACCGTTCGTTGATTATAAAATATATCTCAAAAGTTATATGTTTTAACTCTTTTATCTCAACTATCACCATAGAGTATAAAAGATAAATAATAAAAATCCTGCCGACAATAATCGACAGGATTTTCGTTTTGGCAGGGGCAGAAGGGTACTCTGCGTCAGCTACATTTCGACCGCTGCGTGCGGTGCCCGAAATGTATGCTTTACTCGAGACTTCACAGTCCGCAAATGTTGTCGCACATTTGCGGATGCTTCGACGAACCCTACGGGTTCGCATACTATTACACAAACAAGAAAAAAGACAACGCACCAAAAGGTGTGTTGTCTTTTTTTGGCGGAGAAGGAGGGATTCGAACCCTCGAACCGCTTTTAACGGTTACACGATTTCCAATCGTGCGCGCTCGACCAACTACGCGACTTCTCCATTTTTTATTAAATTGTCGGCACACTAATTCAGTGCGCCCGTATATTATACATAATAGTAAAGAAAAAATCAAGTATTTTTTATCTTTTATTAAAATAAATATTTTTTTGGCTTTTTCTGTTTGACAAACGCCTTGGATAATCGTATAATTGTCTATGTTAAAATTACCCGTCAAAATATTTTTTGGTCGGGCTTTTTTATTTGGGCTCTAAGGATGGTTTTATTTTATGTATAAAATTGGGTTTGATAATGAAAAATACATAAAACTGCAGTCACAAAATATTCGCGACCGCATTAACGCTTTTGGCGACAAGCTTTATATGGAGTTCGGCGGAAAGCTGTTTGACGATTATCATGCGGCGCGTGTACTCCCGGGTTTTGAGCCCGACTCTAAGGTAAAAATGCTTTTAGAGCTTAAAGACGAAGCTGAAATTATTATTGTAATAAGCGCCGACGCTATTGAAAAGAACAAGCGCCGTGGTGATTTGGGTATTACCTACGACCTTGACACTCTGCGCCTTATAGACGCTTTAAGAGAAATAGGTCTTTACGTTGGCAGCGTGGTTATCACACACTACACCGGTCAGCCTTTGGCAGAGGTTTTTGAGTCCAGACTTAAAAACCTTGGCATAAACGTTTACCGCCACTTCCCTATTAAAGATTATCCTTCAAATCTACCGCTTATTGTTAGTGATGACGGTTTTGGAAAGAATGATTACATAAAAACCTCACGCCGTTTGGTTGTTGTAACCGCCCCCGGTCCCGGAAGCGGCAAAATGGCAACCTGCCTTTCTCAACTTTACCACGAGCACAAACACGGTATTAAAGCCGGATATGCTAAGTTTGAAACCTTCCCTGTTTGGAATATTCCGCTTAAGCACCCCGTCAATACCGCTTACGAAGCCGCAACGGCAGATTTAAGCGACGTTAATATGATTGACCACTACCACTTAGAAGCATACGGAAAAACTGCAATTAACTACAACCGTGATATTGAAATTTTCCCTGTTTTAAATGCTATGATGCAGCGCATCTTAGGCGAGTCACCCTACAAAAGTCCTACAGATATGGGCGTTAATATGGTTGGCTTTTGTATTGCCGACGATGACGCCGTGCGCAATGCCGCAAAGCAAGAAATTATACGCCGTTACTACACTGCCCTTGTTAATTTGCGTCAGGGTATGGGCAGTGAATCGGAAGTAGCAAGAATTGAAATTTTAATGAACAGCGTGGGTGTCAGCGCCCTCGACCGCCCCGTTGTAAAAGCGGCCTTGGCAAAGGCAGAGCTTACAGGCGGCCCCGCTACTGCTATTGAGTTGCCCGACGGCAGACTCATAACGGGTAAAACATCTTCCCTGCTTGGCGCATCGGCATCTATGTTGCTAAACTGCCTTAAAGAGCTTGCAGGCATACCCGATGAAATAGAGCTTATATCTCCGCAAATTATTGAGCCTATTCAAAAGCTAAAGACCGACTTTATGGGAAACCACAACCCACGCCTTCATACAGACGAAATTTTAATTGCGCTATCAATATGCGCCGTAACCGACGAGGTTGCAAAAAAAGCGCTCGACAGCGTGCCAAAGCTTAAAAATCTCGAGGCTCACTCTTCGGTTATACTTTCCCGCATAGATGAGCAGGTATTCAGAAAGCTCGGCGTCAATATGACCTACGAGCCACAATACCAAACCAAAAAGCTATATCATAACTAAAAAAACGACGAGAACGGAATGTTCTCGTCGTTTTTTTGTTTTACATACTAAATACTATTCCTGCTACGGCGCCTATACCCAAAAAGGCAACGGGATGAATTTTTTTGAATTTTAAAATTCCCAAAAATAACACAACCGCAAGTATTAAAGGTTTTATGTTTATAACGCTAAGCCAGTCAATATTGCTAAAGGTTTCGGGGATATTCAAAATGGTGTTTTTTATAAGCAATAGCGCCGCTGCGCAAATAAGTCCGACCGATGCAGGTCTTATGCCGTAAAATGCACCCTTAACAAATCTATTTTCCTTAAATTTGTTTAAAAATCCCGCTATAATTACAATAATTATTACCGACGGCATTACAAGTCCTATAGTCGCAACAACGCCACCCAAAATACCAATAAAACTGCTGCCGTAATGTTCTGATACGGTAGTAAAGCCAACGTAGGTAGCCATATTTACACCAATTGGACCGGGTGTTGATTCCGAAATAGCTATCATATCGGCAAGCTGAGAGGTAGTAAACCAACCCGTAGATTCCGATAAATCATACAAAAACGGCATAGTAGCCATACCGCCGCCAACGGCGAAAAGTCCTATTTTAAAGAATTCGAAAAACAACTTCAAAAATATCATTTGCTCTTCTCCTTCTTAACGTTTATCGCTATTCCGAGCGCTGCGGTTATAATTACAAAAATAACCGGGCTTATATCTAAAAACGTGCTGAGCAAGGCTACGGCTATAAAAATTACAACACCGATTTTGTCTATAACGGCCTTTTTCGCAAGGGTAATTACCGAGCTTACAACAAGCGCCAAAACGCAGGCACGTATTCCCGCAAAGGCGTGCTGAACAATGGCTAAATCGGCAAAATTAGAAATAAGCGCCGCTAAAGCAACAATAATCACAAGTGACGGAAAAATCATACCCAAAGTCGCTACAATCGCACCTAAAATTCCCTTTACCTTATAGCCTACAAAGGTAGCGGTATTAACCGCAATAATACCGGGCGTACACTGACCGACAGCATAGTAATCGGTAAGCTCGTTTTCGGTGATCCAGTCCTTATTCTCAACAAGTTCCCTTTTAAACATAGGCAGCATTGCAATACCGCCACCAAAGGTAACGGCGCCTATCTTTGCAAAGGTAATGAACAGTTGCCAAAAAATCTTCATAACCTAACCTCCAAATTTGTTTTAGTATACTACATATTTTTAAATAAGTAAATATGTAACTTGAAAACCCATGCAATTTCAGATATAATATATTTGCTATTTTATTTGCTAAGGATATTTTTATGAACGTAAAATTTCACACACTCGGTTGCAAGGTTAATCAGTACGAAACAGAGGTTGTAATGCAAATGTTCAAAGAGGGGTCGCATACCTCTTGCGCAAATTTGCCTTACGATGTTTTTGTCGTTAACTCTTGCACCGTTACTGCCGAGAGTGACCGCAAAACAAGGCAGATAATACATAAATTCCGCCGAGAAAATAAAGACGCCGTTATAATTTTGTTTGGTTGCTTCCCGCAAGCATTTAAAGAAAAGGCCGAACAAATAACCGATGCCGATATAATACTCGGTAACACCAACACCGCCGACGTTTACAGTTGTTTTGAGGAGTATTTAAAAACCAGACAACGAATAGTGCGCATAACTAAGCACGAAAAAGGCGAAAAATACAACACTCCGTGTATAAACAGCTTTAGCGAGCGCACCAGAGCGTATATGAAAATTGAGGACGGCTGTGAGAGATACTGCTCATACTGTATTATTCCGTTTTCACGTGGAAAAGTTCGTTCTAAAAGCATTTTGGATATAAAAAACGAGGCCTATGCCCTTGCCGCTGCAGGATATAAAGAAATTGTTTTGGTAGGCATAAATCTTTCGGCCTACGGCTCCGATATCGGCCTTAATCTTTGCGATGCAGTCGAGGCCGTTAGCCAGATAGACGGCGTAAAACGAATACGCCTTGGCTCTTTAGAGCCCGACCATATAACCAATAGAGAGTTAGAAATTTTAAGCAAAAACGAAAAGTTCTGCCCGCAATTTCATTTATCGCTCCAGTCAGGCTCTGACGCCACCCTCAAACGTATGAACCGTCATTACGATTCGGCATTTTATTACGATTTGATTTTAAGAATACGCTCCTATTTTGAAAATCCGTCAATCACTACCGATATTATGGTAGGCTTTGCCGGAGAAACCGAGCAGGAGTTTAACGAGAGCCTTGCCTTTGCTAAAAAGTGCGGCTTTGCCAAGGCCCACGTTTTTGCATACTCACGCAGATTCGGTACCTTTGCCGACACTTTAAAGGACCAGATCTTAGAGAGTACAAAACAAGAGCGCAGCAAAAAAATGATAGCAGTCTGCACCCTCGGCGCCAACGAATTTTTGCAAAGCCAGGTTGGCCTTACCCTTAGCGTTCTTTTTGAAACCGAGGAAAACGGAGTATTTTGCGGATATTCCAAAAACTACGTAAAGGTAAAATGTAAAGCCCAAAACAACCTTTGCCATACTATTAAATCGGTTAAAATCACCGCCGCCAAAGACGGCTATTTAGAGGGCGAAATTATATAAAAAACGATGGAACCAAGCGTTTTTAAGGTTCCATCGTCTATTTTTTATTTTAATATTATATTAACTACGTCGTTTGGGGTGTTTGCAATAAAATCGGCTCCCGCTTCTTTTAATTCATCTAAACCGCCATAGCCATACAAAACGCCTATAGACTTTACGCCGAAGGTTTTTGCGCCTAAAATATCGTGCTCCCTATCGCCCACCATAATTATTTTAGATTTATCGCTCAAATTGCAAGAATCTGCTACGTAATTTATAATATCGGCCTTTGTAACAAATTTCTCATCCATCGAAGCGCCGCCGACAAATTCAAAATAGCCGTCCAAATTAAAGAATTCAAGTATCTGCTTTGCATACAGTTCGGGCTTGGACGTTGCAACGCAAAGCTTTTTCCCCGCATTTTTTAATGCTTTTAACATATCCTCTACGCCAAAGTACACCGAGTTTTCTTTAATACCTGTTACCTCGTAAGACTCACGGTAAACCTGTATAGCCTCGACCGCCTGTTCTTCACCAAAGCCGTAAAGATCCATAAAAGAATCTTTCAGCGGTGGGCCTACAAATTTATTTAATTTGCTTTGGTCTTCTTCTATAATGCCGTACTTTTTAAGGGCATATTTTACCGAGCGGGTTATTCCCAAGGCGGAATCGGTAAGGGTTCCATCTAAATCAAAAAATACATATTCCATTTTTACACCTTTAGCGTTTTTTCTTTGCGGCAAATTTTTTATTTTGTTTTTTGTTTTTATTGTTTTGAGGCTTAAATGCCGTTTTTTCGGGTGCTACAAGACAGTTTTTGCCAGTTCCTATAAGGTCGGTTCTGCCCGCTTTTTTAAGCGCAGTAATAACTATTTTGCGGTTTTCGGGCTTAAAATACTGTAGCAGTGCCCTTTGCTCTGCCTTTTCTTCGGCAGTTTTAGGAACGTAAACAGGCTGCATTGTAAACGGATCAAGCCCTGTGTAAAACATACAGGTAGACACAGTTCCCGGTGTTGGGTAAAAATCCTGAACCTGTTCGGGATGCATACCCTCTTTCTTTAAAAACAGTGAAAGCTCAATAGCATCTTTTATAGTGCTTCCCGGGTGAGAAGACATTAAATACGGCACCAAAAACTGCTTTTTGCCAATGCTTTTGGTAAGCTCGTAAAAACGCTCTTTAAATTTATTATAAACCTTTATACTTGGCTTACCCATATATTTTAGCACGTTGTCTGAGCAGTGCTCGGGCGCAACTTTGAGTTGACCGCTTACGTGGTGCTCAACTAACTCCTTAAAGAAAGTTTCGTTAGAATCGGCAACAAGATAATCGAACCTTATTCCCGAACGGATAAACACCTTTTTTACCTTTGGTAGATTTCTCAGTTTTCTGAGCAGGTCCAAATAATCGGAATGGTCCACCTTTACGGCCTTGCAAAGCTCGGGCGCTAAACACTTTTTGTCCTTGCAAAGTCCGTTTTTAAGCTGGCCCTCACAAGACGGACCTCTGAAATTGGCGGTAGGCCCGCCAACGTCGTGAATATAACCCTTGAAATCGGGCAAATTGCAAAGCTCTTTAGCCTCTTTAATTACCGATTCGTGACTTCTGCAGGTGACCTGTCGTCCCTGGTGATATGCTATAGAGCAAAAATTACAAGCGCCGTAGCAACCTCGGTTATGGTTTAATGAAAACTTAACCTCGGCAATTCCCGGCACACCGCCCTTTGCCTCATAGCTCGGGTGGTAGGTACGCATATAGGGTAAATCAAAAACGGCATCAAGCTCATCGGTACTCAGCGGCGGCATAGGTGGATTTTGAACAACCATTAAACTGCCGTGGCGCTGAATTACGGCTTTGCCACGCACTGCATCGTGCTCGGTCTGTTGAATTTTGCAGGATACGGCATACTGCGCCTTGCCTGAATCGTCATTGCGGCTTACAAGCTCATAAGACGGACACTCAGCGCATTTTTGCGGTACATATTCGCTAACGGGAACTGCGTATACGGTACCCTTAATGTCGGTAATGCTTTTTATATTCTCCCCTGCTTTTAAGCGGTCGGCAATCTCAACAACGTGTTTTTCACCCATACCGTACATAAGCAGGTCTGCGCCGCTCTCTATAAGTACGGATTTTCTTACGCTGTCGGACCAATAATCGTAATGGGCAAAACGCCTCAGCGATGCCTCAAGACCGCCTATGCACACGGGTGTATCGGGATATAGCTCTTTTATTTTTTTAGTATAAACCGTTACTGCCCGGTCGGGTCGGGCTCCGCTTTTGCCACCGGGGGTATATGCATCGTCACTTCTGCGTTTTTTGGCGGCGGTATAATGCGCCACCATAGAATCTATATTACCGCTATTGACCATAAAGGCGAGGTTAGGTTTGCCGAAAACCATATAATCGGCATCGGTTTTAGGTTGCGAAATTATGCAGACTTTGTACCCTGCATTCTCCAGCACTCTGGATATAACCGCAGTACCAAAGCTTGGGTGGTCTACGTAAGCATCACCCGTAACTATTATTATGTCGGCACTGTCCCAGCCGTAGTCGGACATCTCTTGTTTTGTTAGTGGTAAAAAGGGCATACAAATTCCTCTCAAAAGTTTTTTATTCATTTTATCACATTTTTCTTTGCAGTACAACACCTAAAAACTATTGTATTAAATAATAAAATATGTTATTATATTTAATAATGCTTTTTTTGCGAGGTAGATTTAAATGACTAAAATTGATATTTTTTCAGGATTCTTAGGCGCCGGCAAAACCACACTTATTAAAAAACTTATAAGTGAGTGCTATAAGGGCGAAAAGCTCGTGCTTATAGAAAACGAGTTCGGTGATATTGGTATAGACGGCGGATTTTTAAAGGATTCGGGAATTGAAATTACCGAAATGAACTCGGGCTGTATTTGTTGCTCATTGGTTGGCGACTTTGGCGAGGCTCTTAAAAAAGTGCTTAGTCAGTTTAACCCCGACCGCATTCTTATTGAGCCCTCGGGCGTAGGCAAGTTAAGCGACGTTATTAAAGCAACAAGCGTAGTTTTATCTGACGATGTAGTCTTAAACTCTTACACAACCGTTGTAGATGCAATTAAGTGCAAAATGCATCTTAAAAACTTTGGCGAGTTTTTTGTTGACCAGATTAAAAATGCCAAAACCGTTGTTTTCAGTCACACCGAAAACATTAGCGAAGACAAGCTAAATGCCGCATTACAAATTGTGCGCGAGCAAAACGAGCAGGCGGTTATAATTTCTACCCCTGTTGATATGCTCGATCCCCAGACTCTGCTTAACGCTATAGAAAACCGTGAAAACATTAACAGTAAAATAGACGAGCTTAAAAATGACGTTCCCTGCCCCGTTTGCGGACATCATCACGAACATGAACACGAGCATCACCACCACGAGCACCATGACGGTGAGTGTTGTTGCCACGAACATCATCACGAAGATTGTGACTGCCACGAACATCATCATGAGCATCATCATGAACATCATCATGACGGAGAATGCTGTTGTCACGAGCATCATCACGAGCATGAACACGAGCATCACCACCATCACCACGCAGATGACGTATTCCAGAGTCTTGGTATAGAAACTGCTCGCAAGTATTCCAAAGAGGCGCTTGAGTGCATTTTAAGTCAGCTCGAAGATGCTGATACCTTCGGTACAATTTTAAGAGCCAAGGGTATTGTTCCTTGTGAATGCGGAAAATTTATTCATTTTGATTACATTCCCGGTCAGATTGACATCAGAACCGGCTCTCCAGACGTTACGGGCAGAATATGTATTATAGGCTCTAAAATAAACAAGGATGCTTTAAATAAATTATTTAATATTGGTGAATAAAAATGGAAACCCCCGTTTATCTTTTTACCGGCTTTTTGGAGTCGGGCAAAACAAAATTTATACAAGAAACCCTTGAGGACAAACGTTTTTGCTCGGGAGAGGGCACCTTACTGCTTGTTTGCGAAGAAGGAATAGAGGAATATGCCCCCGAAAAATTTGCAGATTCTAACGTAACCATTAAGGTTATAGATACTGTAGATGAGTTAACCGAAAAAAATCTTTTGGCATATCAAAAAGAAAGCAAGGCAAAAAGGGTTATTATAGAGTATAACGGTATGTGGCTTTTAGAAAAGCTTTATACAGCCCTGCCTAAAGACTGGGTGCTATACCAAGAGATGACCTTTGCCGATGCGAACACTATTTTAAATTATAATGCAAATATGCGCACCTTGGTTTTCGATAAGCTTACTAACTGCGAGCTTGTTATATTTAACCGTGTGCCGTTTGAAACCGATGTTATGCCGCTGCACAAACTGGTACGAGGTGTAAGCAGACGTGCCGATATTGCCTATGAGCATCCCGACGGCTCGGTATCGCCTGATGAAATAGAGGACCCTCTTCCCTTTAACGTAAACGCCGAGCACATAGTAATTGAAGATAAAGACTATGCGCTTTGGTACAGAGATATGGCCGAGCAACCACAAAAGTACAACGGCAAGACCCTTACCTTTACGGGAATACTTGCGGTAGATAAAAAAATGCCCGCTAATACAGCGGTTATAGGCCGACACATTATGACCTGCTGCGCTGACGATATTCAGTACTGCTCGGTTATTTTAACAGGTATTTCAACCGGCGGTCACGAAACGGGCGAATGGCTTAGCATTACGGCAAAATATAAATTTGAATACCACAAGCTTTACAAGGGCAACGGACCCGTATTAAGTTTAATTTCGCTCACAAAAGCCGATGCGCCCGAGCAAAAGGTTGCAACATTTTATTAAGCAGGTGATTTTATGAAAATAATTATTGTGGGTATCGGCAAGGTTGGCGAAAAACTTTGCGGTATGCTCTCTAATGAGGGTCACGATATTATTGTTATAGATACCGACTATAAAATTATCGAAAAAACCGTAAACACTTATGATGTTATTGGCGTTAAGGGTAACGGCGCCACCTTTAAAACCCTTAACGAAGCAGAAGCAGACGATTGCGATATGTTCATCGCCTGCACCGAGTCTGACGAACTTAACATTATGAGCTGTACCATAGCGCAAAAGCTAGGTGCAAAAAGCACGGTAGCCCGAGTCAGAAATCCGGAGTATCACGAGCAGGTTCAATTTTTATACGATCAAATGGGTATAAATTTGGTTATAAACCCAGAGTTTGAAACCGCCTTAGAAATTGAAAAACTCACCCGTTTCCCTGCCGCAACAAAGCTGGAAACCTTTGCAAAAGGCAGAGTTGATATGGCTCAGATAAAAATATCGGCCGAACACAAGCTTGTAGGCAAGCCTTTATACGAATTAAAAAATCTATTTAACTCAAAATTTTTAATTTGCGCAGTTAAGCGTGATAGTGACGTATATATTCCGTCGGGTAATTTTGTAATTAACGCAAACGACACCGTCTACTTTACCGCCCCGCACGAGCAAATGGGCTCGGTATTCAAAGAGCTCGGACTACTCAAGAAAAAGATCAAGTCGGTTATGATTATAGGTGGCGGAAAAATATCCTTCTACCTGGCACAAAGACTTCTTAAACTGAAAATATCGGTCACTATGGTCGAAATTGATAAAACCCGTTGCGAAAATCTTGCAGCACTTTTACCGGAGGCCACCATTATAAACGCCGACGGCACCGACTCAGATATACTTATAGAAGAAGGAATCGACAGTGTTGACGCCTGCGTTTCCTTAACCGATATCGACGAAGAAAACATTATTGTTTCTATGTTTGCAGACTCAAGAAAAATAGAAAAAATAATAACAAAGGTTACCCGTCAGTCCTTGGTTCAGATGTTAGAGCATGCCGACATAGCCGGAAGCACGGTTTCACCTATGCTTACAACCGCTAATTCTATTTTAAGTTATGCCAGAGCCAAAAATAACGCTTTAGGAAGTACGATTAAAACTCTTTATCGTATTGTTGATGAAAAGGTAGAAGCTATTGAATTTCAGGTGCAAGAAGGCTTTAAGTTCTTTAACACACCGCTTAAAAATATGAGCCTTAAGAAAAACATTCTTATCGCCTGTATTCTGCGCAATAATAAAATCATTCATCCAAACGGTGATACCGTAATTGAGCCTAAAGACCGCGTAGTTGTTGTTACCGCAAGCGAGCAGCTTAGCGATATTAACGATATTTTCGCATGAGGTAAGAATATATGAATTACCGTATGATGCTTTATATAATCGGGCAGATTATAAGAATTGAAGGTCTACTGATGATTATTCCTTTAATTTGCTCGTTTATTTACCCCCAGAACAGTTTATTCGCATTTTTAATCCCCTGCTTAGCGCTCACCTTGCTTGGTACCTTAATGACTATAAAACGCCCCAAAAACAAAGAAATAGGCGCAAAAGAGGGCTTTGTGTGCGTTGCGCTTTGCTGGGTTGTTTTATCACTCTTAGGCGCGGTGCCGTTTGTGTTAAGCGGCGAAATACCCTCTTTTATAGATGCGTTTTTTGAAACTGCATCGGGCTTTACCACAACGGGTTCGAGCATATTAACCGAGATAGAACACATAAATAAAGATATCCTTATGTGGCGCAGCCTTACCCACTGGATAGGCGGTATGGGTGTGCTTGTGTTTATGCTTATATTCTTGCCCCAGGCCGACATAAAATCCTCCCGTATGATGCACGTAATGCGTGCCGAGGTTCCGGGTCCTGTAGTTGGCAAGCTTGTATCTAAAATAAGCGTTACCGCAAGAATAACCTATGCCATTTATATTTGCCTTACTGTTATAGAAATAATATTCTTACTGTTTGGCAAAATGCCGCTTTATGACAGTATAGTCCACTCTTTAGGCACCGCAGGTACGGGTGGATTTAGTATTAAAAACACCAGCATTGCTTATTATAACAGTGCATATATAGATTACGTAATAGGCATATTTATGGTGTTGTTTGCTATAAACTTCAACGTTTACTTCCTCATTATTACAGGCGGCTTTATAAAGGCGCTGAAAAACGAAGAACTACGTTGGTTTTTAATTATTGTTGGTGTAAGTACCGCAATAATCACCTTAAATATAGCAAGCACCTACGGCGGTTTGCTCAATGGTCTGCGCTATGCGTTTTTCCAGGTATCATCTGTAATATCCACCACGGGCTTCTCTACGACGGACTTTAACCAGTGGCCCGAATTATCAAAGGCTATTTTGGTGTTGTTGATGTTTATTGGCGCGTGCGCGGGCTCTACCGGCGGCGGTATAAAGGTATCGCGCATTATGTTGCTTGTTAAAAACGCATTCAGAGAAATTAAATATATCATACATCCACGCGCAGTCATAAGGGTCAGAATTGACAATAACGCAGTAGAACACGAGGTTATTCGCAGTACAACGTCGTATTTTATAGTTTATATTATTATTTTTTCTTTTTCTGTTATATTGTTGTGCTTGTTTGACCCTCAGTACGATTTAGTTACAAACTTTTCGGCCGTGGCCGCCTGTATTAACAATATAGGACCAGGTCTTAATGCGGTTGGACCTGCCGCAAACTTCAGCGGACTGTCAAATGCATCTAAAATACTGTTATCATTCAATATGCTTGCAGGAAGATTAGAGCTGTTCCCAATGCTGATGCTCTTCTCACCTGCCTCATGGAAAAAATAAGGAGTACACTACATTGTCTAATTTGCAAAACGAAATTAAAAGACGTCGCACCTTCGCTATAATCTCGCACCCCGACGCCGGTAAAACCACACTAACAGAAAAATTCCTGCTTTACGGCGGCGCAATACAAACTGCGGGTGCAGTTAAGGGCAAGGCCGCAGCGAGACATGCAACGTCTGACTGGATGGAACTTGAAAAGCAAAGAGGTATTTCTATAACCTCGTCGGTTATGCAGTTTGAGTACGACGGCTACTGCATAAATATTCTTGACACCCCCGGTCACCATGACTTCTCAGAAGACACCTACCGCACGCTTATGGCGGCCGATAGCGTTGTAATGGTAATAGATGCCGCTAAGGGTATAGAGCCGCAAACACGCAAACTGTTTAAAGTTTGCGCTATGCGCAATATCCCCATTTTCACCTTTATAAATAAGCTCGACCGCGAAGCGCGTGACCCGTTCGAATTATTGGACGAGCTTGAAAAGGAATTTGGTATCGGAACCTACCCAATAAACTGGCCTATCGGTTGCGGTGTTAGCTTTAAGGGTGTGTTCGACCGTGAAAAGCGCTGCATTTTGACCTTTGGTGAGCCGCATAGAAACTATCAGAAATCAGATGCGGTAAAATGCGATATTACCGATACCGAAAAATTAGACGAGCTTATCGGCGAGTATCAGCGGGCAGAATTGGTTGACCAGATAGAGCTGCTTGACGGAGCAAGCTTTGAGTTTGATATTGACAAAGTCCGCAACGGCAAGTTAACACCTGTTTTCTTTGGTTCGGCTCTTACAAACTTTGGCGTTGAGCCGTTTTTGGAGAGTTTTCTTAAAATGACCACATCCCCGCTTCCCAGAATGTCGGGCGAGGATATAGTCGACCCGTTTGATGAAAACTTCTCGGCCTTTGTATTTAAAATTCAGGCCAATATGAACAAGGCGCACCGTGACAGAATAACCTTTATGCGCATTTGCTCGGGCAAATTCGAACGCGATAAAGAATATCTGCACACCGCCACAAACAAGACCTTAAGGCTTTCTCAGCCTCAGCAAATGATGGCCGATGACCGCCACATTATAAACGAGGCTTATGCGGGCGATATTATAGGTGTTTTTGACCCCGGTATATTCTCTATCGGAGATACTGTTTGCTCACCCAAAAAGGCAGTGAAGTTTGCGGGAATTCCCACCTTTGCTCCCGAGCATTTTTGCTTGTTAGAACAAAAAGACACCCTAAAGCGCAAGCAGTTTGTTAAAGGTGTTGAGCAGATAGCCCAGGAGGGTGCAATACAAATTTTCCACGAGCCAAACTCGGGTATGGAGCGTGTTATAGTTGGTGTTGTAGGCGTTTTACAGTTTGAGGTATTGGAATACCGCCTTAAAAACGAATACAACGTAGAGGTTATAAGAAATAATCTTCCCTACCAATATATAAGATGGATAACCTCTGACACCGACCCTTCTAAGCTTTCTATAACCTCAGATACCAAATGGGTGCAAGATTTTAAGGGCAACAACCTTTTAATATTTACAAGCGAATGGAATATTAACTGGGCGCTTGAGCGAAACGAAGGCTTAGAGCTGCAAGACTTTAGCAAAAACTAAATTTAAATCCCTCCTGCAGTAGCCACTGCGGGAGGGATTATTTATTCGCCTTTATATTTTCTTTTTGTTGCAAGACCGCCACGAATGTGTCGCTCAGATTTGTTTTTCTCCAGTACTTTTTTAACCTGTAAATAAAGTTGCGGCTGTTCGCGTTTTAACCTTTGTGTAACGTCTTTATGTACCGTAGATTTGCTGATTTTAAAAACCTTTGCCGCCGCACGCACGGTAGCGCCCGTATTTATTATGTATTCGCCCAAAATAATTGCTCTGTTATCAACAGTATAATTCATACAACCAACTCCTAAAAGCACTGTTAAATTGTATGAATCAAAATTTTAAAATATTCCGTTTCTTACTTTTTGCCAATCATTTTTCTGTATTCTCCGGGTGGCATTCCTGAATGCTTTTTAAAAAACGAATTAAAATAATATTCGTTGTTAAAATTCATTATTTCGCTGATTTGTTTTAAGGAAAACGAATAATCGGCAAGTAATTTTTCAATTTTTGAGATGCGGATTTTTATAATATATTCTCCCGGAGAAACACCCTCAAACCTCCGGAAAATACGTGTCAGCTGTTTGGTGCTTAAATAACAGTATTCCGATACCTCCTCAACACTCGGCGCCATCTCAATATTATCGTTAATATATTGTTTGGCCAATGTGACCATTGCATTTTCATCCGGCTTTTGTGTATTTTCTTTTTCTTCCATTCCCGCTAATCTAAAAGCCCAAACAAGAATTTCCAATATGTTATTTTCTATCAATTGAGTGGAAATTTCCTTTTTAAGTAATGCCTCGTTAGAGATATACGCAAGATTATCGGCAATTCGCTCGGTTATTGTGCCAAAAAAGCAGGTTTGTGTTTTATCATTTTGCTTATTAAATGTGATAGAATATTTTTGAGTATAAGGAGCTGAAGCAACAACCGTATGGGGAACGCAAGGATATATAATAATAAAATTACCATTTTTAAGCAGATAACTTTTTCCGTTTACCTCGTATTCCTGAAATCCCTCGGTAATAATGTGAATTTCAAACCCTGTATGATGATGCGGCTTTACTGTAACTCGTTTGTTGTCTTGCTCAAACGATAGCTTTTTAAAATAACAGTTTTGTACGCCAAAACGGCCCAAACTGCTTTGAGGGTTTTGATTCGGTTGTTTATAAAATATCTTCATTTTTCCACCGCCTTGCATTTATATTACAATGATTATTATAACAGCAACTCTTTTAATCGGCAACAAAAATGTCCCAAAATTATAAATTAAAGTCTGCGTTTTATATTGTCTTTACTTATAGATACAAATATAATTGTAGTTGAACTCAAACGTTTAGGTAAACCATAACCGCTATAAAATTGATATGAGGCTATAAAATGGAAATTTTAACAACTATGATAACGCCATACAAAACTGATGGCAGTATTGATTTTTATACAGCTCTAAAATACGTAGATTGGTATTATGAAAACGGGCTTGACGGTATTTTTGCGGTATGTCAATCAAGCGAGATTTTTTATCTTTCTCTTGAAGAAAGAGTCGAACTTAACCGTAGGGTTTATAAAAGGGCAAAAGAGCTTGATAAAAACTTTTTGGTCGTTTCTTCAGGTCATATTTCAGACGCCTTGGAAGAACAAGCTAAGGAGCTAAATGCCATATATGAATCGGGCACCGATGCTCTTATTTTAATCACCAACCGCCTTGATATAAATAATGAGGGTGACGATGTATTTATTGAAAATGCAGAAAAATTGATTAAAAAACTCCCCACCGATGCAAAGCTCGGACTTTATGAATGTCCGTATCCTTATAAAAGACTGGTTACACCTAAAATTCTTGATTGGTGTCTTTCCACAGGGCGTTTTTACTATATGAAGGACACCTGCTGCGATTCACAAATGATCGCTAAGAGAGCAAATCAACTTAAAGGCAGTCATTTTAAACTCCTTAACGCCAACTGTCAGACCTTACTCGAAACTATGCGAAACGGCGCCGACGGTTATTGCGGTATTATGTGCAATTTCCACCCCAAACTGTATTCGTGGTTGGGTAAAAATTATAATAGTGAAAAGGCAGATTTGGTACAATCGGTTATAGGAACCTTCGGCTTTACCGAGGTAGGTCTTCCCTATCCGCTAACGGCTAAATACCATATGAATCTTTGTGGAATAAAAACCAAAAATATTGCACGAAACCGCAAGTGCGAAGAGCTTACAGAATATGCAAAAAGCTGTATGCAACAAATGAAGCTTGCAACCGACAATATAGAAAAATATTTGGAGGTTTAATGTGATGAAAGGCTATAGTTTATGGAGTTATGCGCCGTACAAACCGCTGCTTCGTGATGTAGGTGATATTTATATCTGCCGCATTGCACCGAGCGAGAACGAGATACATTTTGAATGGCTCGATATCGGCAATACCGAGTATTCTGTTTACTACCGAAAGCTAAATGACGATGATTTTATTCTATGCGGTAAAACAAACGGTACTGAGTTTGATATAAAAAATCTCAAAACTGACACCGACTATGAATTTTACATTCAATCAGGCGAAAAGAAAAGTCTTGTTCGCCTTGCGCGTACCGGCAAAACGGTCGGTACGGTAGTAAATTACCTGCACCCAGATGATGAAGCATATTCGTTTTCGGGCAGATATCTATGCTCGCCCTCGCTCGTTCGCCATCCCGACGGATTTCTTTTAGCCTCAATGGACCTTTTTGCAAGTGAGCATCCTCAAAACCTTACCCTAATTTTCCGTTCTGATGATAACGGCGAAACCTGGCATTATGTCAGCGAGCTTATGCCTTGTTTTTGGGGCAAGATGTTTATTCATAAAGGGGAACTTTATATGCTCTCTTGCTCTACCGAATATGGCGATTTACTAATCGGTAAATCTACCGACGGCGGAAAAACCTTTTCTGCACCGGTTTGTTTGCTCAGAGGCTCTAACGGAAAAAAGGGCAATGATGGTGTTCATAAAAATCCCCAAAACATATTTATCCACAACTCAAGAATATATAATACGTTCGAATGGGGTTCTTGGGCAAACAAACAATATTGCCACGCAGCATCGGTAATGTCCTGCAGTGTAGATGACGATTTGCTTATCCCTGAAAACTGGAGCTTCACGTCACCGCGCAAATTTGACCCAAGCTTTTCACCCGAGGTAGCACATCTTAAAGTTTGTACCATGACCATTGAGGGAACCCTCGTAACAGACCCCAAAAACAGACTTTTAAACGTTATGCGCTTTGGCGGTAACAGATGTGTTCTGGCATATGAAGTGAATACTCAAAATCACGAAGCAGAGCTTGAATATTCTCGCCTTATTCCCTTCCCGGCAAATTTATCCAAATTTACAATGAAATATGATGCGGTTTCTAAAAAATATTATTCCATAGCTTCCCGTTTGCACGAAACCATAAACACTAATCGAAATTTACTCTCTCTAATGGCGTCTGATGATTTTGAAAATTGGTATGTAGTTACTGATTTGCTAGACTTTTCGGGTGAGGACCCCGAAAAAATTGGTTTTCAATATGTGGATTTTGAGTTTGAAGACGACGACATTATTTATCTTTGCAGAACCGCAATGAATAACGCCCACAACTTCCACGATTCAAATTATTCAACGTTCCATCGCATTAAAAATTTCCGCAATTTATAACCAAAATAATATTAAAAAAACTCCGCTCTACGGAGCGCTCACTTAGGGATAATTCGCCCAAAACAGCGCCTTTTTGCGGTATAATGCGTCAAAAGACCACGGTATGCGCCAGCATTACCGCACTCTTTTTCCTTTTATACCATCAAAAAATCACTTGTTTTGGGTGCCGTGCAGTTTTGTAGGATGAAATTTGAGTTTGGTGCGAGGTTGAAAAATGCAGGAATACTGCCGTATTTCAAGGCTTTTCAACAAGCATCATAATTAAATTTCACCGAAAAACCGATTTCTCCCTAAGTGAGCGCTCCGTAACGGAGTTTTTTACTTGTTTGATATGTTTTTATAATACCTTACCTAAGAAATCTTTAAGGCGTGCGCTTTGCGGATTTTCGAATAATTCATTCGGAGCGCCTTGCTCCATTATTATGCCTTCATCAATAAATAATACTCTGTCGGCAACTTCCTTTGCAAAGCCCATTTCGTGAGTAACCACTACCATGGTCATACCCGATTTTGCCAGGTCCTTCATAACGGCAAGAACCTCGCCTACCATTTCGGGATCAAGCGCACTTGTAGGCTCGTCGAATAACATAACCTGCGGTTGCATACAAAGCGCTCTTACAATAGCAACTCTCTGCTTTTGTCCGCCCGATAATTGCGACGGATATGCATCGGCTCTATCCCTTAGCCCTACCTTATCAAGCAGCTCTAAGGCGCGCGCCTCGGCATCCTGCTTGCTTAGTCCTAAAAGCTTAATGGGCGCTACCGTCATATTTTTAAGCACAGTCATATGCGGGAACAAATTAAACTGCTGGAAAACCATTCCCATTTTTTGTCTGTGTAAATTTATATTGCTTTTAGGGTCGGTAATGTCCGCGCCCTCGAAAATTATAGTTCCGCCCGTTGGCTCTTCTAAACGGTTAAGACAACGCAAAAATGTAGATTTACCCGAACCCGAGGGTCCTATAACAACTACAACCTCGCCTTTTCTTATTTCAATATCTATACCCTTTAGAACGTCTATTTTTCCAAAAGACTTCTGCAGATTTTCGGTTTTAATTAAAGTATTATTAGTGGTCACTTCTGCGAAGCCTCCTCTCTAATTTGCCAACAAGCCACGTAAACAACATAACTATTACCAAATAAATAACGGCAACTGCTATCAGTGGCATAAATGCCGAGAAAGTTCTGCCTCTTATAAGGTCGCCCGCCTTGGTTAAGTCGGCAATACCAACGTAACCCGCAACCGACGTTTCTTTAAGCAAAACAATAAATTCATTACAAAGGGTCGGTAAAACAACCTTGAACATCTGTGGAATAACTATATAAATCATAGTCTGAATATAGTTAAAGCCCAGACTTCTGCCCGCTTCAAACTGTCCGTTATCTATAGACATTATACCGCCACGGAAAATCTCGGCAACGTATGCGCCCGAGTTTATACCGAAAGCAACTATGGCTATTAAAGTGGAATTTCTTGAAGATGCAAAAATTATAAAGTACATTATAAGCAACTGAACTACAACAGGAGTTCCGCGAATTACGGTTAAGTATATATTCGCTATTGCGTTAAGAATTTTTATAATTATGTATCCAATTCCGCCACGTTTTTTAAAGGTTTCAATGTTCTTGTCGTGTGTTGTACGAATTATAGCCAGCACAACACCTATAACAATACCCAAAAGCACAGAGAAAAATGTAATGATAAGGGTCATTTTAAGACCGTCTAACAGCCACTTCCATTTATCTCCGTCTATAAAGTTAAGTTTAAAATCATCACAAAAGTCCTGAACCCATTCAGGCGCCTGTGTGTAAAATTTTGTAAACCATTCTGCCATTTAATAAGGCTCCTTTATACAATCAAAAAGGGCGGCATTAAACCGCCCTTTTTCTGACTTAAAATTGATTATGCGGGAATGTACTTATCAACAATCTTCTTGATTTCGCCGTTGTCAGTAAGCTTCTTAAGCGCAGCATTAACCTGCTCTAAAAGCTCGGTATTATCTTTTGCAATGGCAATAGCATAATCTTCTTCGGTGTAAGAACCGTCAAGAATCTTAAGGCCTTCGTTTGCAGCAACGAAGCTCTTTGCGGGCTCGTTATCAATAATAACGGCTGTAACCTTACCGGTCTTAAGTGCTTCAACAGCGTCTGCACCGGTCTTGTAACGCTCTACGTTATCTTCACCGAAGCCCCACTTCTTAGGAACGTCAGAAGAATAGATGTCACCTGTGGTATCCTGCTGAACGCCAATCTTAATGCCTTCTTTAACGCCTACGGGATCACCGTCAGCATCAAATTCGGTGTAGAAGTCTTCAAAAGAAGCATAAGCGCTGTCAGCCTTTACGATAACAGACTGAATACCCTTTGCATAAGAGGTAGAGAAGTTAACACTCTCAAGTCTTTCATCGGTAACGGTTAAACCTGCAACACCGATGTCGTACTTACCTGTCTGAACACCTGCGATGATTGCGCCGAAATCGATATCAACGATTTCTAACTCGCGGCCGAGTTCCTTAGCAATGAGGCCGGCGATTTCTACGTCAATACCTGCGAAAGAACCGTCGTCTGCTTTGAACTCATAAGGAGGGAATGCAGCATTTGTTGCCATAACAAGCTTGTCATCTTCCTTGGCGCCACAGCCGGCAAATGCTAATACCATAGCAAGAACCATAACAATAGCTAAAATTTTCTTAAACATATTATTTACTCCTTCAGAAAAGTATTATTTAGTTAAATTTTTATTTAACTTTACGCTATTATACCACTCTGTTCCAATAAAGTCAACCAATTTTGTGCATAAATACCCACTGTATATGCATAGGTGTTGCCTCAAATGTAATTTTTATCTAAAATCTATTTATTTGCTTGATTTTTGGCACCTTTTGGTATAAACTATTATTAGATTTTTTATTTGGAGGAAATATAAATGTTAGTTTCTGCAAAAGAAATGCTTCAAAAAGCAAAAGCCGGCAAATATGCAGTCGGTCAATTCAACATCAACAATCTTGAGTGGACAAAGGCAATTCTACTCACCGCACAGGAATTAAACTCCCCTGTTATCTTAGGTGTATCTGAGGGCGCAGGCAAATATATGTGCGGTTACACAACAGTTGCTAATATGGTTAAGGCAATGATTAACGAGCTTAACATTACAGTTCCCGTTGCTTTACACCTAGACCACGGCAGCTACGAGGGCGCTCAGAAGTGCATTGCAGCAGGCTTCTCTTCTGTAATGTTCGACGGCTCTCATTATCCTATTGAGGAAAACATCGCAAAGACAAAAGAGTTAGTTGCCAAAGCAAATGAACTCAACATCTCTTTAGAGGCTGAGGTTGGCGCTATCGGCGGCGAAGAAGACGGCGTTGTAGGTAACGGCGAAGTTGCAGACCCCAAGGAATGCAAAATGATCGCTGACTTAGGCGTTACAATGCTCGCTGCAGGTATTGGTAATATTCACGGTAAGTATCCTGCAAACTGGGCAGGCTTAAGCTTCGATACACTCGATGCTATCCAGCAGCTTACAGGCGATATGCCCTTAGTTTTACACGGCGGTACAGGTATTCCGGCCGAGATGATTAAGAAAGCTATCTCCTTAGGTGTTTCTAAGATTAACGTTAACACCGAGTGTCAACTTGCTTTTGCAGATGCTACAAGAAAATACATTGAAGCAGGCAAAGATTTAGAGGGCAAGGGCTTTGACCCCAGAAAATTACTTGCTCCCGGTACTGAAGCCATTAAGGCAACCGTTAAAGAGAAAATGGAACTCTTCGGTTCAGTTGGCAAGGCTTAAGTTTTATAATTCGCTACACACCCCTCGTTTAATGCGAGGGGTATTTTTTTAGAAATGTATTGATTTTTTTGCTAAATAGAGTACAATAGTAGGGTATTTTGTTTTAAGAGGAATTTCAATATGCAAGAAAACATAAAAGAAAATAAAATGGGTACTATGCCCGTGAATAAATTACTTATATCTATGTCTTTACCCATAGTTGTATCTATGCTGGTGCAGGCTTTGTACAACGTTGTAGACAGTATGTTTGTTGCCCGTCTTTCCGAGTCGGCACTAACGGCAGTATCGTTGGCGTTTCCTATGCAAAACCTTATTATTGCAACAAGCACGGGTATAGGTGTTGGTATAAACGCGCTGCTTTCTAAAAAGCTCGGTATGAAAGATTATAAGGGCGCCGACAACACCGCTCACCAAGGCGTTATTATAATTTTGGTGTGTTATTTTATATTTTTGGTGTTAGGCTTAACGTTTACAAAAACCTTCTTTAAACTTCAGACCACTGACCCCGAAATAATAGAATACGGTACGCAGTATCTGTCCATTTGCCTTATATTCTCTTTTGGCGTATTTACTCAAATCACCTTTGAAAGACTGCTTCAGGCAACCGGCAAAACAATTTATACTATGTTTATTCAGGGTACGGGCGCGATTATAAATATTATATTAGACTGGGTGCTTATTTTCGGTAAATTCGGTTTTCCAAAAATGGGCGTTGCCGGAGCCGCTGTTGCCACGGTAGTCGGTCAGATTGTAGCCGGAATTTTAGGTATAGTATTTAATCACTATAAAAACCAGTACGTAAAAATTAGATTAAGCAAGTTTGTTCCCGACTTTAAAATTATATCAAGAATTTTAGCCGTAGGTATTCCCTCAATCATAATGGCGTCTATCGGCTCGATTATGACCTTTAGTCTTAACAAAATTCTTATGGCGTTTACCTCAACCGCTACTGCAGTTTTCGGCGTTTACTTTAAACTGCAAAGCTTTGTATTTATGCCTATTTTTGGTCTTAACAACGGAATGGTGCCGATAATCGCATATAACTATGGCGCCAAAAACAAAGACAGACTTATAAAAACCGTAAAGCTAAGTTTAATGTATTCGGTAAGCCTGATGCTTATAGGCTTTACTGTTTTCCAAACAGCGCCAAACGTTTTGTTGAGCTTATTTGATGCATCGGAAAATATGGTGCAAATAGGTGTCCCTGCCCTTAGAACAATAAGCTTTAGCTTTATATTTGCGGGCGGATGCATAGTGTTAATATCGGTTCTGCAAGCGCTGGGTAACGGAATTTACAGTATGTTTATTTCTATTGCCCGACAGTTGGTAGTGCTAATTCCGTTAGCTTTCCTTTTCTCGCTGACAGGAGTTTTAAACTACGTGTGGCTTGCCTTCCCCATTGCAGAATTTGTTTCGATAGTGCTTTGCATAATTTTATTCTTGAGAATGTATAATAAACACATAAAAAATTTATAAAGTGTTTGACAATTTGCAAATTTTATAGTAATATGTATAAGCCGTTCATAATAGTGTATTGTACGGTTTATAAAATCGCTCAAATGCGTTTTTATATTTGTGGATTAAGTTAAAAGTAAGATTAATCTGAAGTAAACTCCACCTCGGATGACCTCGCCGTGTAAAATTTAGAGGTCAAATCAAGTAATAAGCAAAAACACTTCTTCACTATTCACTATTACTTATTACTTATATTTGCGGATATGGCGGAATCGGCAGACGCGCTAGATTCAGGTACTAACGCGTGGAAGGCTCTTTCAGACCTCTGCTGTTTTCTCTAAAGAACCGCATACAATCAAGGGGTTTCACGATTTTTGACCTTGATTCATGTTTGTTCAAAAATCTCAAAAAAACACTTATTTCTAACGGATTTCTAACAAACCGTTTCGGTTCTAAGAATTTCGAAGGAATTTAAGTCATATATGCGGGTATGGCGGAATTGGCAGACGCGTTAGATTCAGGTTCTAATGGTCGCAAGGCTGTGCAGGTTCAAGTCCTGTTACCCGCACCATCATCTCTCAAACCCAGTGTTTATGCGGGTTTGAGAG
>JAFSCI010000019.1 GCA_017436815.1 Clostridia bacterium
TATAAAACAATTTATAATAGTTTTAAAAAATATACGTCATTGCTGCTTGTCCGAGTAGTACTCCCACAACGGCGCCGATGGCTACGGTGGTTAGTCCTTTTTTAAAGAATGCGAGTGTAAGCGCTACGGCAAAGCCGCAAATGGCGGTGTAGATATTGTCGGTCGCAAAAAATACTGCGGGTACCGTCATAGCGCATAAAACTGCGTAGGGCATATAGTGTAAGAATGAAAGCACAAAAACGTTTTTAATTTTTTTCTTTATAAGTATAAGCGGTAACATTCTTATAAGGTAGGTAACGGCCGCCATTAAAATAAGGTAAACAAAAAAGTTATATTTCATCGGCCTGCACCTCCTTGATTTTTATGGGGAAGAGCAACGCCGCAACAACTGCCGCAACGCAGGCGCAAATTATTATTACAAAGCCCTGGGGCACCGCCTTTAAGAACGGTACAAAGTAAAATAAAATGCTAAGCACACAGGCAATGGCCGCGCAAATGGCGGTAGATTTATTCTCCTTAATTTCGGGCACAACTATGGCAATAAACATTCCGTAAATTGCAATTGACAAGGCAGAGATTATGCTTGCAGGCAGTACGTCGCCCGCAACTGCGCCGATTAAAGTACCAAGACTCCAACCAACGTATGGGGTTAAAATAAGGCCGTACATATATTTTTTAGATACGTTTTCTTTCTGGCTGGTGGCAACGGCAAATACCTCATCTGTGTTAACAAAGGCAATAATAAAACGGTGGGGCAGGGTGACTTTATCGTCCAGCTTTTGCGATAATGATACCGACATAAGCGCATAGCGCGAGTTTATAACCAGCTGTGATACCGCAAGCTCTATAAGACTGCCGCCGCCGACAATACAAGGCACGGCCGCAAGCTGACCTGCAGAGGTTACGTTGGTCATAGAAATAAGCAGAGCCTCTTTTACGCTTAAAGAACTGCTGACCGCAAAAATGCCAAAAGCAAAGGCTACCGAAAGGTAACCAAGGCAAATTGGAAAGCCGTCTTTTACTCCTTTTAAAAATTGATTTTGTTTCATAATTTTATCCTCGGTAACAGTAGATGAACCTTTTGCATAATGTATAAAAGGAACATTACAAAATGAAAGCGTGCAATATAATGAAAGATATAAAAAGCCTTGCGGACCTGAAAATAAACGATACCGCTACGGTTGTGAGTATTCAGTGTTTAGGTTCGATTCGCAGAAGGCTAAAAGATATAGGCCTTATTGAAGGCACAAAAGTCAGATGTGTTTTAATAAGTCCGCAAAAAGACCCCAAAGCATATTTAATAAGGGGAGCGGTCATTGCATTAAGAAACTCTGACGCATCAAAAATATATGTTAAAGCCGATGTTTAAAGCATCGGCTTATTTTTTGCTTTAACGGGAAGCTGGGTTAAAATTATGGCTATAAACATTAAAACGCAGCCGAAAGACTGTAAAAGTGTTAACGTTTCACCCCAAACCAGACCTGCAAGCACCGCAAAAACCGATTCAAAGCTCATCAGAATACTTGCAACCGACGGGTCAAGATTTTTTTGTCCTATTATCTGAAGTGTATATGCCACGCCGCTTGATAAAATTCCGGTGTATAAAATCGGTACGTAGGCATTTAAAATATCGTTTACATCAGGAGTTTCTAAAAATGCCATTGTAATTAACGATAAAACACCGCACACAAAAAACTGTATGCACGATAATTTAACGCCGTCAACCTTAGGGGAGAAGTACGATATTACCAAAATGTGCGCCGTAAAGCAGAAAGCACATACTACAACCAGCAAATCGGCAAGTTTGAACGATAAATCAGACGTCAGGCACAAAAATGCCAGACCAACAAGGGCAATAATTATGCTTATCCAAACCCTGAGTCCCGGATTTTTCTTAAAGAATACGCTGACAACGGGCACTAAAACTATGTAAAGTGCGGTTATAAAGCCGCTTGTTCCTGCATCTGCGCCAAGGGTTAGCCCCAACTGCTGAAAGCTTGATGCAGTAAAGAGTATTCCGCCGCACAAGGCGCCGCCAATGAAAAGGTCCTTTTTTGAGCCTTGTGTTTTAGCGGTTACACCGCTTTTTTTGTTTTTTAAATTCATTATGGCTATTACGGGTAGCAAAGCAACCGAGCCCAAAATCATTCTTACGCCGTTAAAGGTAAAAGGGCCGACGTTTTGGGTACCCTCTTTTTGCGCAACAAAGGCAATGCCCCATATAAAAGCTGCGAGTAAGAGCATAAGGGCAGAACCAAACTTGTTTTTCATACCAACACTCCTAAAAAATTTGACAGTAAGCATTATAGCAAATAATCCGACAAAAATCTACAGTTAAATATAATAATTTAGTAACACTTTTTTGTTTAAATATGGTATAATAAATAAAATATAATATTCGGAGGCACAAAATGGCACAATTTGATGAACAAAAAGAGAATATTCTCGGAACACAAATAAAGATGGATGTTTTTATAGAACAAATAAAAAGCGTAAGACGCACGGGCAAAGACAACGCAAAGCTTATTTTAATGGCTTTTGGAATGTTTTTAGTGGTGGTTGCATTACTATATATTCTTTTATTCATACCGCTTTTTAAACCATTCGTTGCTGCTCTTGTGTTTTTAGCACTTTATTTTTCTATGAAAATTTTAAGCGTACAGGGCATAGAATACGAATATATAATAACCAACGGTATATTAGATATCGATAAAATAAAGGGCAAAGCCAAAAGAGAGCGCATTGCATCTGTAAACTGCGCAAAAATTGAGGCTGCGGGTGAGTATAATCAAAACACCCATATAAGCGCATCGTTCAGTAAAAAGTTTGTGTGCTGTAATTCGGATGATAAGGCATATTACATTGTTGCCAACGATAAAAATCACGGTAAGGTTTGCATTGTATTTGCGCCGAATGAAAAGCTTAGCGAAGCGCTTAATAAATATCTTCCTCGCACTATAGGGTATAAATTATTTAAGGGTGAGTAATATGTTAATGCTTTCGTCACAGCAAATGCGCTCTGCCGAGCTTGAGGCTATCCGTTACGGTATGAACGAGCTGAGGCTTATGGAAAACGCAGGCGCCGCTGCAGCAAAGGTAATAAACGATGAATTCTCTTGTACCGACAAAAAGGTTGCCGTTGTTTGCGGTTTTGGCAACAATGGTGGTGACGGATACGTTATCGCCCGAAAGTTAAAAGAAAAGGGCGCTAATGTTCACGTAATAAGAGCCTTCGGTTTGCCGCAAACTAATGCATCTAACCAGATGTGCTTAAAGGCAATGGAAATATCTATTCCTATTTTAGATTATACCGATTCATCGGTTAACTCTAATGCGGTTTTGCAAAATGCCGACATTATTGTAGACGCTGTTTTCGGCCTTGGTTTTAAAGGTGAGGTTGACGATAAAACTGCCGAGCTTTTCAGTGTTATAAATAATGCTAAAGCAAAGGTGGCTTCGGTAGATTTACCCAGCGGTATTTATGCGGCAGGCGGTATTTCACACAATGCCATTGTTGCCGATTTAACGATTACTTTTGAGTGCTATAAGCCCTGCCATTTACATCCGTTTTCTCTGGATATTTGCGGGCAAGTAAGGGTAGTACCCATTGGTATTCCCGAAAATATTTTAGAGGGTTTTTCTGATGCTCCCCAAAAGACAGAGCTTGACGATTTACTTAATGCTTTACCCAAAAGACTGCAGTGTTTTCATAAAGGTAATTGCGGTACCGCACTTATTATAGCGGGCAGCTACGGCTTTGCAGGCGCTGCCGTTTTAGCCGCAAGAGCGGCTTTAAGAAGCGGTGTGGGTCTTGTAAAAATAGCCTGTGTAAAAAGTATTTACAATATAGTTGCCGCCGCCATTCCCGAGGCGGTTTGTATTCCGCTCGATGAAAATGAGAGCGGCTCGGTATCTATTAGTGCAATACCCGAAGTTTTAAAACAGATAAATTCGAGCAATGCGGTTTTAATTGGTCCGGGACTTAAGGTCAATAACGATACTGTAGCGCTGGTGCGTGAGGTTATTTTAAATTGCTCTGTACCGCTTGTTATAGATGCCGATGGTCTAAACTGCATTGCAGGTTGCATAGATATTATTGAACAGAAAAAAGCAGAGCTTGTTTTAACTCCGCATCCAAAAGAGTTTTCCCGTTTAAACGGAATGTGTGTTGCCGACATAGAAAATAACCGTTTTTTGAATGCGCAAAGCTTTGCCGACCGTTATAAAGTGGGTCTTGTGCTAAAGGGCCGTTATACCGTTATTGCAAATAACGGCAAGCTTACGTTTAACACTTTAGGCAATAGCGGCATGGCAACGGCGGGCAGTGGAGATATGCTGAGCGGTATTATGGTATCTTTGCTTGCGCAGTCTATGGAGTTTGACCAAAGCATAAATGCGGCAGTTACAATTCACGCCGCAGCGGGCGATTTAGCCAAAGAGCAGTTTGGCGAACGCTCTATGACGGTTAGCGATATGATAAATCAGTTACCGATTCTGTTCAAAAATACATAGTGCAAAAGGCGTGGTATTGTGTACAGAATTTTACCTGTTTTTCTTGTGTTTTTATTACTTTGCGGTTGCTCAAAACAAGCAGTTCCGCCCAAGAAAGATACCTTTACACTAAGTACCACCATAAGCTATGAGGGCAATGAATATAAAGCAGATATTTTTGCCTCGGCCGCAGATGTTTTTAAAATAGAGTTTACGGCCCCCGAAAAACTTAAGGGGTTAAGCTTTAACTGGGATACCGACAGCGGTTTTATTGAGTATAAAAAACTGCAGTATAGGTTCACAGCTGATGATGCGCCCGAGATTTTCAGCAGTATAAAAAACGCATTTAAGCTTGTTTTTTCTAATACGCAGTCTGCCATATTAAATGCCGACGGAACCTTTAAGGTTAACGGTGATGGCATAACGGTAGAGCTTACCAAAGACGGAACTCCGACTCTTATAACGTCGGGTCCGGTAGAAATTAAAATAGACGCAAAAAGCACCGAAGAATGACTCTTCGGTGCTTTTTTGTATCCAGTATAAATTTTAAATATTTATCTTCATATTGTCGGCAAAATCTACGGTGATTTCTTTTTCAAAGGTTTTAATGGTCAAGGTTTTATATTTTTTAGCATATCCGTCGTGAATAAGTTTTGCGCTGAATACTCCGTCTTTATAAGTGAATTTATAAAGATTATATTCACCGTCACGGTATTTAAAGTCGCTTCCGTTATCGGAAAAATGCTCGTATTCGCAATTATCACCATAAATTTCCAACTTCAAATTATCAATTTCCTTTTCGCCTATGTATGCTTGCTCGGGGAATTTGGGGATAATTGAGTTTTCCTTAATGTATATCGGGCATACGTCGAGCTCGGCAGAACGAATAAACATATTCTTGCCGCTGATTTTCTCCTTGGTCCAATAATCGTACCAGTTGCCCTCGGGTAAGTAAACGGTTTTAAAGTTTTCACCCTGATTTGTTACGGGCGCAATCAAAATACTGTCACCCAAAGTAAACTCACTGTTTAAGGTGTGTGTTACGGGGTCGGACGAATATCTGAAAACCAGCGGGCGCATTAACGGGAAGCCTGTTTTTTCACCCTGGTAAAACAAATCGTAAAAATAGGGCAGAAGTGTGTATCGAAGATTCAGATATTTTCTGAATATACCCACAACTTCGTCATTAAAACACCATGGCTCCTGGTGTTTTGTGCCATTTGCAGAGTGGTTACGGCAAAGAGGGAAGAAAACTCCAAGCTCCATCCAACGTGCCGCAAGCTCGGGTGTGGTGTCACAGCTGAAACCGCAAAGGTCTGTGCCCGCAAAGGACATACCGTTAAGACCTAAGGTTGTAAGCTGCGGAATGGCCATTTTAAGATGTGCCCAAAGACTTTGGTTGTCACCCGTCCAGGCGGTTGTGTATTTTTGTGAGCCAGAGTAACAAGCTCTTGTTATAACAAACGGACGTTTTCCCGTGTGCTTCTTTAAACCCTCATAGGTCGCGCGTGACATATTATGACCGTACACGTTGTGCATTTTTGCGTGGTCAGACTTTTTGCCGTCATCATTCATAACAATGTCATCGGGCATAAAGCCGTTGAAGGTAGATGGCTCGTTCATATCGTTCCAAACACCCGAAACGCCGTTATCGGTCAAGAACTTAATGTTGTTTGCCCACCAATCTCTTACCTTGCCGTTTGAAAAGTCGGGGAACACCGTATCGCCCGGCCATACAACGTTGTGGTAGTTTTCGCCCTCGGGTGTGGTGCAAAAATATCCGTTTTTTACACCCTCGTCGTAAATATAATAGCCGTCTTCTGCCTTTACGCCCGGGTCAATAATGGTTACGGTTTTAAAGCCGTTGTCACTCAGCTTTTCTATTGCTTTTTTGGGGTTTGGCCAACGGGTTGAATTAAAGGTGAACACCTTGTAAGCGTCCATATAGTCAATATCCAAATGCACTGCATCGCAGGGAATATTATATTTGCGCATATTTTCTGCTACGTCTTCAATGTCCTTTTGGGTAATGTAACCCCAACGTGACTGCTGGTAACCTAAGGTCCAAAGCTGAGGCAGGGGAGTTGTACCCGTTAAATAAGTGTAAGCGCCAACAATGTCGGCAACGCTTTGTCCTGCAATATAGTAGTAGTCGAGATTACCGTTGTCGGTACCGTACCAAAAATAATTTTCGTTCTCTTTGCAAAGGTTGAATACCGAGCGGTAGGTATTATCGAAAAACAATCCGTAAACTCCGTTATCTTTTAGGGTAATTAAAAAGGGCAGAGTTTTATACAGAGCCTCGTACGCCTCGGTATGTGTGCGTGGCTCGTCGGTATTCCAGCAAGTAAACTGGTAATATTTTTTGTCCATAGGACTCAGTTTATCACCAAGACCGTAAAAATGCTCGTCACCAAAAACCTTTTTGCGAACAAAAATGTTGTAATCACTTTTTGGAGGTGTTACAATATGGCCCTCTTGCTCCATAAGCTTAATAGCGTCTTCCGATAAGCTTGGCTCAACGGTGCGCTCACAGTCGGTATCGGAACAAAGGATATTGCCGTTTGTATCGGCAAAGTCTATAAGCATATTGTCTTTGACGGTTACTGCAACACACTTGGTTTTAAGTGTGAGCACACCGTCTGAAAAATCAGCAGTAAACTGAGTCGGTACTGCTACGTCATTTTCTATGGCTTTGGAGTTGTGTTCATCACACTCAAAACCGCAAAAAACGTTTATAATATCATCACGTATAATTTCAAGCCTTGCCTTGTTTTCGGCAAAATTCAAAAGCACCTTATTGTCACAAACATCACAAGATAAAAGCTTTCCAAATTCAAACATACGTTAAACCTCATCCGTAAGATTTTATATTTTAAGTATATAAAAAATATATCAAAAGTCAATGTACTTTTAGTAGAGTTTTATATGTTTTTTACATCTTAAAAAAGCAAAAAAGCGTCAGTTTTGGGGAAAATGATATTTTTTTGATTTAAATCAATAAAACTGTTGCGAAAACAGACGTTTTTTGTTATTATATAAACAATTATGATATGGTGGAATATTATATAAATATATAAACTTAAAGTTTAAGGAGATTACTATGCTTAGAGTTTTAAAATTTGGCGGCAGCTCGCTTGCGGACGCACAACAGTTTGAAAAGGTAGCAAATATAATTAAAGCTGATGATACAAGAAGATTTATAATTGTTTCGGCTCCCGGTAAACGTTTCTCAGATGATGAAAAGGTAACCGATATGCTTTACGAGTGCTATAATCTAGCAAGCAAAAAGCTTGCTATTGATGAAATATTTGCAAAAATAGAGGCTCGCTATAACGGTATCATAAGCGATTTAAAGCTTGATTTATCGTTACAGAGCGAGTTTGATAGAATTCGTACTGCAATTTTAAACCACGCAGGCCGTGATTACATAGCAAGCCGTGGTGAATATCTTAATGCTATAGTAATGGCAAACTATTTGGGTTTTGATTTTGTAGATGCTGAATCGGGAATATTCTTTAACGATAACGGCAAGCTGGACAATAAAAAGACCTATGAAACTATAGAACAGATTTTATCTGAGCACACCCACGCTGTAATTCCCGGCTTTTACGGTGTAATGCCTAACGGAACTATAAAGACCTTTACACGTGGCGGCTCTGATATAACGGGTTCAATAGTTGCACGTGCTATGTCGGCTGATATTTATGAGAACTGGACCGACGTATCGGGTATGCTTATGGCCGATCCAAGATGCGTTAAGAATCCTAAGGTTATAGAGCATATTACCTACAGAGAACTCAGAGAGCTTGCATATATGGGCGCAACAGTTTTGCATGAAGACGCAATTTTCCCTGTACGCGAGTGCGGTATTCCGATAAATATTCGCAACACCAATGCTCCTGCAGATGCAGGCACTATGATAGTATCTGAGGTTGATAATTCGTTTGATAACGAGGTTATTACTGGTATTGCAGGTAAAAAAGGCTTCTCCATAATAACTATTGAAAAAGATATGATGAACTCTGAAATCGGTTTTGGCAGAAGAGTTTTAGAGGTTTTGGAAAATCATCAGATTTCCTGGGAGCACTTACCCTCAGGCATAGACGCTATGTCACTGGTAATTGCAACCGACGTAATTAAAGACTGCAAAGAGTCTATAATTGCCGATATTATAAAGAAGACCTCGCCTGATTCTGTTGTTATAGAAGACGGCCTTGCACTCGTTTCGGTAGTAGGACGCAGTATGGTAGGTAACAAGGGTACAGCGGGCAGAGTTTGTTCGGCTATTGCCGAGGCTCAGGTAAACATTAAGATGATAGACCAGGGCTCAAGCGAAATTAACATAATTGTCGGAGTAAGCGAAGACGATTTCTTAACAGCCCTCAATGCAATTTACAATGAATTTGTAGGATAGGAAGCAAAAATATGATTTGTGATAATATAAGTGTTAAAGACGGCGTACTTTACTTTGCGGGCGCAAATACCGTAGAGCTTGCAAAGGAATACAAAACACCGCTGTATTTAATGGATGAAAATAAAATCAGAAATAACTGCCGCGTTTATTTAAACGCTATGAATAAGTATTTTGGCGCTAATGCTATGCCGTTATATGCCAGCAAGGCGGCATCTTTTAAGAAAATCTACGAGATTATGAAAGATGAAGGTATGGGCATAGACGTTGTATCTTCGGGTGAAATTTATACAGCTCTTAAGGCAGGCTTTAACCTTAAAAACGCATATTTTCACTCTAACAATAAAACCGACGAAGATATTAACTTTGCTATGGAAAACGGCGTAGGCTACTTTGTTGTAGATAATAAAGAGGAGCTGGACGCTATAAACCAAATCGCCAAGGAGCGTTCTCTTACACAAAGTATTTTGCTCCGTTTAACTCCGGGAATAGATACCCACACCTACGAAGCAGTTAATACAGGTAAGGTGGATTCTAAGTTTGGCACTGCCATAGAAACAGGCCAGGCTGAAAAAATGGTAGAATATACGCTTACACTTTCTAATATTAAACTTTGCGGCTTCCATTGTCATATTGGCTCGCAGGTTTTTGAGTCTGACACGTTTATAAGAGGCTCAAAAATAATGCTTGAATTTATTGCTACAGTTAAAGCCAAATTTGGCTTTGTAACCGAGCAGCTAGACCTTGGCGGCGGTTACGGTGTAAGATATTTAGATTCACACCCAACAATAGATATTGCCGATAATATCCGTCAGGTTGCCGAGTGTATTAAGAGCACAGCGGCCGAGCTTAATATTGAAATTCCTAAAATTTTATTAGAGCCAGGCAGAAGCATTGTTGCCGATGCAGGTATGACTCTTTACACGGTAGGAACCGTTAAGGAAATTACAGGCTATAAGAACTATACCTCTATAGACGGCGGTATGACTGATAATCCTCGTTTTGCTCTTTACGGCTCACCTTACACGATTTTACCTGCAAGCCGTATGAATGACACTGCAGATTTTGTAAGTGACGTAGTTGGCCGTTGTTGTGAGAGCGGAGATATTATTCAAAAAGACGTTACGCTTCCCAAAGCAAAGAGGGGAGATATACTTGCGGTTTGTACAACCGGTGCATATAACTACTCTATGGCATCTAACTACAACCGCATAACACGTCCCGCAGTTGTAATGATTAAAGATACAAAACCCTACGTTGCGGTTAAACGTGAGTCTTTAGAGTATTTAACAGAAAACGATATATAAATTTTAAATCCCCGACCAAAAGGTTGGGGATTTTGCTTTTAGGTGGATTTTCCGACAGGACGGGCAAACAGACAGAGGCCTGGCAGAACATATATGGGACTGATCATGTCATGGGTCGCGATTTTCAAAAGACAGTAAGGTTCTGCAAACTCAGACTTAAAGCATTAAAAAAGACCGCCGAAGCGGTCTTTTTTAATGCTTATTAAATACTTATGATTCCAAATACGTTTAGTATGGAAGAAACAAGTATTAAAATTATAAATACGGGCGCTACGAATTTTATAACCACCGAGAATAAGTTTTTTGCTTTAAATCTTCCGCCGATTTCGGCTTCTTCTATTAAGGTTTTGGGCTTTATAAAGTAGCCGACAAAAAGGCAAGTCAAGAATGCAACTATCGGCATAATTATGTTGTTGCTTATAAAATCAAAGAAATCAAGTATCTGCATACCGATTATTGTAACGCCGCTCCATGCACTGTAGCCTAAAGAAGACGGAATGCCAAGTAATACGCTTATACCTAAAACTATAAAGCAGCAGGCTTTTCTGTCTATATGCAGTTTATCGTGGAAAATAGAAACGACCGTTTCCATTAACGATATAGACGATGTTAATGCTGCGAAAAGCACCATAATAAAGAATGCCGCACCAACAATATTTCCACCCGGCATAGAGTCGAATATTTTAGGCAGTGTTACAAACATAAGTCCGGGGCCTTGGCTTAAAGCCGATTCATCACCGCCCGAGAATGCAAATACGGCGGGAACAATCATAAGACCTGCAAGGAATGCAACGCCGGTATCGAATATTTCAACCTGGTGAGCCGAACCTTCAATGCTTATATCCTTTTTCATATAAGAGCCAAAGGTTATCATAATACCCATTGCAAGCGACATAGAGTAGAATAACTGTCCCATAGCCGCAACGGCAGTCATAATAGAGAACTTAGAAAAATCAGGTTTAATGTAGTATACAATACCTTCTAATGCGCCGTCCATAGTAATACTTGTGTAAATTACTATGCCTATGATAAGGAAAATTAAAACGGGCATCATAATTTTGCTTACTTTTTCAATACCTTTTTCAACACCGCATAAAACTACAATAGCAGTAATTCCAATGAATACAGCGAACCACAAAAGAGGCTCGGTCGTGCTGCCTATGTAGGAATTAAAATAACTATCCTGCGCCATAGCGTCGGCCTTGCCCATAACAAAGCCTGCAAAGTACTTTGTTACCCAACCGCCTATTACAGAGTAGTAGGGAAGTATAATTACGGGTACTAATGCGGCTAAATAGCCTACGAACGAAAAACGCTTATCAAGTGCTTTAAATGCGCCGATTGCGCTAAGACCTGTTTTACGGCCAATGCTTACCTCGGCCACCATAAGCGCAAAGCCAAAGGTAACGGCGAGTAAAATGTAGACGAGCAAAAATATACCGCCGCCGTATTTTGCTGCCAGGTACGGAAAACGCCAAATGTTGCCAAGACCTACAGCAGAGCCTGCGGCAGCCAAGACAAAACCGATTTTACCGGTAAATGAACTTCTTTTTGTAGTCAATTTTATCTCTCCTTGTTGGGATATTATCGTTATTATCACATATTTTGGGTAAAAAGGCAACAATATTTTACCGAATTTATAAACTAAATAATAAATTTATCATCTTCGGTTAAGCCAAGTAAATTAACCGCACGCTCGAAAATCTGCTTGGAAGTGTCAAATGTATTTGGATGATGTGCATCTGAACCGCAGTAAAACTTGCATCCGGCTTCCTTTGCTATTTTATAAGGTTTTAAAATTGTGTCGGCTTCATTTTCGGGAAAATTCATATCCGACGCATTAAGCTCAATGCCAACCTTAAGCTCGGCAGCTTTTTTAAATAGCTTGTACATTGCATCATATTCCAAAAGACTTAAAACCTCTAAATATTCATTTCTTGTCGGAGCAATTAAATGGCAGGTCAGATGCGCAAGACCCGTTTTTTCAAAAGGAAGATCCATATCTAAAACTGCACAAAGTCTGTCACACCACGCTTTTGCACGGCTTTTGGTATTTAAAGCTTGCTCCTCAGACAAAGTGAATCCGCGCATATGAAAGTGGGTGGTAGGAATAATAACAAAATCGAAAAAATCAAATTTTTCTTTAGATATACCCAGATGAAAATTTTTGTCCATTTCACTCTCACAACCAAACAAAAAGCGAACGTTGTCATCCTTGGGTAAGGGGAGTGCTTTTGATATATGCTCATAATTTTGCGGCGCGTACCAGTCGGACGCACCTTTTATTACATCATCCCAAAAGTGATCCGTAATACAAACTGTTTTTAAAGAATTTATCTTTGCATACTGTAAAATGCGCTCGGCAGTTTGTTCGGCATCACCAGAACACGAAGAAAGAAGTGAATGAATATGTAAATCGTTATCAATAATGTATTTCATAAAATCACCCGAAATTCATTAAGAAAAACGGCAGAAAACGTGTTGAGTTCTGCCGTTTTATAATAGTATTAAATTTATCTTTTCTGTCCGCACTTTGAACAGAAAACATCGTCATCGTTATATTTGTGTCCGCACGATGTACAGAATTTTGCGTTGTGTGCAGCAATATCGTCAGCTTTAATGCTATTTTCGTTATTGCTTGTTACGTTTTCATTGGCAGCAACGTCGTTAACCTGGTTTTTAGTAACTACAGTCTGTGCAGCAGTATTGTCGGTAGTATTATCGGTAACTGCATTAATTGCATAATTCTCATTATGGCGCAAAGGAGTCTTGCATTTTGGACAATATATAAATCCGTCGGCAAACCATGGACGGAAATCCAATGCTTTGTCGGTATATCTTAAAACAGATTTGCATCGTGTACAGGTTTGCCTGTATGTAAGCCCGCTATGCCAGGCTGCTCTTGAAAAAGCCATAAAAACATTCCCTTACTTTATACTTATTACTTGATTATAATGGAATAGGTTAGTCGAAACGCTGTTAAAACGTTTCGACTGACTGCATTCATTATAACCCATAAATTATGAGTAGTCAATAAAATTTGTGTCGAATTATGCGCAACTTTGTGTATACGGTGGTTTCCGATTCAATTCCCCTCTGAACTAAACAAGAAAACAAAATGGGTAGTACCTGCGGCACTACCCGTTTTATTTTGGTGGAGGCGAGGGGAATTGAACCCCTGTCCAAAAACCTATTCCTTTCGGCATCTCCGAGTGCAGTCAGTTTTTAAAATTCCCGAATATTAACGGTAACTAACAAACGTTAAAATCGGTAGCCCTTTAAATTCCTGACAAGCACAAGGGGCATGTGCTCGTTCATGTTCACTGCTAATCGACGCCCTCGCTTAACCGCAGTACTCTAAGGTCGGACGGCAGCCAAATTAGGCTGCTAAGGCAACTTTATTGTTGTCGTTTATTTTTAAAAAGTACGGATTTTAAAGCGGTTCCGCACCGCTACTCGCTTCCAAAAGTTCAAAATCCCTGTCGAAACCTTTACGCCCCCATATATTTATTGATTGCGCTCTTTTAGTGCACGCTCTATTGTGCGGTTAGCCGAGCGCTCGGCATCTACTGCACGCTTGTCGTAAAGCTTTTTACCCTTGCAAAGACCTATTTGTACCTTTACAAGTGATCCCTTAAAATAAAGAGATAAGGGTATTACCGTAAGACCTTGTTGCTTTGTAAGACCAAGCAAACGCATAATTTCACGCTTGTGAAGCAGCACCTTTCTTACTCGCATAGGGTCTTTATTGAATATATTACCCTGTTCGTAAGGGCTTATGTGCATTTGCTTTACGAACATTTCACCGTTTTCAATACTGCACCAGGCATCTTTAAGGTTAACATTACCTTTTCTTAAAGATTTAACCTCGGTACCGGCAAGCGAGATTCCTGCCTCGAAACTTTCAACCACGAAATATTCGTGGAATGCTTTTTTGTTTGTAGTTATTGTTTTTGTGTTTTCCGACATAATCTCACCTCACATATTAAGCGGTAGAAGAATAATAACATAAATTAATTTACAGGTCAAGAAATTTAAGTTGATAAAAAACGACAACTATGTTTTCGCAAAACAAAAGCGCCCGAACAAACGGACGCTTTAAACTAAAATAATTAGTCGTTCTTAGCCTGGGGAGCCTGCTGCTTTAGCGCAGCGCGTGTTCTGCGAACCTCTGCTAAGTTTGCTGTAAGACCCTCGTCTGCACGGAGCATAAGCTCGTCAACAAAGTCTTGCGCTGCTCTGCGCATTTCACGACTCTTTGCCTGAGCACTAGCTAAAATCTCAGCCGCTTTTTCTTGAGCGAGCTTTGTGATTTCTTCCTGTGCTACCAATGCTTTGGCTCTTTCTTCGGCAGAACGGATAATTCCGTCAGCTTCACGTCTGGCGTTTGTAATAATGTCGGCTCTGTCGGCAACAATGCCGCGTGCCTGCTTGATTTCTGCGGGCATATTAAGACGGATATCGTCTATTATTGCACGGATAGCTTCAACGTCAACTATTGTACGTTTACCCGGTACCTTTAAGCCGCTGTCTAAAACCTCGTCAAATTGTTCTAATAGTTCTTCGATTGTGTTTGCCATTATAATGTCATCCTTTCTGATTTAATCTTAGGGTAATTTTTTCTAAAATTGCATCGGGAACGAAGCCCGAGATATTTCCGCCCATACTGGCAATTTGCTTTACCATACTGGAGCTTAAAAACATATTTTCGGCACTTGTTGTCAAAAACATGGTTTCAACGTTGGGATTCATTTTTTTGTTGGCTAAAGCCATCTGGAATTCGTATTCAA
>JAFSCI010000020.1 GCA_017436815.1 Clostridia bacterium
AGGCAACACAGTTTTTCTCGTAAAGCTCGACGTAGCATGTTGCTTACCAGTAGTTATAAACGTTTGAGGTAACGCTGTTTGCCTCTTTCTCGGTAATAGTGATATTGAGCTCTTTATACTTTAACTCAATTATAGCGTAGCGCTTGCAATGCTCTATTGCGCGGTCTTTGACCCACTTAGTATAGTCGGTGCCGTCTATTTTCTGCGCAAAATAATTGACTCTGGAAAGGTCACTTGCGCCCTGAGAGGTTAAGTTACTGTCTACCTTGGATTTTGCCTCGGTATCGGCATAAATGAGCATATTTGCGTATGCGCCCGACTTAATATTAACGCCGCCTACTGTTACGGCAATTTCATCCTGTGCGTGACATGCGCAAAGGGTAAATATTAAAAATACACAAAGAACTGAAAGTAAAATTCTTTTAAACATTTTTATCCTCCGAAAGTGAATTTGCAAAATAATTATATAATAATATGCATTAAATGTCCAGTACTAATTAGTCTGATTTTCCTTATTTAAAAGCTCTACGATTTGCTTTAGTATAGCAAGGTTGCTTTCGCCCTTTTTAAGCTTTACAGAAAAGGACGGTTTAGCACCTGCGCTTATAAAGAAACGACCCTTAAAGGTGTCGGAAAGAACCGACATACTTTGCATATTTATACTGTTTACAAAGCAGGTTACCAGGTCGTCACGCTGAACGATTTCGCATATACCGCATTTTATGGCAAGGTTTCTTATATAAGCGATATCCACAAGACCTAAAACCGATTTTGGCGGTTCACCAAAGCGGTCTAAAAGCTCATCGGTAACGTCTAAAACGTCGGCCTGACTGCTTATGGCCGCAATGCGTTTGTACATCTCGATTCTGTTTGCCGCAGAGGGCATATATTTTTCGGGTATGTGGGCCGAAACGTAAATATCTACGGTGCACTCGTTTTCTTCTACGGGGCTGAGTCCGTTTTCTTCATTTACGGCATCGTTAAGCATTTTAAGGTACATATCGTAGCCTACTGCTTCTAAGTGACCGTGTTGCTCACCGCCTAAAATTGAGCCCGCGCCACGAATTTCCAAATCTCTGAGCGCTATTTTAAAGCCTGCGCCAAACTCGGTAAATTCACGCATTGCTTCCAGTCGCTTGGTTGCAACTTCGCTGATCTGCTTATACGGCTTAAAGCAAAAATAGGCGTAGGCTCTGCGCGGAGAACGCCCTACTCTGCCCCTTAGCTGATGCAACTGAGAAAGGCCCATTCTGTCGGCATCTTCTATAATTAAAGTGTTAGCGTTAGATATATCTACGCCCGTTTCTATAATAGAGGTGCAGACGAGAATATCTATTTCGTGCTCTACAAGGCGCTTCCATACATCAGACAAAGCATCTTCACTCATTTTGCCGTGAGCGGTGGCAACCTTAAAGTTCGGGAATGCATTTTGCAGCTTTAAGGCAGTGCGGTCTATTGTGTCTACACGGTTGTGCAGATAATAAACCTGACCCGAACGGCGAAGCTCTCTGTTTATAGCATCGAATATTATGGCATCGTTATGCTCTATTACGTAGCTTGTAACGGGGTATCTGTCAAGCGGTGCCTCGTCTATGCAGGACATATCTCTGAGTCCCGACATTGCCATATTTAAGGTTCTTGGAATTGGGGTTGCGGAAAGAGTTAAAACGTCTACGCTCGGGTACAGCTCTTTCAGTCGTTCTTTTTGAGCCACGCCAAAGCGCTGCTCCTCGTCTACAATTACAAGTCCCAAATCTTTAAACTTAACGTCCTTGGAAATTAAACGGTGGGTGCCTATTACCATATCTACCGCACCGCTTTTTAGTCCCTTTATTACTCGGCTTTGGGTTTTGGCATCTACAAAGCGGGAAAGCATTGCAATATTAAGTGCAAAGTTAGAAAAACGTCTTAGCGCAGTATTATAATGCTGCCAGGCGAGAATTGTGGTGGGCACCAAAATGGCGCACTGCTTGCCCTCGCTCATACACTTAAAGGCGGCGCGAAGGGCTACCTCGGTCTTGCCAAAGCCAACGTCACCGCAAAGGAGTCGGTCCATAGGTACGGGGCGCTCCATATCACGCTTAATCTCGTTAACGCAGCGCAACTGGTCCTCAGTTTCATCAAACTCAAAACGGCATTCAAAATCACGCTGAAGATCGGTATCTTCACAAAAGGCGTAACCCTTTGCGCTCATACGCTTGGCGTATAAAGCCGTTAGCTGCTTTGCCATATTTTTGACCGCCGCGCGAACTCTTTTGCGGGTGTTTTGCCACTCTGTACCCGAAAGCTTATGAAGTTTCACCGTTCCGTCCTCTTTGGAGCCTATATACTTAGACACTAAATCGAGCTGGGTTACGGGAACGTATAAAACGTCGGTACCTGCGTACTTAATTTTAATATAGTCTTTGGTAATTTTGTTTGCGGTAATGGTTTCTATTCCCGCAAAAACACCTATACCGTGAGACGTGTGAACAACGTAATCGCCCTTTTCGATTTCGGAAAGAGAGGTGATTTTTTTAGAGGAATCGGTGTTAAGCGATTTTCTCTTTTTACTTGCTATAAAACGGCTTGCGGGGATAAACAAAACACTGTTTTCTATCTCAAACCCCGCTGAAAGCGCACCAACGGTTACAACCACTCCCTTTGGCAGAGTGCTCACGTTTTCCAAAAATGTGCAGGGTATACCTCTGGCCGATAAATCGTCGGCAATATTTTTACCGCTTTTATCATTAGTGGCGGCTATTACGACCGACAGATTTGCGCTTAAAGCATTTTTAACGTCCTCACACAAATAATCTATACTGCCGTTCCAGATAGCGTTGCGCTTGTAGGTAAAGGCAATACTTTGCTTTAGCGGAATATTAAACGAGCGGCGGGTGAAGTTTTCGAATAAAACACTGCCCTCTTCGAGTATTTTGGTTACCTGCGCTTCGTCTAAATACAGTTTCCCCGTTTGTGAGAAAATGTGGCCTTGCTCGAGCAAGGTTTCGGTATCGAGCGCATAATTTTCCAAATATGCCCTTAAATTTATTTGCACGTCTGCGGCATCGCTTACAAGCAAAAGATAATCCTTTGCATAATCAAAAAGCGTGTACGGAGTTTGGTAAATTAAATTTATATAGCGGTCTAAATTTACAGACTCGCCGTATTTTACGCGCTCAAGGTCGGAGTTCACCTGAGCCAGCTGCGCCTCGCTTAATTTTTGCGACTTTAATTTAAGCAGCATATTTTCAATGTCAGACGGCGCTGCGGTAATTTCTTGCGCAGGGGTAATTCTTATGCTATCGACCTGCTCTATTCGGCGCTGATTTGTTACGTCGAAGGTAGAAATAGAATCAATTTCATCGCCCCAGAATTCTATACGGTAGGGTTTAAGGTCAGACGGGCAGAAAATATCTATTATTCCGCCTCTTTTGGAAAACTGACCCTTGCCCTCTACCTGCTCGCAACGGCAGTATCCAGATGAAAGCAGATTACTTATTAAATCGGCATCGTTTACGGTGGCGCCAACCTGCAAATTAAAGGCGTTTTGCTCTAAAACATTAGCCGGCAAGGTATACTGCGCGGCGGCCTGAATGCTGGAAACAACGACGTCACATTCGCCGTTTAAAATACCAAAAAGGGTGTAAAGACGCTTGTGCTCGTAATCTTTCGAGCTGCCAAAGGCATTGTTCAAAACAAAGTCACGCGATTCAAACGAATGCACCTTAACGTTTAGGTTTTTAAGGTCTTCTATAAGCTTCGCGGCCGAGGGTTCGTCGGGGGTTATAAGTAAAATTTTCTTGTTTTGGTGGCAGCTTAATGCCGACACAATAAGCGCCTTATGAACGTCGCACACACCTGTAGCAAGGCATGGCAAAGCGCCCTCGCTAATACTTGTCAGGAGGGTTTTGTATTGATTATTCTTCTTCAAAATTTGGTTTAGAAATTTTAAATCAGCCATTATACATATTCATTGCCTTATCGGTTTGATCATTTATAATAAGCTCTGCCGCTAAAACGCAGCGCTCTAAGGGAGCATCTAAATTTTTTAAGTCTTCTGCGCCAAAGTTAGATAAAACGTGATTTTTTAAATCGGCATCGGCGTGTGGTTTATCGCCAACGCCAATTTTTATGCGTGGGAAATTTTCGCTTCCAAGATGAGCGATAATACTCTTTATTCCGTTATGTCCGCCCGCAGAGCCCTTGCGGCGAATTCGCAAAACGCCTACGGGAAAAGAAATATCGTCAAACATAACCAAAACGTTTTCGGGAGCAATTTTATAAAACTTTGCAAGCTTTCCTACGGCCTCGCCCGAATTGTTCATATAGGTTTGCGGCTTTACTACAAGTATGCGGTTGCCGTTTATAGTAGCATCGGCTACAAGCGCGTTGAATTTATTTTTAAACTGAGTTATACCGTGGGTTTTGCAGAATTTATCAACAGCCATAAAGCCTGCATTGTGGCGGGTTTTTTCATAGTTTAAACCCGGATTTCCAAGTCCTACAAGCATTGCCGTATATGTAGATGTGTTTTTTCTTAATTTAGAAAACACAAAATTCACCTCTTAAAGTACTATAAGTTTTTTATCACTCTTTGTAATGTTAATACATCCTTCGTTTGTTACAACGACCATATCTTCAATTCTGACACCGAAATTATTTTCCAAATAAATTCCGGGCTCTACCGTAAGCACCATACCGCTTTGTAAAAGGGTGGTATCTCTTAAATTAAAGCAGGGCGATTCGTGAATTTCAATTCCGACACTGTGGCCGAGTCCGTGGCCAAAACAGTTTTCGTAGCCTGCGTTATAGATTATATCGCGCGCGATTTTATCTATATCCTTGCAAACCATACCGCTTTTTATCGAGTCTAATGCGGCGGTTTGAGCCTTTAAAACGGTGTTATAAACCTTTGTTTGCTCATCGGTAACGTGACCTACGGCTACGGTACGGGTCATATCTGACCTATAGCCGTTTATTACTGCGCCAAAGTCCATTGTTACAAAATCGCCCGCTTCTATTTTTTTATCGGTCGGTACGGCGTGCGGCATTGATGAATTCTTACCCGATGCAACAATAAAATCGAACGATACGCCCTCTGAGCCCAAATTTCTTAAATAAAACTCCATATTCAGCATTATTTCTCTTTCGCTGACACCGGGTTTTATGTGGTTTAAAATGTAGCTGAAGGTTTGATCGGTTATCTGCTGAGCTTTTATAATACTTGCAATTTCATCCTCGCTTTTTACAGCTCGCATATCGCAAAGCTTCGTTTTAAAAAGCGGATTTGTTGTAACGTTTATACCCTGCAGTTTCTCACAAAGTGATGAATATTCATCTATGCTGACACAGTCGGTCTCTAAAAACAACTCATTTACGCCGTTTTGCTCTAAAAAGCAAGCCAGCTCGGCCGAAAAGTTTTTAGATAGCTGCACGTCCAGACCTAAAACGGAAGTTTTTGCTTTTTCAAAATACCTGAAATCTATAAAAAGCACCGCTTTATTTTTCGTGATTACCACGTTGCCCGCACTTGATTTAAAGCCGCTTAAATAAAATCGGTTAGCGAAAGCGCTGACAAGCAGCGCCTGATTTTCTTTAAGACAACCGGCTATTTTTTCTGTTTTATTATTCAAAATATTACTCCTAAAGATTTTTTAATACCTTACACAAATATTCGTAGGTACTCCTTGCCGATGCAATATCGAGTCGCTCTTTTGGGGTGTGCACGTCGTAAAGGTCAGGACCGATAGACACGGCATCGAGCCCGTCTATTTTCTCACTCAAAAGTCCGCACTCGAGCCCCGCGTGAATTACGTCAACCTTCATCTTAGTCTTGTACATTGACTCATAAATATTGCAAAGGGTATCTCTTAGCGGCGAGTTTTCTCTGTACTCCCAGGCCGGATAAGCACCCTCAAATTCAATATTGCCTTTTATTTTGTCTGCAAGAGCTGATAGCTGATTTTTCAAATCCTCAAGCTCACTTGTTTTGGCACTTCTCAAAGCAAAAACAACCTTTACGGTATTAGCCTCGGTTCTTACAACACCCATATTAAGCGAGGTCTGAACAAGGCCCTCAATATTCTGGCTATATGTTATTACGCCGTTTGGAGCGTCGCACATAAAGGAAATTATCTTTTTAGAATCGGCAACACTTACGGCGGTAGAACTGCTTTGTGTTTTACAAACGGTAATTTCGGGTGTTTCGGTTTCGTTTTTAAGGGTAGCTTTTATATTTTCAATTTCTGCCGTCGGGTCGGTTTTGCAGGATATTACCGCGCTGCAATTGCGTGCAATAGCATTGTTTTTGTCGCCACCGCTGATGCTTACCAAATTGTAATCTTGCTCTAATGAGTTTAAAAGCTCGGCCATTACCTTATTGGCATTAAGGCGGTTTTTATCTATATCTATACCCGAGTGACCGCCCAAAAGCGAGCCGACTTTTATTTCGTAGCAAGGGTTGTTTACACTCTCACTTGTAAGATAAACGCAAGTGTTGGCGGTTATTCCACCCGCACAACCTGCGGTTAAAACGCCCTGCTCTTCGGAATCTATATTTATTAAGCGGCGGGCATTTAAAAGACTTGTATCAAGCGCTAAAGCGCCGTACATACCCGTTTCTTCATCGGTAGTGAACACCGCCTCTATGGGTGGGTGCTCAAGTGAATTATCCTCTAAAATGCTAAGCATCATAGCAACGGCTATTCCGTTATCGGCACCTAAAGTTGTATGGTCGGCAAAGAGAAATTCACCGTCGGTTAAAACGTTTATTGGATCGTTTAAAAAATCTATATCAACTTGCGGTTCTTTTTCGCAAACCATATCTAAATGACCCTGCAAGATTACGGCGGGGTGATCTTCATGTCCGACACTTGCCTTCTTTTTTATTATAACGTTAAATAAATCGTCGGTATAGTATTCAAGCGAGTGCTCCTTTGCAAACTGCACGCAGTACTCGTTTATTTTTTGCATATCGCCCGAGCCGTGCGGAATTTTGCAAAGCTCGGTAAAATAGTAAAATATTCTTTCTTTTTTTAAGCTTTCAAGAGTTAGCATAAATTTATCCTTATCTTTTAAAAATGTTTTTAAAGTCTTTCGATTCTTCAAGCGATACGTAATCGTTATCGCAAACAATGACGTGGTCTAATAGTTGTACGTCTATACTGCTTAATATCTGCTTAACAAAAATGGTGGCTCTCAAATCATCTTCAGATGGCAAAGCTAATCCGCTCGGGTGGTTATGAGCCATAACAACACCCTTAGCACCTGTGCGAAGCACAACGTCAAGCAGATTTCGGGCGGTTATGTTTGCGCTGGTTATATCGCCCTCGGCAATAACGTCACTGCTTATAATCTTGCCGGCGGCATTAAGACTTAAAAGTGTTACAACCTCACTCTTATTGCCTAAATATTGTTTGAAAATATACTCTCCGAACTGCTCTTTAGCGGTGAACCTTTTGCCAATATCGGCCTTTTTAGCGGTGTAATATCTGAAAACGGGAATTATCATCTTAAGCCAGGTTACTGCCGCCTCGTTTATGCCCTTAATCGCATATAAATCACGCTCGGATGCCTCAAGCACTGCGGTAAAAGAGCCAAACTTTTCTATAAGCTCGTGAGCGAGAACGTTGGTATCCTTTCGAGGCACGCAATAAAACAAAATATACTCAAGCACCTTATGCTCGGGTGTAGATGGATTTATTCCGTTTTTTATAATCTCTTTGCGAAATCTTCCTCTGTGACCGGCGTGCGGATTTTTCTGCTTTTCATCAACCATCATCAGTCGTCCTTAAAATATATAATATTTAATAAATTATTATACACCTAAAACACTCATCTTTCAAGATAATAATGTAGAAAAGCTGATTTACCAGCTTTTGTGGAAATACAAAGTGTTTCCACATACCGCAATCATTATTAATCAATACTGATATAAAAAATTTGCCAAATATGTTTTTATATGATATAATTTTTTGCGAGGTGAATTTAATGTCTAATTTTGATTCTTTGGTTTCGCAGGCAAAACAGATGTCGACCCTTTCTAACGTTAAGGTTGGCGCAGCTTTACTTTGCAAAGATTTTAGTATTTACAGTGCGGCCGAATATAAATTCAGCGCAAATAACCATCTGCCTGCCGAGCTTTCGGCTTTAAGCAAAGCGCTCGAGGAAAAAAAGACAAAATTTACCGCCCTCGCCATTTACGGCAAAGACAGTATTTCGGCCGACACTAAGCAAATATTATTAAAACTGTCTGATATGTGGGTAATATTTGCCAATTCCGATTCTAACAAGAGCACAACACTTTCAAAACTGTAAATATAGGACTGTTAATTTATGAATTTATCTGATATTTCAACCGTAAAAAGCATTCTTGCCAAAAACGGATTTACTTTTAAAAAGAGCCTCGGGCAGAATTTTTTAATAAACCCTACCGTATGTCCGCAAATGGCCGAACATTCTGCCGATTTGGACACAGGCGTGCTCGAAATAGGGCCAGGTATTGGCGTACTTACAAGCTTGCTTGCGCAAATTGCAAAAAAAGTTGTAGCCATAGAGCTTGACGAGCGTCTGCGACCCGTACTAAGCCAGACTCTTGCTGAATTCGATAATACGAAGGTTATATTCGGCGATGCGATGAAGCTTGATTTAAAGCAAATAATTGCCGATGAATTTGCCGATTGCGACCACGTTGTAGTATGCGCAAATCTGCCCTATTATATAACCTCGCCTATTATAATGATGTTGCTTGAAAGCAAGCTGCCAATAAAGTCTATTACCGTTATGGTGCAAAAAGAGGCGGCCGAGCGTCTTTGCGCCAAACCTGGAGATAAAGAATGTGGTGCAATATCGGTAGCGGTAAGCTATTATTCGGACCCAGAGCTTTTGTTTTTGGTTGACAGAGACTCGTTTTTACCCGCTCCAAACGTAGACAGCGCAGTTATAAAGCTTAATGTTTTACCCGAGCCTAAGGTAAAGGTTGATGACGAGCAAAAATTCTTTAAATTTATAAAGGCCTGCTTTGCTCAGCGCAGAAAAACCCTTACAAACACCGTTTCGTCCACCCTTGGCATACCAAAAGACAAAATCATAAGCGCATTGGAGCAGTGCTCATTGCCACCAACCGTCAGAGCCGAGCAGCTGCCAATTGAAACCTTAGCACAGCTTTCGGATTTGCTGATGTAAAATTAAAATAAATAAATAAAAAACACCCCTTGGGTTTTATCCCAAGGGGTGTTTTGTTTAGTTAGTCTTTACTATCTGTGCTAATTTTAAGCAATGGGAACTAAAGTCTCATTTGTAATCTTAGCATTTGCAGAATGTAGATACTGATCTACGTATGTGCCTGCAGGATAGTAAATTGTTGCGCTCGACTCATAAGTTAAACCTGTGTTTATCTTTGTAAGTGAGCCGGGTAATGTTACGCTTTCAAGTCCGCAGAAGCCGAATGCATAGCTA
>JAFSCI010000021.1 GCA_017436815.1 Clostridia bacterium
ATAAGATATGCTTCGGCAAGAAAGGTGCTCATCAGGTTCATCATTCCGTTAGCACACGATACCTCCGACGACGTTGATTTTGTGCGTCTTAAGTAAATTGAATCTGCGTGCGAAACGAATTCTTGCTTTAATTTTTCGTATTCAGCATTTAAACCTTCTTCTTTTAAATGAAGTAAAATTTCGTATGCCTCTATACAAGGTGACTCTTGGTTTGCGCCACCGAGCTCATAATATTTGTGTAAGACACGCGCCGCAATTAAAAGGAACTCGACGTCTTTTGAAAAATTATACCATTCAAGATAATATGTTGAAACCCAAGGGAAATTGTATAGCCTTAACGAACTGTCGTTAACGCCGTTTTTAACATATCCGGTATTGATATCGAGTATCTCTCTTTCGATAAATTGTCGGTGATTTATTAAAGATTCTTCTACCCTTTTGTCGTATTTTTTACAAAGGCTTAAGGCTACTAAAGCACCCATCGCCAATCTTTCGCGTGCGCAGTTATGATCAGCAAAATTCGAATCATGATATAACGATTCTGTTTCTCTGTCATAAATCAAATAAGCGCCCAATAAATTGGCATTATCCCCTGTATACTGCTGTTTTGAGGTAATAAATTCAACTCTTTTTTTAAGAATTTCCCCGAGCGGTCTTAAAACATTAAGGTTGATAAAAGTCTTTTTATCATTAATTATAATATTTAACTTTTTCTCGCCCAGAGTTTTGAATTTAAGTTTGCCAACGGCTTTATTAGCATCTATTTTAAATGAAATTCTTTCATTATTAACTTCAGAAAAAATATTTTTTATATCTTCATGCCAATTAATACTAACGGTAATTTCATCATTTATGAGACAAGAATATTTATCAGCCGAAACGGGAGAAATTTCTTCCCTCTCGTCCAGAAAATAAAACTCAAAAGCAAATACCGTTTTTTCGCCCTTTTGTAAAGTAAGCGTATTGGGATACAAAACAATATTTCCCCTATCCCACGAGGCATTTGGGACCGCATTGATATCGCAAATCAAGCCGTATCCTAAAAAGCTACCGCTTATGGCCTTTTGGACAAAATAAGGCTTCTGTCCATCTAATTTTACAGAATGAATGTTGCAAATATTATCGGCGCACCAAATATGAGAATTGCAACGGGTGTGTAGCATATTGTCTTTTTTATCGAAAATGCAGTTGTACCCAAAAACAATCCCTATATTTTCTTGGGAGAGAACAATGCTTGAAGCAGATATATTTTCGAAAACATATTCTTCGTAATATTTTTCGTTTTTTATATAGCGGTTAACTGTCAGCTTTATTTTTTGGGTATTATCAAAGCTTACTATTGTGCAACCGTTTTTTGTTTTTTTAATGTTTGCAAATTCAAAGCCGTCAACCTTGCCCCAAGGATAATCACCACGAACCCAATTCATTTGGTATTGGTCTTTTAACGACACTATCTTAGTAAGTGAACCTGTGTTTTGGTCTATGCAAACTTTAAAATTTTCACACAAGAATTCCACGAAATCAGCTCCAAATTCTGTCGTTTGAAAACTCTTTATTCCACTCATCAGTGGGTTCAAAATAACCGGGTATGTCGGGGTTAATATGTTGCTTTAATACCTCTTCGTTAAGGTCATCAAAGCCAAGACCTGCCTTTTCGGGTACCTTAATAAAGCCATTTTCAAATAACGGATTTTTTATGCCCGTTACCATATCTGCCCACCAAGGCACGTCTACCGAATGGAATTCAAGCGCTAAAACGTTATGCATTGCCGCCGCAGTATGTACTGCAGCCAGACAAGCAACGGGACTTTCTGCCATATGTACAGCCGTTGCAACTCCGTTCTCGTCGGCAATATCGGCAATCTTCTTAAGCTCCAATGCGCCGCCGCAGGTTAAAATATCGGGATGAATTACAGATACGCCGCCTGCTTTAATTAGCGTTTCGAAGCCTTCTTTAAGATAAATATCCTCGCCCGTACAAATCGGAATGGTGGTGCTGTTTTTTAGGCGTACGTACTGATCGGTATACATCCAGGGAACCATATCTTCTATCCAGGCAAGATTATACGGCTCCATTCTGCGCGCAAACTTTATGCAGTCCTCAACACAAACGTGACCAAAATGGTCTATGGCGAGAGGTATTTCGTAGCCTATAACCTCTCTTACCTGTTTTACGTAGTCTTCTAAATAATCCAGTCCCTTTTCGGTTATATGAATGCCGGTGTGAGGGTGTGCGGTTGTAACTATAGAATAGCTCTTTTGATGTTTTACCATATCGGCCGTCACCGAGCCACCCTGAACGTTAAGAATGTGGGAAGCGTATTTTTTCATATCATCAATAAAGCCGAGCGGAGCGTTTAGGGCACCGGGTACGTCCAGCAAAAGACCAATGCCTAAATCCATCTTTAAAAAGGTAAAGCCCATTTCCATTCGCTTTTTTAAAGCCAGTCCCATATCGTGACCTGTATGCTTGCCGTCTACATCGGTATCACAGTAAACACGTATTTTATCACGAAATTTGCCGCCAAGCAGCTGATAAAGCGGTACTCCGTAAGCCTTGCCCGCAAGGTCCCAAAGAGCAATTTCAATGCCGCTTACTCCTCCGCCCTGTCTGGACGGGCCGCCAAACTGCTTTATTTTACGGAAAATTTTATCGACGTTACAAGGGTTTTCACCAAGTATTCGGCTTTTTAGCATAAGCGCGTAGGTTTTTGATGATGCATCACGCACCTCGCCAAAGCCTGATATACCCTGGTTTGTATCTATGCGCAGTATCGTACAACGCTTGGGGGCGTCGGTAATATCGACAAAGCGCATATCGGTAATTTTAAGTTCACTGGGATTTGAGCAATAATTCATAATATACCTCTTTACTCTTGACATTGTTTAAAATATATTTTATCATAAATATATTACTACAAATTCACAAAAAATCACCAATTATATTACTGTTTTTGCAAACTATATTAAGATTTGGAGAATTTTATGTCTGAGCCTATTGGAGAACTTTTTTTAGATAATAATAAATCGCTTTTAAAAATGTGGAGCATTTTTGTAGATTTAAAAAGCCGCCCGTTCGAGAGGCACTCTCACACAAGATTTGAAATTACCGTTGTAAACAGCGGCTCGGGTGAATACACAACCGAAAATGCGGTATACCCTATGCTGCCCGGTGACGTTTTTGTATTTTCTTCTAACGAGGTACACTGCATTACAAAAACGGGTAAAGACGGGCTTAATATTACAAACCTGCATTTTGAACCCAGATATTTAATCGACGATTTATCGGCAAGCTATATAAACTTTTGCTTTTTTCATTCAGATGATTTTTGCAACAGAATCGAAAGTGAAAAAGCCGAGGTTTTAAGGTATCATCATAACCTGATAAAAAACGAACTGTCAAATAAATCGGAGCAATACCCGCTGGCAATAAAATCGCACCTGCTGCTACTGCTTATAAATCTTTTAAGAGAGCACAACTACCGCTCTGACTTTGACCTTAAAAATTCGGAAGCGGCGCTCGATATTTTGGCCGTTTACGATTATATAGATAAACATTTATCCGAAAAGTTAACACTTGAAGAAATATCTAAGGTTGCAAATTTAAGCCCAAACTATTTTTGCAGCGTGTTTAAAAAGCTTCATTCGGTATCGCTTTGGGATTACATAACGGCAAGACGCATTGAAAAGGCGGTCAGGCTTATTAAATATAACGAATCTTTAAATATGCTGGACATTGCTTTGGAATGCGGATTTAACAACACGGTTAATTTTAACAAGGCGTTTAAAAAGCACAAAGGCATTACTCCAAGCGAGCTTAAAAACACAAACTATCTTTTACCTCACTAATTATATTGTAATTTCTTCTTTTTTGTGATATTATTTAAACAAAGGTGGGACGATATGAAAACTAAACGCTTATCACTTTCTACCGCACAGATTATTATGCTAAGTTTTTTATGCGCAATACTTTTAGGAAGCATTTTACTGTCTTTGCCTATAAGCAGTGCTTCCGGGAAATCTGTAGGTTATATAGACGCTTTGTTTACCGCAACCACGGCAACGTGTGTTACAGGTCTTGTAACGCTGCCTACGGTAAGCACCTGGAGTATTTTTGGCCAGGTAGTTATTCTCATTTTAATTCAAATTGGCGGTCTCGGAATTATTACGGTAATGTCGTGGCTAATGGCTATTTTAAACAAACGAATATCTTTAACTGACCGTTTGCTTATTCAGGACGCTTTTAATTTGAACTCGTTATCGGGACTTGTTAAATTTATAAAAAAAGTAGTGCTTGGCACCTTTGTTGTTGAGGGTATTGGCGCGCTTTTGTATATGATGGTATTTATCCCACAATTTGGCGCTAAAGGAATATGGATAAGTATATTCAATTCTATATCAGCCTTTTGTAATGCGGGAATAGATATTATTTCAGAAAACAGTCTGGCAGATTACGTAAATAACCCCCTTATAAATTTAGTAACCTGTTCACTAATAATTTTAGGCGGTATAGGTTTTATTGTGTGGTGGGATATTGCAAGGGTAATGAAAACCAAACGCCATCTGGGAATAAAATGCTTTAAGTTTTTAAATCTGCATACTAAAATCGTTTTACTTGCAACATTCATTTTAATAGTTTTAGGCGCCTTATTCATTTTTATATTTGAGTACAATAATCCTAAAACTATGCAAGATATGACGCTGTTTCAAAAAATACAGGCATCGTTTTTTCAGTCGGTAACCACAAGAACCGCAGGATTCTTCACAATACCGCAACAAGATTTCACAAACGCATCAAGCATTCTTTGTGTATTTTTGATGTTTATAGGCGGCTCACCTGCAGGTACTGCGGGTGGTATTAAAACCGTAACAATCGTTGTTCTTATTCTTAGCACAATAGCAACAGTAAAAAACAAAAACGAAGCTATAATTTTTAATCGCAATATTGATAATAAGGCAATACAAAAAGCGGTAGCAGTAACGGCCATATCCTTTACCATTTTCTTTATATCTACCCTTTTCCTATCAGCAGTAACCGATGCAAGCGCGCTGGACGTAATGTATGAAACGGCAAGCGCAACGGCTACGGTGGGATTATCAAGAAATATAACGCCCATGCTTAACACGTTTGGCAAACTTATTATTATAGCGACTATGTATTTGGGCCGAATCGGACCTATATCATTATTTATTGCATTTAGTATAAGAAAAGAAAGCCAGAATATAATTAAATCACCAACAGAACAAATAAGCGTTGGATAAGGAGAATTTATATGAGTATAAATAAAAGCTATGCGGTCTTTGGACTTGGCAGATACGGTACAGCCGTTGCAAAAGAACTTGCGAACAGTGGCGCAGAGGTGCTTGCTATAGATAATAATCAGGCAATCATAAACGATGTGGCAGACTTTCTGCCTATATGCCGCTGCGCTGATATAACCGATCCTGCGGTAATAGAACATCTCGGTATTTCCAATATTGACACCGTAATAATTGCCATGGCGAATAATTTAGAGGCAAGCGTTATGGCAACCGCGCTTTGCAAAGAGGTTGGTGTAAAAGAAGTTATTGCTAAATGCTCTAACGAAATGCACAAAAAAATTCTGCTGAAGGTTGGCGCTGATAAGGTTGTATTCCCCGAATTCGAATCGGGCTTAAGGCTTGCAAAAAATCTGTTAAGCTCGGGCTTTGTAGATGTTATTGAACTATCAAAGAACGTATCGATGGTTGAAATCGACGTTAAAAAAGAATGGCTTAATAAAACGCTTATCGAGCTCAACCTAAGAAAAAAATACGGTTTAAACGTAATTGCTATAAAGAACGACCAAGAGGTTATAGTAAATATAAACCCCGAAACAAAGCTTAACGAAGCTATGAAGCTGATTGTAATTGCTAACACAGACAAATTAACCAAACTCATTTAAATAATAAAAACCTCTTTGCATTGCAAAGAGGTTTTTATTATTTTTCTATTTCCCAAAAAAAGCATTTCTCATATGGCGGGAAATCGTTTAATACTCCGTATTCGGGGTCTAAAAACTTGCCGTTACAGTAAAGTGACCAGTGCCAGCAAAACGGAGTTTTTATGCTTAACAGAGCAATTTTCGGCAATATTTCTTTTTTTGTTGCGGTTTGCTTTATATCAGACACTTTAACACCGTTTTTCTCTAATACGTCAAATATTTCTTTTAACGTCAGCTCGTTATACTTGCCTAATTGCTCACATACGTTTTGTGGGGTGAGTCCTAAAAGCATAGCAAGTACTGTTTGACCGCAGCTAAGAGATGTAGGTTCATAAAAATGGGTTATATTTTCTGCTAACGGCATAATTAACCCTTACCCAGTTCTTTGTTGCGCTTAAAAGCGGCGGTAATGCACTCTATTACGGTTTGCTCAAAGTCTTTGTTTTCTAAGACCTTTACACCTTCAATTGTGCTGCCACCGGGTGAACAAACCTTTTGCTTTAAAATATCGGGGTCTTCGTTAGTATCTAAAACCATTTGTGCGGCACCGAGCATAGTATTGGCAGCATATTTAATGGCTGTATCTTTACTTAATCCGCACTGCTCACCCGCTTTTGCAATAGCATCTATAAACATATACATATAAGCAGGGCCGCAACCCGAAACAGAGCAACCTGCATCTATAAGGTCTTCATCAATTTTATCGAGCACGCCTGCATAGCGAATATCTTCAACAAAGCTTGCGAGGTCTGCCTCTTTTACCAAGCTGTTTGTACAATATAAAACCGTACCCTTGCCTACACTTACAGGGGTATTTGGCATTATTCTTATTACGGGTAAATCTCCGCCCGCCATTTGCTCTATGCTAGATGTGGTAAGGCCCGCCGCCATAGAAATGAGCAACGGCTTTTTAGATTTTAATACGGGTGCTATGTTATTTAATAACTCTGCCATCATCTGAGGTTTAACGCCTAAGAAAATGCGCTCGCAGTTTTTTATAACATCCTCGTTCTCGCCGTATTTTAAATTTAATTCATTTGCTAAATCTTCGGCTTTTTGAGCAGAAATATCAGCAATTAAAATATCATTGGTGGTGCGGCTAAGCGCTCTTATCAGCGCAGAGCCCATATTGCCGCAGCCTATAAAACCGTATTTCATAAAATCACCTATCTTATATGTCCGTTACCGTGAATTATATATTTGTACGTGTTAAGCTCTTTAAGTCCCATAGGACCTCTGGCATGGAGTTTTTGGGTAGAAATACCCATTTCGCAACCCAGACCAAACTCACCGCCGTCGGTAAAGCGGGTTGAGGAATTTACGTACACAGCCGCACTGTCTACACCCAAAGTAAACTTATTTGCAGCCTCATTTGATGAAGTTACAATTGCCTCACTGTGACCTGTGGAATGGTTTGCTATATGCTCTATAGCGTCTTCAACGCCGTCTACACACTTAACACCCAGAATATAATCTAAAAATTCGGTATCAAAGTCGTTCTCCCCTGCGGGTGTACCGCTTGTACATTCTGCGGCAAACGAGTCGAGTCTGAGTTCTACGGGAATAAGTCCGTTTGCCTTACGGTTATCTACCAAAACTTTTTTTACTAGTGGTAAAAACTCCTTGGCAATGGCTTTATCTACAAGCAAAACCTCGGCAGCATTGCAAACGCTGGGACGGCTCGTTTTTGCATTTTCGATTATTTTAAGGGCCATATCAAAATCGGCAGTTTGCTCAACGTAAATATGGCAAATACCCGTTCCGGTTGCAATACAAGGCACCGTAGCGTTCTGAACACAGGCATTTATTAAGCCTGCGCCGCCGCGTGGAATTAGCATATCGACAAAACCGTTTGCTTTCATTAAAGCCGTAGCGCTGTCTCTCGAGGTATCTTGCACAAGATTTATTGCATTCTCGCAAACCCCTGCGCTTTTAAGACCCTGTCTTAAGGCATTAACAATAGCATTTGCCGAACCGAACGCCTCTTTACCCGAGCGTAATATACAAACGTTACCGCTTTTTAGAGATAATGCGGCGGCATCGCTTGTAACGTTGGGTCGGCTTTCGTAAATAATGGCAACAACGCCAATCGGTACCGATACCTTTGTTATTTTAAGACCGTCGGCTCGAGTGTTTTCTTCTAAAACTCGGCCTGTAGGGTCGGGTAACCCAGCAACGTCTAAAATTCCCTGCGCCATTGCCTCTATTCTTGATTCTGTCAGCATAAGGCGGTCTATCATAACGTCGGACACAACACCGCGCGCCTTTTCGACATCTATTTTATTTGAAGAGAGTATTTGTTCTTTGCTATCACAAAGCGCCTTTGCCATAGCCTTCAGAGCATTATTTTTTTGCTCTTCGTTTAATGCCGCTATCAGCGGCTTTGCCGACTTTGCGGCTTTTAACATATTTATCATATTAGTCCGCCTTTGCAATGAATCGTGTGCCTATTGGCTTGTTATCTAAAATATCGTAAATATTGAGTGGATTTTCGCCGTTGGTTATTACCATATCACAGCCGCTATCCATACAGATTTTTGCGGCTTTAAGCTTGGTTATCATACCGCCTGTGCCGAGCTTTGTACCGTTAGTACCTGCAAGAGCCGAAATTCTATCGTCAACGGCGGTTACCGTATGTATTAAAGTTGCGTTTAAATCTTTATGCGGGTCAGCGGTGTAAAGACCGTCAATATCGGACATAACAATAAGCAAATCTGCGCTGACACTTTTGGCAACAATAGCGGCAAGAGTATCGTTATCGCCTATAACAATTTCATCTGTAGCAACGGTATCGTTCTCGTTTATTATGGGTATTGCATCGAGCTGAATAAGGCGGTTTATGGTGTTTGAGAAGTTGGTATGTCTTACCTCGTTTTCAATATCGGCACCCGTTATAAGAAGCTGACCTACGGTGTGGTTATACTCGGAAAAAAGCTTATCATAAGTATACATAAGTTCGCACTGGCCAACGGCGGCAGATGCCTGCTTTGTGGGGATATCATCGGGTCTGCCGGGAAGGCCTAATTTGCCTATTCCCATACCTATAGCGCCCGAAGACACTAAAATAACCTGATGGCCTGCATTTTTAACGTCGCTTATAACCTTGCAGATTTCCTCTACTCTGCGTATATTAAGGTGACCTGTTTGATGTGCAAGAGTGCTTGTACCTATTTTAATTACTATTCGCATAAATATAACTCCTTAGGTCTTAGAAAGTTTCATAATAAAACTATGAGGCAATAATTTTGCTAAAATTCTGTAAAATTTGTAAAACAGCTTTGGTGTATGAATTGCTCTTCCCTTTTCGGCCTGCTTTAAGGAATGAGCGGCCACTTTTTTAGGGTCGCAATAGGGCAAAATATCAAACGTTTTTGAGTTGCCCGTAATGTTTGCCACGCTTAAAAATTCGGTATTCATTGGTCCCGGGCAGGTAGCCAAAACGTTAATGCCGCGTTTTTTGACCTCTTGCCTTAAAGATTTAGAAAAGCTTAAAACGTAAGCTTTAGTCGAGCTGTAAACTGTCATTCTCGGGTTTGGCGCAAACGATGCTATTGAGCACACGTTTACAATAAACGAACCTTTTTTCATAAACTGCAAGCAAACCGTAGTCACCGCTGTTAATGCGGCGCAGTTTAAACGAACCATATCTGTCTGGTCGGTTACACTAAGCTGGTCAACATTGCCAAGCTTACCAAAGCCTGCATTATTTATTAAAATTTTAATTTCGGGTTTTTGCTCGGATAACTTTTCTTTTAATATCTCAAAGCTTTTATCATCCGTAAGATCGAGCGGCAATATAACGCAGGGCTTATCCGTACTTGCGGCCAGCTGCTCGAGTCGGTCTTTACGTCTGGCAATAAGCCAGATGCAGTCAATATCGCTGCGATTTATTAAATTATAAAAATACTCTTTTCCGAGTCCTGCAGATGCTCCGGTTAAAATTGCAATTTTCATATTATCACCAAAAATATATACTTATAATGGTTATGGTTAGTCGAAACAAACTTGTTTCGACACAAAATCTTTGATTTTGCGGCAAATTTTCTTTGAAAATTTGTCCATACCCATTGCAATGAATGTTGTTCAAAATTAAATCATAGAATTTAATTTTGCTATATCCGCTTAAAAAGTGGCTTGTCGAAGCGCTTTCAAGCGTTTCGACAAACAACAATCATTATTGTTTTTATACTAAGTATTTACAAAA
>JAFSCI010000022.1 GCA_017436815.1 Clostridia bacterium
GGCAACGGGTAGTCGAGAGGCTTGCTGAAATCGTACTGCTGATCCCAGTCCGACCATGTGCGGCGCAGTCCGGCACGCTGGGCGGCCGCGATCAAAGCCGTCTGGCCGCCGAAGAGGATCAGCCTGTTGCGGCCGTCACTTTGGGGCATGCCTGTCAGCGCGTAGGCGACCATCTCGTCCGCCAGATGCTCATAGCCCGGGCGGAAGCTGCAGTACACATCCGTCACCGGGTTTTCGTAGAAAACGAAGGCCACAATGCGCTCGCCATCGAACCACAGGCGGTTGCGGTGAACGAGGGACTTGTCCATCCAGTCCGATGACAGCGCGTATTCGAGAAAGGGCGCGGCCACGCCGTTGCGCCAGTCGCGCTCGTAGATCTCCGTCATGAAATCGTAGACCGCCATGTGATCCTGCAGCAGGCGGTAGGGTCTGCTGGTGATGCTCATCGCTTTTCGCTCCTTGTGATGAAGTAGGTTTCGGTGATGTCCTCCGTCTGGTTCTCGAGGTAGCCGGTGATAACGAATCCCGCGGCGATCTGCCCGCCGAGGTAGCTCTCCATCGTGTGGCCGAACTCGACCCATTCGCCCTGACCGTCGTGCTCCTGCGCGCTGTAGGGCAGGCGGTTGATGGCCTTGTAGCACTGCGTCCCGTCGTCCCAGTCGCAGATGTAGGCCAGCGGGCTCATGGACGTCATGATGAACGTCCCGCCGGGCGTCAATACCCGATGGTGCACTTGTTGTCAAAAACATGGTTTCAACGTTGGGATTCATTTTTTTGTTGGCTAAAGCCATCTGGAATTCGTATTCAAAATCCGACATAGCCCTAAGACCTTTTACAATTACGTGAGCATTCTTTTGCTCGGTATAATCTGCCAAAAGGCCACTGTAATAATCTACCGTTACGTTTGGTATATCGGCTGTGGCTTTTTTAAGCATATCAATACGTTCTTCGACCGAAAATGTATATTGCTTTTTGCTGTTGTTCATTGCAACAACTATGAATTTATCGTATAGCTTAGCGCCACGCCTTATAATGTCAAGATGGCCGTTTGTCACCGGGTCAAAGCTTCCGGGATATACTGCTATATGTTCCATATCAGTCAAGCTCCTTTACCCTGAATAAAGATACACAGATTTTGCTGTATTTGTATTTTCTGTACAGACTGAATTGGCCGATTTCTTCATCTAAAACCACATCCAGCGGATGCTCGCAAACAATTATGCCGCTGTTGCTCATAGTCAGTGCAGTTTTTTCTAATGCATCTTTTAAAATACCAAGTTGATACGGCGGATCTAAAAAGGCAATATCAAACTTTGTATTGTTGCGGGCCAAAAAAGTAGTGTAGTCGGCCGAGATTACCGTAGATTTATCTGCAAAGCCTGTTGCTGCAATGTTTTGCTTTACAACGTTTATTGCTGAGTTTGATTTATCCACAAAAACGGCGCTTTGTGCTCCACGGCTTAATGCCTCTATTCCAAGCTGGCCCGAGCCTGCAAAAAGATCAAGAACCTTTGCGCCTTCAATGTCAAACTGTATGGCGCTGAATACCGATTCCTTAACCTTGTCGGACGTAGGGCGAATGTCGTAGCCTTCGGGGGAGAGCAGGCGTTTTCCTCTGGCTATGCCTGTAATAACTCTCATTAAAATCTCCATTCTGATACTATTCTACATTATTATCTCACTAAACACCACCTTTTGTCAACACAAATTTGTTTTTAAAATCAAAAAACATAAAATGTTGTCGACTCATAAAACCTTTATGCATCTGTTAAAAACAACAATATGTTGTGATTTTGCGTTTTTAAAAGTCTGTAATTTGGTGAAAATGTAAAATTAAAATTGACAAAGCGTAGTGTATTGTATATAATATCCTTTGGATGAATATTTTTCAGTATTCTGCGTATTTTTAAAAATATTTCTTTGGCAATACTAATTTCGAAGAAAATAACTGATTTTAGGGAGTGCCGATTTTGGAGATAATTTCTGTAAACGGTGGCAAACAACTTAATGGTAGCGTAACTATCAGCGGCGCAAAAAATGCCGCTGTTGCTGTTTTACCCGCAGTTGTTTTAAGCGACGGTATTTGTCGCATAGAAAATTTGCCCGATATTTCTGACGTCAGCAAGGTTTTAAAGGTTTTAAAAGAGCTTGGCGCATCGGTTAAGTTAATAAATAAATCTACTGTCGAGATTGACCCCAGACCCATTAACTCTTATGTTGTATCTAAAGAGATGGCCGAGGGTATGCGCGCTTCCAGTTACTTTATGGGTGCGTTACTCGGCAGATTTTCACGTGCAGTTGTAGCCCCTCCGGGTGGTTGCGATTTTGGCGTAAGACCGATAGACCAGCACATTAAAGGTTTTGAGGCTTTAGGCGCCGACGTAACCTTTGATAACGGAATGGTTAATATAAGCTCGACTGAGCTAAACGGCAGCAGCGTTTATTTAGACGTTGTTTCGGTAGGTGCAACCATAAATATTATGCTTGCCGCTGTAAAGGTACGTGGCCTTACAGTTATAGAAAATGCCGCCCGTGAGCCGCACATAGTAGATTTAGCAAACTTCTTAAACTCTATGGGCGCTAACATAATGGGTGCGGGCACCAACGTTATAAAAATCAGAGGTACAAGCCGTTTAGAAGGCGTTACCTACAGCATTATACCCGACCAAATAGAAGCCGGAACATATATGGTAGCCGCCGCCGCTACAAAGGGCGACGTGCTCATTAAAAACGTTACACCAAAACACTTGGAATCAATTATTGCAAAGTTGGTTGAAGCGGGTGTAGAGGTTACCGAATATGACGAAGCCGTCAGGGTTAAAATGTCAACAAGGCCTAAAAAGTGCAATGTAAAAACATTACCACATCCGGGCTTTCCGACTGATATGCAGCCTCAGTTTGCAGCATTCTTAGCGCTCGCACAGGGGACAAGCATTGTGACTGAGGGCGTTTGGGATAATCGCTTCAGATATGTTGACCAGCTCACTATGATGGGTGCAAACATTCAGGTTGACGGCAAGGTGGCGGTAATAAGCGGTGTTAGTTCGCTTAGCGCTGCGCCCGTAAAGGCTAACGACCTTAGAGCAGGTGCCGCTATGATAATTGCAGGTCTGGTTGCAAACGGCGTTACCGAAATAGATAATATTGAGTATATCGAGCGTGGTTATGAGAATATAGTTGAAAAACTAACAAATCTTGGCGCCGATATTAAGAGGGTTACAAAACCCGACCCGGTTGTTCGCAAAAAAGCATTGTAAAACTAAAAGGCTGCTTATACGGCAGCCTTTTGTAAATTATATATTATATATGTAAGGAGGGTGCGCTATGTCTAAATTTTGTCCGTTATACAGTTCAAGCTCGGGAAACAGCGTTTTTGTGTCGAGCGGTGATAATGCCATACTCTTAGATGTTGGTGCATCCGCTAAGGGCATTTTTGAGCAAATGCAAAACTTGAATTTAGATACCGACTCTGTTAAGGCGGTGTTCCTTACACACGCACATATTGACCACTGCAAATCGGTAAAAACGGTTTGTGAAAAATTATCGGTACCGCTTATTGCCACTCAAAAAACTATAGACGTTTTAGAAACCCAAAATAAAATATCAGGCAAAATGCAGGTTATACCGCTTGAAAGTATGACCGATGTTGCAAATTTTAAAATAGATTATTTTTACACACGGCACGACTGCGACGGTTCTTGCGGTTACGTTATAACCCTGCCCGATTTAAGAAAAATTGCCGTTTGTACCGACCTTGGTATTATGGAAGACCATATAAGACAAAAGCTTAATGGGTGCGATTTAATCTACATAGAATCTAATTACGATATAAATATGTTAAAAGCGGGCCCGTATCCGCCCGAAACAAAGGCTCGTATTTTAAGCGATGACGGACATTTATCCAACATTGCCTGCGCCGCCGAGCTGCCCGAGTTTTTAAAGCAGGGAACTGTGCAGTTTGTTTTGGGACATTTAAGTCAAAACAACAATCTGCCCACTATTGCCGAAAGCTGTTCTGAAAGAACGCTTAATTTAACCGGCGCTATGCGTAACAGAGATTATTTTCTTAATATTGCAGGTGTTATTGGAGAAAAGGTGTTTTATTTATGATTAAAATAACCATTATTGCATTAGGTAAGTTAAAAGAAAAATACCTGCGTGATGCCGTGGATGAATATTCAAAGCGTTTATCACGTTATTGTAAGCTTAATATTGTAGAACTTGAGCCCGTGCGTCTTAACGATAATCCTTCTAAAAAGCAGATAGATATTGCCCTTGAGCAAGAAGGGGAGAAGATACTAGGTTTAATTGGTGATAATACACACGTAATATCTATGTGCATAGAAGGCGACCATTTAAGCAGCGAACAGTTCAGTGAGTATATAAATAAGGTATCGGTTCAAAATACCTCTAATATAGCTTTTGTTATTGGAAGCTCGTTCGGTTTGTGCGATAAAATAAAGAAGATGTCGTCTAAGAAACTGTCTTTTTCCAAAATGACTTTTCCGCATCAGCTGGCGCGGGTAATGCTGCTCGAACAGGTGTACAGAGCCTTTAAAATTACCGAAGGTTCGGATTATCATAAATAATTGTAAAAAAATGCTTGACCTTGGGGGTATAGTGTGATATAATCATTGTACCTCTAAGGGGTCTTTTTTTTTGTAAGATTCCGTTTCAAAGCTAAAGCAAAGGCATTTTGTGCTTCGCCGATTAGGAATAATCGGTTGTCTTTTGCTGTCAGCTCACTGAGGGAGGCGTTTACTTTTACAACAGTAAAAGCAATAATATTTTCCGTAAAACGGGAGGTGCCGTCATGAGAGTTAAAATTACATTAGCTTGTACAGAGTGCAAGCAGCGCAACTACAACACAATGAAGAACAAGAAGAACGATCCTGACAGACTTGAAATGAACAAGTACTGCAGATTCTGTAAGAAGCACACCGTACACAAGGAAACCAAATAAGGAGGAAGCTATGAAAATTTTAAATAAGGTTTGTCAAATACTTGCTTTATTATTTGGTATTTCTGCCCTGGTTCTTTTCTTCACAAATTTTGCTAACGTAAAATCACTTACAACAGAAACTTCTTTTGTAGGCTCACAACTTGCCTTCGGCGGTGGTGATTACGGCTTAGCAAAGTCTGCCGACATTTTATTCTGCTTCGTGCTTACAGCACTTGCAACAATTTTCGGCGGAGTTTCTTTTGCAAGCAAGGGTGCACGCTTTGCAACACCGGCTTTCGGTCTTGCCGGCGCAATCTATATGCTTGTAATTGCACTTAGCAATCCTTTCTACTATGTAGACACAAGACCGCTTGTTTTAGTAAGCGACGTTACCTACACAAGCTCTGTATTGCTCACAGCAATCGCATTGTTTGGCTTAACGGTATTTGCAGTAGCTCATTTGCTTATAGATGATTATTTAATCGTTTTAGCATCTAAGGGCCAGAAGCTTACAATAGCAAAGCGTGTTGTTCGCTTTATTAAGGATTATAAGAGCGAAGTTAAGAAGATCGTTTGGCCCGGTCCGAAATCGGTTATTAAAAATACCGTTGTTGTTCTGGCTGTGTGCCTTGTAATTGGTATTGTTATCTGGCTTGTAGATTTCGGCCTTGGTAACCTGCTCAATCTCATTTGGGGTAAGTAATTCTTTCTAACTATTGGAGGAAAAAATGGCAGAAAATACTGATGCAAAATGGTATGTCGTTCATACCTATTCGGGTTATGAAAATAAGGTTGCAACCGACTTAGAAAAAATGGTTGAAAACCGCAAAATGCAAGATCTTATACTTGACATCAAAATTCCTACCGAAACGGTAACGGAGATTAAGGATGATAAAGTACGTGAGATTGAGCGTAAAATTTTCCCCGGATACGTTTTAATTAAAATGATTGTTACAGACGACTCTTGGTATGTTGTCCGCAATACAAGAGGCGTAACAGGCTTTGTAGGCCCTGCGTCTAAACCTGTTCCGCTTACTGACAGCGAAGTAGCAGCACTCGGCGTTGAGAAGCACAGCGTTGAAGTTGGCTATAAGGTTGGCGATAACGTTAAGATTATCGACGGTCCGTTGTCAGACTACACCGGCATTGTTGGCGAAATTGATATTGTCAAAAACAATGTTACGGTTGTTATTTCGATGTTCGGCAGGGAGACACCTGCCCAGCTCGAATTAGATCAGGTAGCACTGATCGATTAATCGCATAAAACTTTAAGTTAAGCGGCTGTTTTGCCGCCGGCACGAAAGGTGCCACGGTGGGAGGAGCAAATGCTCCGACAGGTGTGAGCGGTAATAAAAATCGCAAGAAACACACTGTTACCACGAATTATGGAGGTGCAAACAATGGCTCAGAAAATTACAGGCTATATTAAATTACAAATCCCCGCAGGAAAGGCAACACCAGCCCCTCCTGTAGGTCCGGCGCTTGGCCAGCACGGCGTAAACATTATGGCATTCACTAAGGAGTTTAACGAGCGTACAAAGAACGATGCAGGTCTTATAATCCCTGTAGTTATCACTGTTTATGCAGATCGTTCCTTCAGCTTTATTACAAAGACTCCGCCTGCAGCAGTTCTTATTAAGAAGGCTTGCGGAATTGAAACCGCATCGGGCGTACCTAACAAGAACAAGGTTGCAACAATTACCAGCGAGCAGGTTAGAAAGATTGCCGAGCAGAAGATGCCCGATCTTAACGCTGCATCTATTGAAGCTGCTATGAGTATGATAGCAGGTACGGCTCGCAGCATGGGCGTTACAGTTACAGACTAACGCTCTCTTCGTGGGAGGAAAATTCCGATTAACCACTTATTGGGAGGTAAATTAACAAATGAAACACGGTAAAAAATATAATGAAAGCTCAAAGCTTATCGAAACAGGTAAGTTTTACGATGTAGAAGAAGCAGTAGAAATTGCTGTTAAAACAGGTACTGCTAAGTTTGATGAAACTGTAGAAGTACACATCCGCTTAGGTGTTGACTCTCGTCACGCTGACCAGCAGGTTAGAGGCGCTGTTGTTCTTCCTAACGGTACAGGTAAAAAGGTTCGTTGCTTAGTTTTAACTAAGGGTGACAACGCTAAAAAGGCTGAAGAAGCAGGCGCTGATTATGTAGGTGCTGAAGAACTCGTTGCTAAGATCCAGAACGAAAACTGGCTCGACTTCGACGTAGTTATTGCCAGCCCCGAAATGATGGGTGTTGTTGGTCGTTTAGGTAAGGTTTTAGGTCCTCGTGGTTTAATGCCTACACCTAAGGCAGGTACAGTTACACCTGACGTTGCTAAGGCTGTTTTAGAAGCTAAGGCAGGTAAGATTGAGTACAGACTCGACAAAACCAACATCATTCACTGCCCCATAGGCAAGGTTTCCTTCGGTCCTGAAAAGATCAAGGAAAACTTCGATACACTTATGAATGCAGTTATCAAGGCAAAGCCAGCCGCTACAAAGGGTCAGTACATTAAGTCTTGTGCAATTGCTACTACTATGGGCCCCGGCGTTAAGCTCAACGTTGGTAAGTTCGGCGCATAATTAAAATTTTTAAAAATTTGTATTGACACAAATAGTTTTTTGTGGTAAGATACATTCGTTGCAAATCCAAAGACAGTAGGTCGCAAGGTAAAGGGTTCGCCCGCCTACCGAGGAAAAGCGTAGTAATCTTATATTAGAGTTTCTATGCCCATCCTCATGTCTTGAGGGTGGGCATTAAATATTCGGAGGTGAATAATTTGCCAAACGCAAAGGTTTTAGAACAGAAGAAGCAAATAGTTGCAGACCTTACCGAAAAGCTTTCAAAGGCTTGCGCAGGTGTTGTTGTTGACTACAAGGGTATTTCCGTTGCAGACGATACAAAGCTCCGTAAGGACCTTAGAGAAGCAGGTGTTGACTACTTCGTAGTTAAAAACACTCTTTTATCTCGTGCTATCGCAGGTACAGATTTAGAAGAGATGAACAACGTTTTAGAAGGCACAACAGCTATCGCTATTTCTGAAAACGACTATGTTGCATCGGCAAGAATTTTAAAGAAATTTGCTGATGAACACGAAAATTTCGCAATTAAGGCAGGCTTCCTTGATGGCAAGTGCATTAGCCTTGAGAAAATCGACGCTCTTGCAAAATTACCGTCCAGAGAAGTTCTTCTCGCAACAGTTCTTGGTGCTTTCAATGCACCTATCGCAGCATTTGCACGTGCTGTACAGGCTATCGTTGATAAAGACGCTGAAGCCTAATTAAAAAACAAAAAACAAATCAAAATCAATTAGATTATGGAGGAAAATAAAATGGCATCTGAGAAAGTAACAGCTATTATCGAAGAATTAAAGGTTCTTACAGTTCTTGAGCTTTCTGAGCTCGTTAAAGCAGTAGAAGAGGAGTTCGGCGTATCCGCAGCAGCAGCAGTTGCAGTTGCAGCACCTGTTGAAGGTGGCGCAGCAGGCGGCGCAGCAGAGAAGACTGAGTTCGACGTAGTTCTCGCATCTGCAGGCGCAGAAAAGATTAAGGTTATTAAGGTTGTTCGTGAAATCACCGGTCTTGGCCTTGCAGAAGCAAAGGCTATCGTTGATGGCGCACCTAAGACCCTTAAGGAAGCTGCTTCTAAGGAAGAAGCTGAAAGCATCAAAGCTAAGCTTGAAGAAGTTGGCGCTGGTGTTGAACTTAAGTAATTTTTACTTAAAACACTCAAACTGCCGCACGTTATGTGCGGCAGTTTTTATTTTTGCATTATTGACATTTTTACTTTAGGCTTTATAATTTACTTATATAAATATAAATCAGGGTGATATTTTGGAGAAAAGAATTAAAGATACTCAGCTTTTCCTTTTTGATATGGATGGCACGTTGTACCTTGGCAATAAGCTTTTTGACTTTACAAAACAGTTGCTTGATA
>JAFSCI010000023.1 GCA_017436815.1 Clostridia bacterium
AAGCAGGAGAATATGTTGTTTTTGAACTAAACTGATTTCAAATAGCGTTGCTCAGCGGTTAGCATATTAATGTTTAAAAGGAGTGAATTTTATGAAGAAAATTTTAATTTATGTTTTAACGCTTAGTATGCTCGTTTTGTGTTCTTGTCAAACAAATACTCAAACGCCTCAATTATCAGACATATCATCAATTCCTGAAGAAAACATTAATTCGTCAAAAAGCAACGAGGCGGAAGATAACGTTGTTTCGGTAAATTCCCAAAGCACCACCGCACAACCGCAAAAAATAATAGTAAACGTAAATGCTAAAACATCAAAAATGTTTTCTACAAACCCAAGCAATAGCCTGTATAATATTTCAAAAGAATACGCTATAGATAAATTATCAGCATCCGAAGATTTTACAAAAAGCAACGTAGCAAACAAAACGTTTAACGTATTAGGAGTAGAATATGCTAATTTGGAGTATTCTAAAAGCACCAAAAATCAATATACCGGCAGGGATTATGATACCTTTAATAACGCAGAAGTAACCATCGACGTATTACCTAACGGAGAAATTCGTCATTACTACACCCGAAATTCTATTAAAGTTTTTGCCGGTTACTCTGCTCCGTCTGAAGAGCTTGCAAAGAAATATGTTGAAAAAATATTACCAAATTATGAGTATGATGAAGTAAAGTTTACTAAAATTGATTCACTTGACAGGTATTCTTACAGGTTTTACAAAACTATCAATGGAGTGCGGACATCAGACAGTATCCTCATAACTATGAATTCGCGAGGAGAATTAACGTCATATATAATTAAGGATATCGGTAAATACGACAACATAGAAGTTGCTAATTTCGATATTAATGATTATCTGCAAAGAATTGATGCCTACGTATCCGAAATGTGTGGCGATAATTTGATAGACCACGGTGTGAATGGAGACCCGTATATAAATATTTATACGGATAACAAGTTAGAACTAACTATACCAATTTGGGTTCAGTTTAAGGCATCGGACTCAAACGAGTATAAAGCAGGAGAATATGTTGTTTTTGAACTAAACTGATTTTAAAAATTTTAGAGATGTCAGGTTGACGGTTCTCTTGTGTTCTGAACCAAACAAAAAGCTTAGCGGTGTTAGCCGCTAAGCTTTTTTAATGATTTGTTATTATAGATATTCCGTAGGACTCCAGAGTTACTCTGTTTTCATACGGTTGGTTGCCGAGTAGGGTAGTGGTTGAGGTGAAATCGCTCGGAATATTAACCTCTACCGCAAAGTCGTTGCGGTTCACGGCAATAAATACTTTTGATTCATCATTTTGTCTTACAAAGTTTACTACACCGTAGTCGCTTGGCAGCGGTATAAATTTGCCGCCGTTAAAGGCAGAGTGCGAGGTTCTTATTTTGCCTAAGGTTTTGTAAAACTCTAAAAGCTCGTTATTTTCGTTACCCCAAGGGTAAGTGGCACGGCAGAACGGGTCTGCGCCACCGGTTACACCCGCTTCATCACCGTAAAACAGTGACGGCACACCGGGTAGGGTGTACTGCAAAGTGGCGGCAAGCTTTAGCCTTTTAACACCCAAAGCGTATTGCTCAGAGTTTAAATTAAAGAAGGCCTGCTCGTTTCTTGTAGGGGGAATATAATCGGCACCGAGTACCGTTAAAATACGGGCTGTATCGTGCGTGCCTATGTGATTCATAAGTAAATTTACCGTATTTGGCGGGTAATTTTCTAAAATATCCAGCACTAAATCTATAAAATCACGTGAATTGCCGCCTTTTACAAAGCTTATTATACCGTTTGCGAAGGGGTAATTCATAACAGAGTCGAGCTGCTTGCCGAGTAAAAATCTGCGGCGGCAGGAATAGCTTATTTTGTTTGTTGCGTCCTCCCAAACCTCGCCAAGCAAATAGGCGCTTGACTTTTCAGATTTTATGGCGGCTCTGATTTTATCTAAAAATTCGTCGGGCAGCTCGTCGGCAACGTCAAGACGCCAACCGTCTGCGCCGAGTTTTAGCCATTTTCTCAAAATTCCGTTTTCACCCGTTATATATTCGGTGAATTTTTCATCGTTTTCTATAACCTCGGGCAAAGTGGGGACACCCCACCAGCTGTGGTAGCTATTAGGCCAATTTTTAAACTTGTACCAGCTGTAATAGGGCGAGTCGGTACTGTTATATGCGCCGTTATCTTTGTAGCGGGAGTATTTGTTAAAATAAATACTGTCATCACCCGTGTGCGAGAACACGCCGTCTAAAATAACGTGAATGCCTTTTTTCTTTGCGGCTTTACACAAATGAGCAAAGTCTTGCTCGGTTCCTAAAAGTGAGTCTATTTTTGTATAATCGGCGGTGTTGTAGCGGTGGTTAGAGTGGGCCTCGAATATGGGATTTAAGTAAATGCAGTTTACACCAAGGCTCTTTATATAATCAAGTTTTTCCTCAATACCCTTTAAATCGCCGCCGTAGTAGTCGTTACAAAGCGAGCAGATACCGTTATTTTGGCGGTGTTCGGGGGTTTTTGCCCAGTCATCACACAAATATCGGTCGGTGGGAACGTCTGCTTTGGCACTGCCCGAGTTAAAAAAGCGGTCGGGGAAAATCTGGTATATTATGCCGCCGCCGAGCCAGTCGGGGCTTGATGAGTCTTGATCGTAAACGGTCAGCTGCCAGGCGCCGCCGTCACGGGATACGTAGCCTAAGGAATGGTCAAATTTTGTGACATAAAACTCGCCGTGCTGGGACGTGTACCTGAATTTGTACCAATAAAGCCCTGTGTTAAGTGAAATATCACAAGAGTAAAATCTGTAATCTTCAAGCCACTCGCCAGGCTCTAATTTAATTTCGCTTGTGGTGTGGTCTTGGTCTGACTCTAAAATTAAAAATGCATCAAAACACAAAGCGTCTTTATGCAACAATAGCCGTAGCCGCAGGGCATCTCCTGCAGCGACGGCTGTTTGTTTTGATTTATATAAAGGATTTCTTGAGTCAAACGGGAAGTATTGCATATTAGTCTACCTTGGTAATACCCCAAATATTGTTTGCATAATCGGCAATGGATCTGTCGGCCGCAAATATACCCGACTGGGCAATGTTAATAAGTGACATTTTGTTCCAAGCGGTTTTATCGGCATATAAAGCATCGGCCTTTTTGTGTGCCGAGCAGTAATCGGCATAATCGGCAAGAGCCATATAGTAGTCGGTATTGCGAAGGATATTTGCAATATCGGCAAAAGACTTACCGCCAAAGCCCTTGGTTAAAAAGTCGAGAACCTTTTTGAGATTTTCGTTATTCTCAATATAGTGCGACGGGTTATAGCCGCGTTTACGAAGCGCCATAACTTCACTTGTCTGCATACCGAAAATAATTATATTCTCATCGCCAACGGCCTTGTGGATTTCTACGTTTGCGCCGTCTTCGGTACCGAGGGTTATTGCGCCGTTCATCATAAGTTTCATATTACCCGTACCGCTGGCCTCGGTAGAGGCAAGGGAGATTTGCTCGCTTATATTAGCGGCGGGAATCATAAGCTCGGCAAGGGTTACACGGTAATCTTCCAAGAATAATACCTTTAGCTTGCCTTTTGTTACGGGGTTTGAGTCTATTTCCTTTGCAAGAGCGCTGATCATCTGAATAATCTGCTTTGCAAGAATATATCCCGGGGCTGCCTTTGCGCCGAAAATATAGGTTTTGGGTGTAAAGGGCGCATTGGGGTTTTCTAAAATATATAAATAATCGGATATAATATGAAGCGCATTTAGGTGCTGGCGCTTGTATTCGTGCAGGCGTTTTACCTGCATATCGAAAATAGAATCGGGGTCAAGCGTAATGCCGCTTGTTGCCTTTAAATAGTTAGATAAGCGTACCTTATTGGAGTGCTTGATTTGGTCTAACTTTTCTAAAACTGCAGCGTCATCTTTGTACTCTAAAAGTTTTGAGAGGTGTGAAGCATCCATTATAAAACCGTCGCCAATAAGCTCGCTTAAAAAGCCCGAGAGTTCGGGGTTGGCCTGAGAAAGCCAACGGCGGTGTGCAATACCGTTTGTAACGTTTGTGAATTTATCGGGAGTAAGATTATAATAATCGTTAAAGAGCGAATCGGTTAAAATCTTACTGTGAAGCTTGGATACACCGTTAACCGTGTGGCAGGTTGCAACGCAAAGGTTTGCCATACGTACAACGCCGTTTTGAATAATGGCGGTGCGCTCAACTAGGTTGCGGTCACCCGTTTTCTCAAACACTTCGTTTCTGTAGCGGCGGTCGATTTCGCAAACTATCTGATAAATTCTGGGCAGTCTGTCTTTAAACAGTCCTATAGGCCAGCATTCTAAAGCCTCCATCATAACGGTGTGGTTTGTGTAGGCGGTGGTGCGGCGTACGATATCGAAAGCCTTCTCCCAGGAGTATCCGCATTCGTCAAGCAAATGGCGCATAAGCTCGGGGATAGATAAGGCGGGGTGAGTATCGTTAATATGAATTGCTACCTTTTCGGGTAAATTGTCAAGCGTATTATACTTTCTTAAATGGCGTGCCAGAATGTCTTGAATAGAGGCAGATACCAGAAAATACTGCTGTCTGAGTCTTAAAGACTTACCTTCCATATGGTTGTCTTCAGGGTAGAGAACCTTACTTATAGACTCGCACATAGCCTTTTGTTCCATGGCCTTTATATAGTCACCCTGGTTAAAGGCCGACATATCAATATCGCTCGACTCTGCACTCCAAAGGCGCAAAGCGTTAACGGTCTTGCCGTCTTTACCCGCAACCATAAGGTCGTAGGGCATAGCGTGAACGGTAGTGTAGTCTACGTGCTCTACTTGGTGGAAGTTGCCGTCCCACGATTCTTTAACTTTGCCGTCAAACTTAACGTCAACCGCAGATGCAGGGCGGGGAACAAGCCACACGCTGCCGCCTGGTAGCCAGAAATCAGGCATTTCGGTCTGCCAGCCGTCAACTATTTTTTGGCGGAAAATACCAAACTCGTATTTGATACAGTATCCCATTGCGGGGTAAGAGCAGGTAGAAAGGCCGTCTAAAAAGCATGCGGCCAAACGACCGAGACCGCCGTTGCCTAAACCAGCGTCGGGCTCGCACTCATATAAATTATCAAGCTTTACGCCGAACTTCTTTAAGGCCTTGGCCATAGTGGCGTCAAGGTCTAAATTAAACAGATTGTTTTTTAACGAACGACCCATTAAAAATTCCATACTCAAATAGTAAACGGTCTTTTTCTCCTGCTCGTTCGTAGCCTTTCTGAAGGCTGTGCGGCGCTCAGACATAATGTCGTTAATAACAAGAACGCAGGCCTTATAAAAAAGCTCGTCAGATGCGTGTTCGGGTAAAACGCCGAAATTATGCGAAAGCTTCTTTTCTATCATTTCGCTTAAAGCGGCGGGTGTGTATTTTTGAGCCATAAAATAATCTCCTTAATACAAGAATATTTACTTGAATATTATTTACATATATATAATACCTTATTCTTACAATTATTTCAAGTACCACTTTAACTTAAATTTAGGTAAAAATTTGTGCAAATTACATAAATGCAGTTTACATAATCTTTAAAAAGTGAATAATATTTATCAAAACACACAAAATAGT
>JAFSCI010000024.1 GCA_017436815.1 Clostridia bacterium
TTTTATTGCAATATTAATTTTAAAGTCCTTTTACCATTATAAAATAGTTTTAATCGAATGTAAATGTCAATTAAGACATTATTTCTTTGATTTTAGACATAAATGCCGTTATCCGAGTATTTTTGTGAGCCTTTCCATAGCCTCGAGTGTGTTTTCCTTTGTAGAGAATGCGGTAAGTCTGAAGAAGCCTTCGCCGTTTTGACCAAAGCCCTCGCCGGGAGTACCTACAATATTACCTTTTTCAAGTAAGAAATCGAAAAACTCCCAAGAGCTCATACCGTTAGGGCATTTAAGCCAAACGTACGGAGAATGCTTGCCGCCTGTATACCAGATACCGAGTTTATCGAGTGTATCAGTAATGATTTTTGCGTTTTCACGGTAGTAGGCTAAGTTTTCGTTTATCTGAGCCTTACCCTCTTTTGTGAATACCTTTGCGGCTGCATACTGAACCACGTAAGGAACGCCGTTAAACTTTGTGGTCTGACGTCTGAGCCATAATTTATTTAGCGAAACCTCACCGCTGACAAGCGCATTGGGTACAATTGTATAACCGCATCTTGTACCTGTAAAGCCTGCAGTTTTAGAGAACGAGCAAAACTCAATTGCGCACTTTTTAGCACCCTCAATCTGATAAATGCTGCGGGGAAGTTCTGCGTCGGTAACAAACGACTCATAGGCCGAGTCAAATAAAATCACGGCCGCGTTTTTAAGAGCGTAATCTACCCATTTTTTGAGAGCATCCTTGCCGTAAACAGCGCCTGTAGGATTATTGGGCGAGCAGATGTAAATGATATCGGCCTTTACGCTTTCATCGGGTAGCGGTAAAAAGCCGTTGGACTCATTAGCGTTCATAAAGAGTACCTTTCTGCCTGCCATAATGTTGGTGTCTACGTATACAGGATATACGGGGTCTGGTATTAAAACGGTGTTATCGGCATCAAACAAATCCAAGATATTACCTAAATCGCTCTTTGCGCCGTCACTTATAAATACTTCGTCAAGCTCGAGCTGAACACCGTTACCTGCATAATAATCGGCTATACTCTGCTTTAAAAAGTCATAACCCTGCTCGGGTCCGTAGCCTTTGAAGGTTTCGGCCTTACCCATTTGCTCGCTTGCCTCAATAAGACCCGAAACTACCTCGGAACAAAGCGGACGTGTTACGTCGCCAATACCCATTTTTATTATTTTTGCATCGGGATTTGCTGCAGAAAATTCTGCCACTTTTTTTGCTATATGAGCAAACAAATAACTTTGCTTTAAATTCAAATAATTAGCATTGATTTTCATTTTAACATTCTCCTTCAAAAACGAATTCGGCAGGGCCGGTCATATTAACCGTACCGTCAGATTTATACATAATTTTAAGATCACCGCCAAGAAGCTTTACGGTAACCAAAGAATCGCGCTTGCAGATTCCGTTTTCTACCGCAGCGCAAACTACGGCGCAAGCACCCGTACCGCAGGCCAAGGTCTCGCCGCTGCCACGCTCCCAAACACGCATCTTTAAGGTGTTGGAATCAATTATATTTACAAACTCAGTGTTTACCGACTCGGGAAATACTTCATTTTTCTCAAACTTAGGACCAATAACGTCTAAGGCTAACGTATCTACAGGTGTCTCGGTAAATATCACACAGTGCGGGTTACCCATAGAAACGCAGTTTATTTTATAATCTACTCCGTCAACGGTGTAATCGTAATCAATTACTTTTTCTCCCTTAATGGCTACGGGTATTTTCTCGGGCTCTAATATAGCCTTGCCCATATCTACGCTGACGGCGCTTACCTTGCCGTTTTCAATTGTGAATTTTAAATGCTTAATTCCGCTTAAGGTTTCGAGTGTTACCTCTTCCTTGTCGGTCAGTCCTTTGTCGTAAACAAATTTGCCTATGCAGCGTGTGCCGTTACCGCACATTTTACCCTCGCTGCCATCGGCGTTAAACATACGCATTCTGAAGTCTGCCACGTCGGACTTCATTATAAGTATTATTCCGTCACCGCCTACGCCAAAATGACGATCACTTAGTTTTATAGCAAGCTCGTTAGGATTTTCAATTTCCTGCTTGGTACAATCGAAATATATATAATCGTTACCTATGCCATGCATTTTTGTAAATTTCATAATTTTGCCTCCATTTTGAGTAAGAGAAACTTAAAAACGCTCAAACCCACTCTAAAGCATATAATAAATACCACGTTTTGTCAAGAAAAAGCGGTCTTTTTTTACAATTTTAAGCATAAAATTTCTTATATAAAATAACGAGGTGCATAATATGTTTGCAGTTGTAAAAACGGTGTACACAAGACCAAAAGGAATACGTAAAATTTTATCAAAAAGACCCGTGTGCCTTTTAAAAAAGATGAAAATCAGCAATTCGTACTATTACGAGCTAACCGTAAATCACCGGAGCAAAAAAATAAATTGGGACAAGGTTTTTAAAACCGTAAACGTGTGCGACGTTCCTGTAATTATGCCCAAAAATCAAAACATAGACCCAACACAAAACGTCCGCCCGTTTTATGCAAAAATCTTTTGGGGAATTATATATGCAAACTGCGCCGGAAGGATTTATCCTTCAAACAGTAAAGCTTTTGTTATAGACAACGATTTTGATAACTCGGATGCTTTATACATACTCCTAAAAAACTTCAAAGAGGTAAGCGTTTTTACAACCAATGAGCAAAAGTACGAGCACCTAAAAACAAAGGCCGAAAACGAGCTTGGGATATCCCCTGTTTTTTGCGATAGTTTAACCGCTGCCCAAAATGCCGATTTTTTAATAAATCTGCAACACTCAGAGTGCACCTGTGTAAATAAAAACATTTTAGGCCAAGGCGGTTATACATTTTCTCACTCAGATATACGCTTGCCCAAAAACATCGAACGACTTGTTCCGCGTAATATAAGTCCGTTTGTTTTTGCCGCTGCCGTTTATGAGCTGAGCAAAATCCAAAGTCTTGGCGACTGTACCGTAACCAAACTCAAAAACAACGCAACCGGTAAAATTATAGAAATAAAA
>JAFSCI010000025.1 GCA_017436815.1 Clostridia bacterium
AGTTTCTTTTCTGTAGGCATTGTTTTTTGTCCTCCAATTTTTTAATAAGATTATTGCTGTCTTTATCATACATAGGTGGTTTCACATTTTCCTTAATTTCCATATGATTGACCCATTTCTGGTAAATCTGTATACATCCTTTATAAAAGTCGGGATATTTAAGAAGTTCTATTTCTTGAACTACAGGATTATTCATAGCAATAAAATAACGATATGACATTAGGTCGTCGATCATATCAATATGCAAAACTTTGTTTTTTACTAATGCAGCGACACCCTCCAAATGCACAAGGTAATTTACAAGGTGTTGCCGATTGCGGTTTTCAAGATCATACTTTTCACGGAACGCCTTAAGATATTCCTCAGTAACCTCACCTTTACGATATTTGTTGTAGAACTTCTCAAGTTCCCACTCAATTTCTGACATTTTATCGTTGCAAATAAATTGCTCATTTAGATCAGTGATAAACTGTGCCTCGTTAAGTAACTTGTTTTCGTTGTACTCCAACCAAAAAGCAACAGCGGTAATAATGGCAATAGTTGTTGCGAAAACCTCTGTGAGCCATTCCCAATTACAAAAGTTTTGACCGCATAAATAGATAATGGCAAGTAGTACCATTATGAATATGTACCAAAACTTACGAACACCGTTTCGTTCTCGCCTTTGAACATTTCTCTTTTTAGACATATTTACCCCCTAAAAATAAAAAGTGCGGCTACCGAAGTAACCGCACAAAAAACGCAAACTCCGATAGTCGCCAAACCAATTCAATATAAAGGGCAATAAAGCACATTCGTATTGATGGAATTTGCATTTTTATCAAATTCATAATACGAATATGCGCAAAAAGGGTATAAATATCCCTATAAAAAAGAGAAATTGCCCCTATTTTTTATATTCAATTGGTTTGGCAATTATTAGTTTACCACATTTTTTGCTTTAATTCAATAGAAAATGAGAAAAAGTCTATGGATGTAACATAGACTTAAGCAAATTAGCAGAATTTTGCTAAGAATTCGATTAGCAGGCGATTAGCAAAACGCTGATTTTCTGCTAATTTCCAGCTAATCGGGATATGTTAAAAGTTTGAGTTTGTTCTACTTCCTCAAAACAAGAAAACTCACCCAATTGAATGAGTGAGCAACAAAGAGTAAAAGAGCCGAGAAACCTTGATTTCTCGGCTCTTTTTGGCGCGCCCAAAGGAATTCGAATCCCCGACCTTCCGCTTAGGAGGCGGACGCTCTATCCTGCTGAGCTATGGGCGCATATTTAAATTTCTAAAATTTAGCCTTAATATATTACAATATTTAATGTTGTTTGTCAAGGTACAATAAAGCCCTTCTCAGTTACGAGAAGGGCTTTAAATTAGTTTTTATGCGCCTTTAATGAATACGGTTTCACCTGTAATGGGGATTATTACCTTGCCGTTCGATGCGGTGTAGGTCTTTGTATTGCCCATAGAATCGTAAACAGTAACTGTTTTTGACGAGGTAGTAATGGTTAAGTTTTCACTTGCTCTCCACAGGTTCTCCCAAGGCATTGACGGATCACGCTGGTAGCTTGAATAGTCAGAGTCATTCTTAAGCTTTGCGCAGTTAGACCATGCAACGTATACCTTGCCGTCTAATGCGGTATCGGCCTCGAATACTCTGAGTGTTCCGCCCGAATACTTGCTGCTCTCAACAAGGGTCTGAACACTTTCTATTGCTCTTGTCATATTGGCATACGAAATACCCGAAGGCTTGGGTAATATTCTGCCGTAATAGTCAGGATAATAGAAGTTACCAAAGTGATATTCCATATCGGTAAGGCAGGTACCCTCACCGCCGTTAGAGTAGTCGAAGAAGCAGTATGCACCGGTGTAGAAGCAACCGTATGCGGTACCTAAAATATAACAACGTATATTATAGTCTGACTGACCTCTGAGTTCTACGTTACGAAGGTTGGGCGCATTATGATAACCTGTTTCATCGAGGTAAATTATCTTCTCGCCGTATGCTTCCTGAGCCGCTACGGTACGCCTTAAGCCGCCCTCAACACTCCAGCCGTAGTTCACCACATTAACGTTATCGGGAGCGTACGGAATACCGTAGGAGTGTAAGCCTATAGCATCAAAGTCGTCCCAAAGGCCGCGGTTGTAAAGCTCGTCGTACCAAGCAGTCTGACCTGCCGATACGCCGCCTAAGGCTAACATTTTACCGAACTGGTCGGCAATTGTTCTTGACGGAGTAAAGTAGGTTTCATAATAGAAATCGAACCTATCAGATACGGTACTGTTGCCGTTTATGGTATCAAGGTTGATTTCGTTGCCGTACATTACTACGTCGTGGTAAGAGCCGTAGGTATTCCACCAGTCTTCCTTAATAGCACCGTTGGGCACAGAGTAAATGTTCTTTTGCTTCATTTTCTCTAAGAACTCAAAGTTGCGGTCCGGATCACTTGAATATATAAATGCGCTTCTGGTCTTGGCAATACCAACCTTGTTCATAATACTCCACGTATTGTCAAACGAGGTATGATCTTCGTTAAGGGTCTGAACTATACCAAACGGGCTTGTTTGGTTGTATTTATAGGTGTATTCCTCTAGCATTGCAAAGGTATAGAACTCGGTATGAGTGTATTTATCCGACTTAACGGTAAGGTTTACGAAGTAAATACCGTACGGATTTGTAGGTGCGTTAACCGAGAAGGTGTACCTTGTAGAGCCGCCCGACTGTAACTGTGCGGTTGCGGTGTTATAGGCTACTCTGTTGCCATAGTAATCGTAAACTGTGTAGCTTGTTGTTACCGCATTGGACGTATTGATTATATTCTTAACGTCAATTGCCATATTTACCGAATTACCAACAAAGATAGATGTATCATCATCGTTTGGTGTTACGGGAGTTATGAATGCAGTAAAGTCGGAATCCTTCGATGCGAATACTGCTTCATTATCGGCAGTAAATTTGTCGGAGTTTTCTCTTAATACTATGTCATAGCCTGCATAATAGTCTACGCTTGTTGAATCTTCAAAATAAAGCGGAATATTTCTTTCGGGATATCTTACGTAGAAGTCCCAGATTTCGTCAGGAGTATTCTCACGGTTGAAGGTATAGAAGTAAGAATCATCATCCATTGTGTGAATGGTTACCCAGCTGTCTGTTAACTTATACGGATAATCTCCGTTTTCGGGATAAATCCAATCGGTATGGAAGGTTTTTCTTAAATCGGAAAACTCGTTAAGGAAGGTTCTGCCGAGATAACTCTTACTATTTAACAAAGTATAGTTAGAGTTGCTATACTTAACGTGAGCATCTACCGATATACCGTTTTCGTTAAAGGTATATTTTGTGTACATCTCACCGTTTTGTATTGCTACGCCACGGGTCTGATATTTTACTGTCAGGGTTGTTTTGCCGTTTTCTACCGTTTGCTTAAACGACTTTATACCTGCGTTCTTTAAAACGGTTTCATCCTCTGAGGTAGAATTATTTGTACCGACGAGTGTATATCTGCCGCCGCCGTTTACTACGTCGTAGTTTGTGCCGTCGGCACGCTTATAAGAAATAACCTCGTTAAAGTTTCTGTCTATTCCGTAGGTGTAATTATCGGTTTCGTAAACGTACACAAAGTCTATTCTCTGGTTAAACTTAGACTCGGTTTCTCCTGTGGCTACGAGTAAATCGTAAGCCTTTTTAACTGCGTTGCGGTTTTCTTTTGCAAAGGCTATTAACTGCTCGTTTGAGATATTTTCTACGTCTAAGTGTGTGCTGGAGCTTGTTACGCCGTCGTTATACGTGTCTACTATCTGCTTTGCATCGTAGTACATTAAAACGGCGGTTGCCATTTTTTCGGATATTGAGTCTACCGAACGTACAACGGTGTTTGTGCCGTAAACGGTAAACTCTTCGCCCGATTCATCTATATAAGTAATATATGCTCTGGCGGCCAGCTCTAAATCTGTATTATTACCTATGCCGTTTACCGTTGCATAGAACTGACTGCTGAGAGCCGGTGTTTCGCTGAAGGCTGCGATAATTGTGCTCGCACTCTCAAGTGTTAATTCACCGCTTAAGAACTTTGTAGGAGCAATAACTGCGCCGTAGCCCTTAACTGTGTAGCTCGATAAAATCTTGGCAGGGGTATTACCTACAAAGCGGATATCGCCTGCATCGTTAAAGGAAGCGCCCAAAATTTCGGGAACGTATACGGTATTATCGAAATATGCTACCTTGCTTGCTATTGCCGGTGTACCCGAGCTTGTAAGACCTACAACCTGTACCGATAAATTCTCGCCATATTCTATTGGTATATCAACGTTTCTTGTAACGCTGGTAGCTGTAGTTTTGTAAACCAAGTTACCGTTTACTTCTTCGAAAACGTTTATTCTGTAGCTTCTGGCTCCCGTCATAGCGGTCCATACTACGTTCATATATGCCTGACCGTTTGTTTCGTTAGGTCCGCTTAAGGTAGGAACAGCGCTTGTGTTAGAGGGTGAATAACCTAATTTCTGCGGATTTTTGGTAACAGAAGAAACGAACACATCTAAATCTTCTATTAATGCTAAATTATCAAACCTTACGGGATAACCCATATTTGCTTCATGTGAGTTAGAATGCCACTGGCTAAGGTTAATGTTAATTTCGTTAATTATGTGTTTTTTAGCGGTATATGCGTCATCGCTGAGTTCGAATACGAAATAACCCGAATCGCCTACTTCTATATCAAAATATCCGTCCTCCCAGTCTACTGTGTCGGGGTAGGATACTGCACCGGTAACGTCGTTAACAAAGTACATATTACAGTATGCCTGACCGGTTTTGTTGCTATCTTTTAAAACATTGGATATTTTAACACCGCTGTCATCAGTTAAGTTTGTAAAAAAGAGTGATGCGGGTGCGCCCGTGGGAAAATCTACGTAAACTGCTATAGCATCATACTGAGCAAGGTCAAATGCGCCGCCCTGGTTTATAAAGGTTACGCTCTGGCCGTTTTTGGTAAGACCTGTAAAGCCTGTGCCGTCGGGGAAAATTGATGTATCGTTTATTATTTTGCCATCACCCAGTGTGGTGGAGATATACGACATATCCGACGCGTTATTCATTACTGTGTAGTTGCCCTTTTGCTGCGCTTTAAACTCCTTTAAGTAAGAGGCGTCTATAACGTTTCCGGAAGAATCGAGTCCCAAAATCTGTACTGCGTACTTCTCACCCGGTACTAAAGACGCAAACTGTGCAGAGATTGTGGTTACATCGGCCTCGGCTACGTAGTAATAGTTGCCTTCTGTTTGTTCGTAAAGCACTGCCTTGTAGCTTGCGGCATCGGTCATTGCGTGCCAGGAAAGGTCAACCGTGTTGGCAGCTTTGGGAATTTCGGTTACTATTTTATCGTCAAAAGATGTTGTGTCAAATTCAAAATTGCCTATCTGATAAGGTTTGAGTGCTTTGAATGCATCTAAATCAAAAATTGCGGATACGTTATCTAAAATAATACTCTTTAAGCCCGCTTCAGTGTTGCCGTCCTCATCAGTACCCCAAGCAGGATATCCCGAACGATTTAAAGAGAATTTAGTGAAATTATTGTAATTAAAGGAGTCGTCCTCGCTTACAACGGGTAAAATTACGTAGCCCTTAAAGCCTGCGGGAATAGAAATACCGTTTACGGCATTTGTATAAACACCCTTTAAAACGCCGTCCATACTGTACAGATAGCAGGTTCCTACATAGTTTGCGCCTGCGCACAGTCTGTTGGTTTCTACAACAGCAAGGTCGTCTGCGGTAACGGTTACATTAAACGAGTTTGCAGTGCCGTAATACTGGGTTGTATCAGCATAAAAGGCGTAAGCCTCTACACCGTACAAGTCCTTGTCGGTGGTAATATCCAATACCGTTTTGGTCCAGTCGTTGAGTTTTGAGGCAAAACCGTTTGCGTCGGGAACGGCATCGGTTACCAAAAACTCTTTAGAGCTGGTTGAATTTGAAGAAATAGTAGAAAAATCCGTACCGTCATTTAAAATGGTAAAGATATCCTGAACCTTAACTATTTCCCCGCTTTCTGTAGTTTGTGCTACGGCAGCAGAACCCACAAATATTGTCGGGAAGCTTGAAAATACAAGCACTACTGCCAATACCAATGATAGCATTTTGATTAACTTTTTCACAGCATCTCTTCCTTTACACAAAATCTAAACTTATATTGAGCGCATTATCGCATCATAGTTAAAATTATAATACCACATTCTGTCAAAAAATTCAACAAAATTGTACAAAAATTTTTATTTGTTATATTTATATATTATTTATGGTTGACCAAACGGCTGCTTAGTGGTATAATTTTTAGCGTGGGTTATTATGGTCTTTTCGTAATAACCGTTATGACTTGTGAAATTTTGCGAGGTATTTTTATGTTTAAAGGAAAAACATTGCTAATTACAGGTGGCACAGGCTCGTTTGGTAACGCCGTGCTCGACAGATTTTTAGATACTGATATCGGCGAAATCAGAATTTTTTCCAGAGATGAAAAAAAGCAGGATGATATGCGCCATTTGTATCAGGCAAAATTCCCTGAGAAAAGTTCCAAAATCAAATTTTACATTGGCGACGTAAGAAATATTGATTCTGTTCGTTCGGCTATGCACGGTGTGGACTACATATTCCATGCAGCCGCGCTAAAGCAGGTTCCGTCTTGCGAGTTTTTCCCTATGGAAGCTGTCAGGACAAACATCATAGGCACCGACAACGTTCTTACCGCTGCTATTGATGCAGGGGTTAAAAAGGTTATCTGTCTTTCTACCGACAAGGCCGCCTACCCAATAAACGCAATGGGCACCTCTAAGGCTATGATGGAAAAGGTTATAACCGCCCGTGCCCGCACGGTAAGTCAGGACCAAACCATGATTTGCTGCACGCGTTACGGCAACGTTATGTGTTCACGCGGCAGCGTTATTCCGCTGTTTATTGACCAGATAAAGAACGGTCTTCCCCTTACGGTTACCGACCCTGATATGACTCGTTTTATTATGAGCTTGGAAGAGGCCGTTGAGCTTGTTTTATTTGCATTTGCCAACGCAAACAGCGGCGACATTATGGTTCAAAAGGCTCCCGCCTGCACAATCGGTGTTTTAGCACAGGCTGTAAAAGAGTTATTCAAGGCCGAAAATGAAATTAAGGTTATAGGTATCCGCCACGGTGAAAAAATGTACGAAACACTACTGACCAACGAAGAATGCGCCAAGGCTACCGATATGGGTGATTTTTACAGAGTATCGGCCGACAACCGTGATTTGAATTATGACAAATATTTTGTTTCGGGCAACAAAGAACGTTGCACACTTTCGGAATTCAATTCCTCCAACACCGCCCAGCTGAGTGTTGAAGAGGTTAAGGCTAAGTTATTAGAGCTTAAATACATAAGACAAGAGATTGAAGAATGGGAGAACCGCTAATGAACATTCTTGTTACGGGCAGCAACGGTTTTGTCGGTAAAAATCTTGTTATAGAACTTAAAAACAAGGGCTATACCGATATTTTCGAGTATGATATTGACACCGACCCCGCACTTTTAGACGGTTACTGCAAAAAGGCAGATTTTGTTTTTCATTTAGCGGGTGTTAACCGCCCTCAGACCGAGGACGAGTTTATGCAGGGTAATTTTGGTTTTACATCCCTGCTTTTAGACACCTTAAAAAAGCATAACAACACCTGCCCTGTTATGATATCGTCTTCTATTCAGGCAGCGCTTGATAACCCTTACGGCAAGAGCAAAAAAGCCGGCGAGGATTTAATATTTAAGTATTCAGAGCAGACCGGCAGCAAGGCTTACGTTTACAGATTTGAAAACGTTTTCGGCAAATGGTGCAGACCCAACTACAACAGCGCGGTTGCAACCTTTTGCAACAACATAGCAAACGATCTGCCCATAAAGGTAAACGACCCGAGCGTTAATATGCAGCTTATTTACATTGACGACGTTGTAGCAGAACTTATATCGGCGCTCGAAGGCGAGCCGACCTTACTCGATGACGGCTTCTGCCACGTTTTACCCGTACACAAAGTAAAGTTAGGCGAAATTGTAGAGCTTTTGTATTCGTTTAAGGAAAGCCGAAAAGATTTATCGGTACCGCTTATGTCCGACCCGTTTGTAAAAAAGCTTTACGCTACGTATTTATCGTACCTGCCGAAAGACAGCTTTTCGTATAACCTTAAAATGAACTGTGACGAGCGCGGAAGCTTTACTGAAATTTTAAGAACCGCTCATCACGGACAGTTTTCGGTTAATATTTCAAAGCCCGGCATCACAAAGGGTCAGCACTGGCATCACACAAAGAATGAAAAATTCGTTGTAGTATCGGGCAAGGGTGTTATCAGGTTCAGAAAACCTGACTCAGATGAGATTATAGAATATTTCGTATCGGGTGATAAAATAGAGGTTGTAGACATTCCCACAGGCTACACTCACAACATAGAAAATTTAGGCGACACCGATATGGTAACGTTTATGTGGTGCAACGAATGCTTCGACCCCGAGCACCCCGACACATACTTTTTAAAGGTTTAGGTGAATTTTATGAGCAAGCTAAAGCTTATGACAATTATCGGCACACGCCCCGAGATAATTCGTTTGTCCGAGGTAATAAAAAAGTGCGACAAGTATTTTGACCAGATTTTAGTTCACACGGGTCAAAACTACGATTACGAGCTTAATCAGATTTTCTTTGAGGATTTAGGTCTTCGCCAACCCGACCATTTTCTTAACGCCGTTGGCAATGATTTGGGCGAGACCATAGGTAACATTATTGCAAAATCGTACTCTCTTATAAACGAGTTAAAGCCCGACGCACTTCTTATTCTGGGAGACACAAACTCGGCGCTCTCGGCTATTTCGGCAAAAAGACTTAAAGTGCCGATTTTCCACATGGAAGCGGGCAACCGTTGCTTTGACGAGAATTTACCGGAAGAAACCAACCGCCGTATTGTAGACCACATTGCCGACGTTAATTTGTGCTACTCTGAGCACGCAAGACGTTATTTAAACCACGAGGGCACCGCAAAAGAGCGCACCTACGTTACGGGCTCGCCTATGGCAGAGGTTTTATCGGCAAACCTTGAAAAAATCAAAAACTCCAAAGTTTTAGAAACCTTAGGACTCGAAAAAGGCAGATATATTCTTTTATCGGCTCACAGAGAAGAAAATATAGACAACGAGCAAAACTTCTTTGCTCTTATGAACGCTGTAAACGCTATGGCTGAAACCTACAATATGCCCATTATTTACAGCACCCACCCCAGAAGCGCAAAATTCATTGAAAAGCGTGGCTTTAAGTTCCATCCGCTTGTTCGCTCACTAAAGCCCTTTGGCTTTTCGGACTACAACTGCTTACAGTTAAACGCATTTTGTGTTGTATCTGACAGTGGCACACTGCCCGAGGAATCTTCGTACTTTAAAAGCTTCCCCGCAGTATGTGTAAGAACCTCTACCGAGCGCCCCGAGGCTATTGATAAGGGCAACTTCATTTTAGGCAGCATTACAACCGAGCAGGTTTTACAGGCCGTTGATATTGCCGTTAAGATGCAGGCCGAGGGTGATTTAGGTCTTGACGTACCTAATTACGTGGACGAAAACGTATCTACAAAGGTTGTAAAGATTATTCAAAGCTACACAGGAATTGTAAACAAAATGGTCTGGAGGAAGTTTTAAAATATGAACGTTTGCTTCTTGCTTGGCAGCCTTCACAGAAACGGTGGCATAGGACGAGTTGCAATTTCTCTTGCAAACTCTCTTTGCAAGGATTCAGGCATAAACGTCCACATGCTTTGTTATTCAAGCCGTGAAAAAGGCGTGTTTTACAGCATTGATCCCGATGTTAAATTAGACTATCTTTTAGAACAGCACTGCAATATGAAAAAGGCCTTGCTCAAAGGCACTCACAGAAAGCTACGTGAGTATATAAAAAAGAACAACATCGACGTTTTGGTGGTTTGCGGTGTAATTTACTATTTAATTTCGGTTCTGGCAATTAAAAAAACAAAAGCAAAATGTCTTTGCTGGGAGCACTGCAACAGTATGACCACAAGCGACATCGCTTTTGAGGGTATTTACCGAAAAATCGGAGCAAAAAAGGCCGATTTGGTCGTTACCCTTACCAAGCGTGACAAACTGGAGTACCAAAAGCAGTATAAGGGTGTAAAGGTAGACCAGGTTTACAACTCGGTTGACCCCAAAATTTTAGAAAATGTAAAACCCTATAATCCCGACACAAAAAAAATTATAAGCGTCGGCAGACTGACCTATCAGAAATATTTTGAAAAGGCCGTAGAGGTTGCCGCTTTGGTATTACCCAAATTTCCCGACCACACCTGGCATATATACGGTGGCGGAGAGAAAAAAGAAGATTTACAAAATCAGATAAACGCTGCAGGTCTTAACGGCAGACTCATTTTAGAGGGTCAGGTAAATAACATTTACGACCTATACAGCGAGCACTCCTTACTTGTTATGACTTCCAGATACGAGGGCTTCCCGATGGTGCTCTTAGAGGGACTCGGCAAAAACCTGCCCCTTGTTGCGTTCGATATATTCACAGGTCCTAACGAAATTATTCATAACGGTGAAAACGGATATCTGGTAGAGCCGTTTGATACTGAGGGTATGGCAGAAAAAATCTGCGAAATTCTGAATGACCGTGACCTCAGAATAAAGATGTCGCAAAACTGCAAAAATTACGTGGGTGAGTTTGAACACTCGGCCATTGTAGACAGATGGAAAGAAATATTTAAAAATTTAGCAAATTCTTAATTGGTTTTCGGAGGCTGTTATGCTTTTTAAAAAGGAAAATCCCATAAACGACCGTCGTTTGTACGACTATTACCCGAGCACATTTATGATGGTGTTGTTTGGTATATATGCTTTTTTGAGTTTTTATGAGGCATATATAACAAAGCTTATCGGTTCGGTTACAATTTATCTGATATTCGCTCTTATAGTTTTGCTTCTTTATAAGTACAAATATATTAAGGTGCGATATTATCATTATTGTATTATAGCGTGGCTGGCCTTTAAGATGTTGTCGGCACTGTGGGTGTGGAACGGCTACAACAAAATGATAAGCGCGCAAATTTTAGGTCACATTGGTATGGTTGCCCTGTTTTGCGTACTTACAGTTGTTAATTTTGAAGAAACCGCTATTCGTTTAATACTGGAGTTTTTCAAAATAGCCAGCTTCTCGATGTCAATTCTTACAATATTTTTCTCGAGCGGATACGTCAGCGGTGCAACGGGTCAGGCCGTTGAAAGCCGTGTTGTACTTACTCTTTTCGGCGCGCAGTACGACCCCAACAATATGGCGGCGTTCTATCTGTTCGGTATATCGGTTGCGCTTTACTTCTTGCTATGCGAAAGACGACAGATTTTGTTCAATCTGGTTGTATGCGTGCTTAACGTTTTCTCGTTATTGCAGACATCATCAAGAGCAGGCTTCTTATCGCTTATAGCCATTTGTATACTGTTTGCTGTATCTCCGCTTAACAAAGAGGAAAAAGCTATTGACCGTTTTAAGCGACTCGGTATTTTACTCGTTGGTGGCGTAATAGTCTACTTCTTTGTATTCAGATACGTTTTCCCCGATGCTTTAAGCAGACTTTTGGCAACATCTTCTTACGGTGACGGCTCGGGAAGAATTTCTATATGGAACAACGCTCTCGAACTGTTTTATGCTAATCCGTTCTTCGGCAGCGGTTGGGGCTGTTATTGGGGCTACAACAACTACTACCACGCCGTTCACAACACCTATTTACAAAACCTTTGCGACGTTGGTGTTTTCGGTACAGTTCTATTTATGGTTCCGATAGTACGAATTTTCGTTTTATCGTTCAAACGCAAATACTACTTCCCCGCAATTTTCGTTTGCGCAGGCTTAATGCCGGCATTCTTCTTAGACTCTACAAACAAGCGCTTTTTCTGGAATGCAATTATATTTGCTACTATGATACTTAATTCCAATATGAAGATTATTGTAGCAGAAAACGAAAGAAGAGAAAAAAGGAAAAAGAAAAAGTCAGATCAAGAAGCAGCAACCTGCAAATATATAAAACAAAGATAAAATAAAACCCACCAAAGTCAACGCTTTGGTGGGTTTTTATTTTTTTATTAAATTATTCGCCTGCAATTTTAACGCACTTTGCAGGAACTCCGGCTAAAACAGCGTTTTCCTGCTCGCAAGAGTGAATTACAACTGCGCCCGCCGCTACGGTTACGTTGTTGGCAAGCTTAACGTCGCCGAGTACTTTGGCGCCTACGCCAAGTCTTACGTTATCACCAAGTACGGGGGCGGCATCGTCCTTACCGTTGTTGCCTATGCAGTTATCACCGTGTAAAACACAGTTTTTGCCTATTTTAGCATGAGGATTAACTATAATATTACCCGTATGCCAGATCTTAAGGCCTGCATCAAAATTGTTCGGATGCATTTCGACTCCGAGTTTTCGGCCGAGTATATTTCTCTTTCTTCTGCACAAAACGTACATTATCAAATTAAATACGTTTTTGCGGTTATTGTAATAATACTCGAGCTTTCTTAAATTGCGGATGTAACGGTACAGCACGTAGGTGCTGTCAAGAGTTATAATTCTTTGAAATTTGGAATGCTTAGATAAGTAAAAATCTTTTTCTGCTTTTAGGACCTCTTTAATTTGTTTTTTGGTCGTAATCATAACATTTCCTTTATTTTGTTTTTTTATTTATTATATCCATTCGGATTATTACTTTGCCAGCGCCAAGTATCTTCGCACATTTTTTCAATGCTCCTGGTTGCCTTCCAGCCGAGAACTGTGTTGGCCTTTGTAGCATCGGCATAAACCTGATCGGGATCGCCCGGGCGGCGAGGAGCAATAACGTAAGGAATTTTTACGCCCGAAGCCTTTTCGAATGCGGCTCTTAATTCTAAAACGCTGGTACCGTTGCCTGTACCAAGGTTAAAGGGCTCGCAGCCTGTATTCGCAAGGGCCCAGTCAACCGCTTTTACGTGACCTTCGGCTAAATCTACAACGTGTATGTAATCTCTTACACCTGTGCCGTCTGTGGTTTTGTAGTCATCACCAAATACGCTGAGCTTTTCAAGTCTGCCAACCGCAACCTGCGCAATATAGGGCATAAGGTTGTTGGGGATACCGCGCGGGTCCTCACCTATAAGGCCGCTCTCGTGCGCGCCAATGGGGTTAAAGTAACGAAGTAATGCTATGCTCCAGGTGTTATCTGATGCATACAAATCTCTTAACATTTCTTCAATAAAATACTTTGTTCTGCCATAAGGGTTAATTGCGCCAAGCGGCATACCCTCTACTAACGGCATTGTTTCTGCTACGCCGTAAACGGTTGCAGAGGATGAGAAAACGATTTTCTTAACGTTAAACTCGCGCATAACCTCTAATAAATAAAGGGTGCTTATAATGTTGTTGTCGTAATACTCTACCGGAATTTTTGCCGACTCGCCTACTGCTTTGAGTCCTGCAAAGTGAATAACGGCTTCTATATTATTTTCGGTGAAAATTTTACGTAAAGCGGCCTTGTCACGTACGTCGTCACGGTAGAACTTTACCTTTTTGCCGGTTATTTTTTCTACCCTGTTCAAAGATTCTTCATTAGAGTTGTCAAGATTGTCTATAACTATAACGTCTTTGCCTGCCTCTAACATACAAATACAGGTGTGACTACCAATATAGCCCGCACCGCCTGTTACTAAAACTGCCATAAGAACACTCCTTAAAAAAATATACATATATTCTTATATATTAAACTCCATTTTTGCATATTTGTCAAGAATATAAAAATATATGGTTTGTAAATTTATAAATAATGTGATATACTTATTTTAACAACTTATAATAAGAGGTAAAAATGGAACAGAAAAAAATTGACAGAATAAACTTTTTGGCACGAAAATCCAAAACCGAGGGGCTTAGCGAAGAAGAAAAGGCAGAGCAACAGGCATTAAGGCGCGAATATATAGACTCTTACAAGCGCTCTTTAGAGGTTCAGCTCAACAACACGTACATCTTAAACCCCGACGGAACAAAGAAAAAGGTGCAGAAAAAATGCGAATAGTTATAACCGAGGCCGCCACCGTTTCGGCCAACGATATTGATTTGACCGTTTTCGAAAATTTAGGTGATGTTACCTATTACGACTTCACCGCACCCGACGAGCTTTTAGATCGTGTAAAGGATGCCGATGCAGTTCTTTGTAACAAGTGCGTGTTCACCAAAGAAATTTTGCAGCAGTGCAAAAGCTTAAAATATATAGGTCTTTTTGCAACCGGATATAACAATATAGACATATCCGCCGCAAAGGAGCTTGGTATTCGTGTTTGTAACGCGGGTAGTTACTCGAACGATGCAGTTATTCAGCACACCTTTGGTCTTATTTTAAACTATTTTTCGAAAATAACCGAGTATACCTCATTTTGCAAGCGCGGTGAGTGGAAAACAAGCCGCTCGTTCTCCCCTATTGTTTACAGCTCAGACGAAATTGCAGGCAAAACAATAGGAATTGTTGGCTTTGGCTCTATAGGAATGGGTGTTGCAAAAATCGCCAACGCCTTTGGTATGAGGGTGCTTACCTATACCCGCACAAAAAAAGATTGCAGTGACGTGGAGTTTGTAGATCTTGACACCCTTTTAAAAGAGTCCGACATAATCTCGGTTCACTGCCCGTTAAACGAGCAAACTCAGGGAATGTTTAATATTGAGGCCTTTAAAAAATGCAAAAAATCGGCCTTATTTATAAATACGGCGCGCGGCCCCGTTGTTAACGAGGATGATTTAAAGTTTGCGCTCGATAACGACATTATTGCCGCTGCTGCGGTAGACGTTTTATGCAAGGAGCCGATGGATGAAAATTGCCCGTTATTTACGGCTAAGAATATAAGCATTACTCCCCACTCGGCGTGGTCACCGCTTACAACAAGAAAAAGACTTGTAAACATAGTTTACTCTAATCTTGATGCCTTTAAAAATGGCGAAAAACAAAACGTAATAGTATAAAGAAAGCCGACGAGTAAAAACTCGTCGGCTTTCTTTTAATATATTACGGGGGCTTGGGTTAAGCCGGCGGCGTGGAGATTGTAGTTATTTGTCCACATATCAGTGTTATGTATGCGCCATGATTCTGGGCCCCACCAACCGAAGTTATCGTTAGAGTTATGAAGCGGGCCAAAACCGTTGTAGCGTGTGCCGAAAACGGTTATGTCTATTTTATGCCCGCCTTTTTCTAATTTTCCAAGCGGCAAGGCATACGGCGCGGTGGCTATAATGCCTGCTTCTTTACCGTCTACGCTTACTTTTATAAGCGCGCCGCCAAAGCCCTTGGTCTGTATGGTGCGCTCGCCGTCAGACTCGAGTGTTACTGTGGTGTGGTAAGTAATATTACCCGTATAAAAAGGCAAAGTCTGGTTAGTAATGCTGCAAAATTCAAGCGTGCTTGCTCTGGACACAGCCGTAACCTTTTCGTTTTCTACCTTTACGCCAAAGTCACCTAAAACGTAGCACCACTCACTGCGACCACGCAAGTAAAACGGTATCTCAATTTCTACAACAACCTCGCCTGCGGGAATGTTTGGCAGTTTAACAGTTTTAATAGATTCATCTACGTAGTAGCCGTCGATTTCTACCTCTATAGGTTTGCCGTTTATGCTTATTTTTGCACTCTCGGCCTCTTCTAAGGCAAGCTTTGCGCCAATAAGCTCAATATTGGAATTAAAGGTAAAGCGGCGCTTTAGAATATGGCCCTTATCGTTTTTAAGTTCTTCGGGTTCAGGTACCCAGGGCTGAACGGTAGACTGGTCACCAAATTTTGCATAGAACATATTTCTGCCCATATCAGAAATTATAATTGAGTCTACCTTTTTGGCCGAGTAATCATCATTATCGAAGGCATACTGCGCCATATCCAAAAGTATGGCATTTGGCTCGTCGAGTGTGTACTCTACACTGCCGTTAATCTCAGTAGCATCGCCGTCAAGTTTAATCTGTGGCTTTGCGGGCAGAGTGGGTTTAACCGATTTTGCGCTGAGTTTGAGCAACGTGCTGTCCTGCGCAAACATTTTGCGTAAAATTACGGTTTTGCCGTTTTTATGGGTGTATTCGGGAGTGTAAACGTTGCCGGTTAAAGTATCGTACTCCAGTACCTCAAACTCGCCGTTTAAAGTAACCTTAAGCGGTATTGCGTAAGACGGGTCAAAGCCCTCGGTTTTGGAAATATCGTTGCCGTGGCAGAAGAACAGCCACCTATCATCGCCGTCAAGTCTTACCTGATGCACTATTGTGTTTTCTCTTGCGTTTTTATCTAGACTGAAAAACTCAACAAAGCGGTATTCCTCTAATGCATCAATAACCGCATTATTATCGTTTTCTATCTTTGTCCAGTCCTTTGCGGCAGTAATGCCGTCGGCGCAAGCGTTAGCGTCTATATATTCGGGTGCATCACCCATAAGTATAACCTTACCACCCGCATTTTTAAACTCAATAAGTCTTTCCAGAGTTGTGCGGCGCAGAGTTTTAACGCCGGGTACGACAACGCAGTCGTATGTGCATTTGCCGACTTTTAAGGGGTTAGTACCCTTCTCACATAATTCGGGCAAAAGCGACTCTGCAATAAAGTCAAAATCTATACCGCTGTTGCAAAGAACCTCGGTAAGAGTAGTAAAGCGCCAGTCAAGCTCGTTTCTGATAGCGCCCGTTTTATCGTTAGGGCCGCAATACATCCAAAAGCTTTCAATCGGGTGTATAACGCCGACTCTTACCTGTGCTGTACCACGTGTTAAAGCGGTATTAAGACGCGCAAAGTGGTCCTCTATAAAGTTATACTGCTTATACCACGGTGACTGATAAAAAATAGATGCAGGGTAATCTCGTTTAGCTTCACCTCGCATTGATGCCCATGCTAAATGATGTACTCTTAACGTTACACCCAAAGCCGCCTGCCAATCGCCCTGACGTTTGTGACCGTTAAAGCCGTAATCCCAACCGGTAACGCCGTACAGTTCAGAGATCATAGCCTCTCGGCCATACTGACGAACCGCAGAGTTTACCTGCTTTGCGGTGGTGTACTCCATTCTGTCGCACAGCATATCGATACCCGGTATTTTAAAGCTGCGGTAATTGCGCATTGCCTCGCCCAAAGAATCTGACTGCGAGTGAAGGGTCGGCTCTTCCATCATATGACCCGCAAGGGCAATATTGTGAGCATCACACCATTCTCCTAAAGTACCTGCAAACGAGGTGGAAAAACGGTGGCTTAAGTGGTCCATATAATTGTAGCGGGTTTTGGCGCAGCCGTTGTTTTGCTTTTCCCATACAAGCTCGGGCAGCTTTTCTAAAATGCTGTCGCCGTAAGCGGCTTTATAGGTGGCATCAAAATCATCGGTAAATGCCAGAATTACCGCATTTTTATCGGTTGAGTTTTCAAGATACGAGCGGCGTGAAACCTGAGGCTCATCGGTAAATATTGCGTGAATGCTTTTGCCGAAATCCTCGCCCACGTTTTTAAAATAGGCTTCGTGTGTGGTATCGCGGAATTTTTCTACCGCCGCCTTATTTAAAGTGTCTATGTAAGACTCGCCGTTGTACCAGCCGCAGCTATCGTGAGCATACATAAAGGCATACCAAATATCGCCCTCGTACTGCTCATCCAGGCCGATTTGCTTATATTCTGCAAGAAAACCGTCGGAATCGAGCTTTATGCCGTATTTAGCCATAAAATAGCCGTGCGGACGCTTGCCCTCATCGGCAAGGCGGCAGAACTCCTCATAATTTGCAAAGAAGTCGTTACGCTCTAGAAAATTATCCTGCGTGAGCATTAAAAAGCGTGCTCTGAGCTTAAAGTCCTTAGAAACCTGACCGCCTGCCGAGCCCGAGGACCAACGGTCCTCATCATAAAGCCAGCAGTACATACCAAGCTCTTTTGCCTTGTTATTACAAAGCTTTACAAAATGCATAAATTCATCGCTCAAATATGCCGTTTCCATACCTGTGCGAACGTGCATATAAAAGCCGCCCATACCCATATCCTTAAAATACTCTATTTGTTTTAAGAGCATCCGATCATTAAGCTTTGTGTTCCACGACCAAAACGGTGTGCCACGGTATTCGCAGGTCGGATTTTTGAAAAGTTCGAGTTCTAAAGCCTTGTTTTTGTTCTGCTTATAAAACATAAATCGTACTCCTTGAGTAATATTTACATATATCTGATTTTAATGTAACATAACCTAAAACTTTATTCAAGGTATTTTTTCGTTTTCAACGATAAGTAGATAAAACCCGCTTGATATCAAGCGGGTTTTATAATATTACAGCTTTTCTTTATATTCTTTTGTATCTATTCCTCTTTGCTCCATAGCCGCAAGAACCTCATCTAAGGTAGGCAGGCTTACTCCTGCGCCCTTGCGGGTTACGGTTATGCCTGCGGTGCAGTTTGCAAATATAAGCGCTTTTTTATAGTCAATACCTGCCGAAACGGCGGTGCAAAATGCGCCTATAAAGCTATCACCTGCGGCGGTGGGATCTACAACAGAACCCATATTGACACTCTTTGAGCGTATAATGGTTTGTGAGTCTGAAAAAGCGCAGCCCTCTTTACCAAGGGTTATAATTACGTTTTTAACGCCCATATTATGAAGGGCTTTTATAGTGTTGTTTATGCCGCTCTCATCATCAGGCGCAATTCCAACAATATCCTTTGCCTCGTGCTCGTTAGGAGAAATATAGGTAAGGCACGATATAAGTTCGCTTGGTACTTTGGCCGACGGGGCGGGGTTTAGCATTACGGGGACGTTATACTTTGCGGCATATTCTGCAACGCGGCAGTTAATTTCCATTGGTATTTCGTGCTGCAAAATTACCATACTGTACTCTCTTATTTTTTCTTCTAAAAAGGCCACGTCGTTAAGGGTAATATCAAAATTAGCGCCCGTCACTATGGTTATACGGTTTTCGGTGCCGGAATTATTTTTTTGAATCTGAATATCGGCAATGCCCGTAGGGGCAGTATCGGACACCAAAATATACTGTGTGTTAACGCCGCTTGCGCTTATGGTAGCGGTTACGCTTTTGCCAAAATCATCGTTACCGACCTTGCCGAGCATATCGACCCGAGCTCCTAAGCGAGCCGCCTGAATAGCCTGATTTGCGCCTTTACCGCCCTGTGCGGTAGAAAAGGTGTTTCCAAACACAGTCTCCCCTGCGCCGCAAAAGCGAGAAGCCGTTACGGTTAAATCCATATTTATAGAGCCTACAACCAAAATTTTAGATTTCATAGTTTTCTCCCTTTAGGAACAGTTTTTTATATTTTAACACACTTTTTTAAAAGAGTATATAACAAAACAGTTATTTTTTAAAAAACGGCCAATCAGTACAAAAAACAGGGAGATACTCCGCAAAGAAGTATCTCTCTGTTATATTTTTGTGTTTAATTATTCCTGAGGCTCTTCGGTTGCAGCATTTTCTTCCTTAGGCTGCTCTGCATCTGCCTTTAGCTTGTTGTTTATTTGAATTGTGTTTTTAACAAGTAAAATAAACATCATTAAGCCTTCAAAGACTATGCGTAAAACTACCGGGCCTAAAATTGCCAAAAGTATGCCGTAGCCGCCGTACCAGTGCGAGTAAGAATAACGGCCGGAATCATAAATGCTAAAGCTGAACAGCATACACGCACCCACAGTTATGCACAACGTGCTTGATAATACGTATAAGCCGCGAAGGAAGGTTTCTAACCAAAGCTGCTTCATATTAAAAATGTCGTGAAGAACCTTTAAAATTTTCGGTAATTTTTCACGTTTGTTTTCGGGCAAAACAAATATGTAAAGCAGAACTGTTGCTGCAATACCGATAAGTATACCCATTACCGTAAAGAATGTTGTTGTGTTAATACTAATTGTACCTAACATAAAATCAGCCCCCTAAAATTGATACAATAATTATACTCGACCAGACAAAATATGTCAAGAAATGACTCTTTTGGAAGAAATAAAACTGTATACTAATTTATATGCGGTTGCAATAAAATTTAATATATGGTACAATTATATAAACTTATAGCTTGGTATAAAAAGCTATTATCAGGAGTATTCTTATGGCGCATATTTTTGCATCAATTAAAGAATCGCTGTCATCGGTTTTACCCATAGCGGTTATCGTTTTGTTATTATCGGTCACCTGTGTTGCTCTTGCCACGGGTGTTTTGGTGTTGTTTTTGTTCGGAACAATTTTACTGGTTGTCGGCATCAGCTTTTTTACGGTTGGCTCTGCAATTTCTATGGAGCCACTGGGGGACGGCATAGGTAAATCGTTAAACAAAAGCAACAAATTTTTTATACCCCTTATTATCTGCTTTGTGCTTGGGTTTATTATTACGGTATCCGAGCCCGATTTACAGGTTTTGGCCGAGCAGGTACCCACAATTCCAAACTCTATTTTGATAAACTGCGTGGGACTTGGTGTCGGTTTGTTTTTAAGCATTACCTTTATAAGAAGCAAAAAAGGTCTTTCTTTAAGGACTCTGCTCGTAATTTTTTATGCGCTTATTATTGGCGTTTCGTTCTTTGCCCCTAAAGATTTTATTCCCACTGCATTCGATTCGGGCGGTGTTACTACGGGTCCTATTACAGTGCCCTTTATAATGGCGCTTGGCGCAGGCTTGGCGGCAAGCAAGAAAAACAATCACTCGGGAGGGCTGAGCTTCGGTTTGGTCGCTTTGTGCAGTGTAGGACCTATTTTATCGGTACTGCTGCTCAGTATTTTTTATAAGCCGCAACCCGCAACAAGCGTGTTCCAGATCAGTGAGGTCCTTACCACGACCCAGGCATTTAAACAGTTTGCGCACGCTCTGCCCGAATATGCAAAAGAGGTAGCTTTGGCCTTTGTGCCCATTGTTTTGCTCTTTGTTATATTCCAGCTTATATCAAGGCGTTATCACCTACATAGCGTTTACAGAATGATTATAGGCTTTATATACACCTACATTGGTCTTGTTCTGTTTTTAACGGGCGCCAACGTTGGCTTTATGCCTGCGGGCAGACTTATAGGCGCAACAATTGCAAGCAGCTCGTTTAAGTTTTTACTCATTCCCATCGGTATGCTTATGGGCTACTTTGTGGTTTTGGCCGAGCCTGCGGTACACTCGCTCAAAAGACAGGTCAGTGAGATTACCAACGGCGCGATATCGCAAAAATCCGTTGCTCTGGCACTGTCTATAGGCGTGGCCGTTGCGGTTGGTATTGCTATGTTAAGGGTACTGACAGGTATTCCGCTGATGCCGTTTTTAATTGTGGGCTATGCGGTATCGCTCATTATAAGCTACTTTGTACCAAGCATTTACACCGGCATCGCTTTTGACTCGGGCGGTGTTGCAAGCGGTCCTATGACATCTACATTTATGCTCCCCTTAGCTATGGGCGCGTGCGAGGCTATAGGCTCTAACGTAATGACCGATGCATTCGGTATAGTTGCTCTGATTGCTATGGCTCCGCTTATTACCATTCAGATTTTAGGTCTGTATGAGAGAAGAACCAGAGCCAGAACAATAAAGAAGCTGCATCTTGAAATAAGTATGGTAGAGGACGACATCGTATTCTTTAACAGAGAGGGGCAAAACGCATGAGTAAGAAAATTATGATGCTTTTGTCTATAGTCGAGCTTGATAAGGGCAAAAAGCTTATTAAAGAATTGCAAAATAACAACATTCGCATAAATCTGCAGACCGTAGGCTTTGGTACGGCGCCAAGTGAGCTTATGGACATATTCGGTCTTGGCAGTAAAGACAAGGACGTTGTAATAAGTATGGGCGCTGAGGACTCGGTAAGGGAGCTGCTTTCCAATATGGGCGCAATTTTTTCCGAGCACACAAAATACGGCGGACTTATGATAGCGCTTGACGTTTGCGCCGCAAGCCGAGTGCTTTGCGAAATACTGAGTTTCAACACCGACAAACCCAAAGACAAAGGAGTCGACGATATGAAAAACGAGCATCTTAATGATTTAATTATTATATCGGTAAACGAAGGCTACACCGAAGAGGTTATGCGTTCTGCGCGACACGCAGGTGCAACGGGCGGAACGGTTATTAAAGGACGCCTTGCCGACAGCGAGCAGCTTGCTGAATTTGTCGGCACCAAGGTAGACGGCGAGCGTGAAATAATACTTATTTTAACCCCTGCAAGCAAAAGCGCGCAGATTATGGAGGCCGTAAACAAGGACTTTGGCATAACCTCTGCAGCAAACGGAACGGTATTGGCGGTTCCCGCGCAAAAGGCTTATAAAATATAATACAAAAGCAAACGAGCACTGTTCATAAAACAGTGCTCGTTTTATTTTATTCTTTTAATTTTAATAACCTATTGCCACACCGAAAAGCAAAACCAATACCGATATAACAAACAGTAAAAGCTGCAGCTTCCAGGTCCATTTAAGCCATTTTAAATACGAAACCTTGGCCATAGAAAGTCCTATAAGCAGCACGGGGTTGGTGGGTAAAATAACGTCGGTAAAGCCGTCGGCCATACAGTAGGTTAAAATAACCAGCTGAGGCGATATTCCGAGCGCGTTTGTAACCGACAGAACAATTGGCATTACCAAGAAAATCTTTGCCGATGCCGAGCCTATAAACAGCTGTAAAAAGAGTATAAGCGCATATATCAAAAGTATGGTTACAAACTTGCCCTTACCGACAAGCATATTAAGTATAAAGTGCGTTACGGTATCTATAATACCGCTCTCGTCCATTACAAGCTTTACCGATGATGCAATTGCAATCAGCGCAACTGCGGGCAGCATAGCTGTGGCGCCGTTTATAAAGCATTTGATTGTCTTGCCGAATTTCTTTGTAACTATTACGCCCGAGATAATTCCCGAAATTAAAAAGCTTGCGGCAAGAATGGGAATTGCAAAGCCCGAAATTGAGCGTATAAAGGCAATGGCAAAAAGCACAACTCCCTGAATTGCAAAAAATGCAGCGTAAACACGAAAGACCTTTTGCTTTTGCGCAGAGTCAAAATCCTGCTCTATTTTTAGGTTCTCACGCTTTTTTAAATCCAGCTCATAGGTTGGCGAGTATGCGGGGTTGAGCTCTATTTTTTTAAGATATATCATTAAAAATGCGCACAAAACCAAATATACAATTACAAAGAAAACTATTCTGAGCCACACGCCCGATGAAGCGGGAATGTTGGCATACTGTGCGGCCGTGCCTACAGAGAACGGATTTGTAATAGCGGTGGAAAAGCCAAAGCAGGCCGCCATAAGACAGGCTCCGAGGCCTACCATAGTGTCCATTTTCATACTGAGCATAAAGACAACTATAAGCGGTAAGAGGGTAACTAACTCCTCAAACATACCGAACAAGCTGCCAAAAAGCATAAATATTAAAACGCTTATGCAAACCACCGGACCGCCTTTATCACGCAGGCGGTTCATAATACTTACTATAAAAACCTTAATTCCGCCGGTTTTCTCGAGTATATTGAATATTCCGTTCATAACAAGCAAGAATACGCTTATCATAATAATCGTAAGCGCATCGGATGAGGCGAATACTCTTATCGGAGCGGTAAAGACCTTTAAAAACGATATTCCCTTTACGTCACCCGACGTATATGTATCCAGCAAAATTTTATCGTCAACACGCTGATACGCTCCCTGCGGTATAAAATACGAAAGCGAGCCGCAGAAAATGAGTATCGCAAAAAGCATAACGAAAACGCCCAAAAACGAGCGTATGCTTATGCCCGAGAACGACTCCTCTTTTTCTTTTACTCGAACCTGCGGTTTTTCCTTGGTAATCATAAGAATTTCTCCTTAAAAACCTGAATACATTGGTTATTCATCAAAAGTGGTGTCATACAAAATCATCGAAGCCATATACCAGTCTACGCAGGAGCGTTTCTCATCGGGCACGAAATATAAAATCTCGCTGCCGTTATAGATTTCAAAATTCTCACCTGCGCCAAAAAGCAGACGGTAAACACGCTCAAGCGGGAAATTAACCTCATACGGCTCTCCATCTTTAGTGCCGCAGTATGTAAGGCCGTTGCGGCCGAGAGTACAAACACCCTGCCCTGCCGCACGGGTAAGACCGTTACCGTTACTTGGTAGTCTTAATTTTACGTTTGATGTAAGACTGTAATTTTCATCGGCAATAATTTGTTGCTCTAACTGATTTTTTTGCCAGTCGTACCACTCGGTTAAATTTTTAAACCTAAAGTCACCCGTAAAGGCATAGCGGTTATCGAGCGAGGTCAGTTTTCCACACTTCTCGCAACAAACGGTATCTTTTTTGGTAACAATGGTATACTTTGAGTTGCATTTCGGGCAAAGGGTTAAAATGTTCTCCAGCCCCTCGGCTATACGGGGTGAGCGGTATTTTATATTCGGGCGGTCTTTGAGCCACTCGAACTCGTTATAATCAAGTCGCTGCTCTACTCCCGCCTTTATATCACCTGTGGACATCTGTTGAACCTGATGGGCAGTAAACAGAATATCGAGCTCGGCTTCGACCACTGCGCCACGTCTGAAGCCTCTGCCCCATTTTGGATCGGCAAAATAATCTCCGCCGAATTTTATGGTGTAAACGTTTACGCCCGCCTTTTTAATAAACGAATAGGTACTATCCTGAATATCCTCAAAGCGACCCGTTGTAGAGAGTCTGGCCTCGGGCATCATAGCAAGGACCTCGCCGTTTTTTAAGACGCTAAGGCAGTTTTTTGTGCTTTCAATATCTGCCGCAAACATACTTTTGGGGAAGCCGCCCACAAGCCTTAGTAAAGCGCGCAGACGTTTATCGTAAAAATAAAGTCTTGCAATTATAAAGTGTGGTTTGAAGCGTTTGATTAGGGCGGCGGCAAATATAAAGTCTATAAACGAGCCGTGGTTACAAAGCACTATAGACGGGCTTTCTATTTTCCCAACCTTATTGGTCGGCTTTATGTGTACTCCGCAAAGCAAATAATAGATGCGGAAAACAACGTACAAAACGCCCATAACAAAGCCGTTTACTTTGCGCACCTTGTTCGGCTCAGATTTTGAGTTTTTCTCTGCAAAAGCATTAACGGCCTCAAACAAGCGCTCGCGAAAAATAAACATTAAAATAAGTAACAAAATCAAAACGGCAAAAACAACTATAGATATTATATAATTACTTGCAATTGCCATATGGCCGAGTCCTACGCCTATGCACACCGACGGCAGAGCGCCAAGCATAGTAACCAATAAAAAACGCTTATAGCGCATACGAGTACTGGCGGCAAAAAAGCAGATCATACCGTAAGAAATGGCAGGCAAAAAGTAAAGTATAAAAATAATTAAAACGCACTTTTTTGATTTTGCGATTTTGTTAAGGTCAAGCCTCAGCTTTTTAACAAAATATCCGCTAAGCTTGTTTCCAAAGCTTTTGTGCAGCAGGAAAATGACGGTGTTGCCTATAAACACACCTATAATACAACACAAAAAGCCTATATAAAAACCAAATGTTATTCCCGCAAGAACCTGAACGGGCTCGGCAGGTAGAAAAGCGCACAATATCTGCAAAACGGCAAGCACGGTAACGGTTATATAACCCCGCCAGCCGAAATCGTTAAGCTTATCACGCAGTTGTTCTTGGGTGAGATCGTTTTTTAAGATGTTCATTAACAAATCGAAATTATTGCCCGAGAACATAAACAGCATAAGCAACAAGGCAAAAACCACAAGACCAAGCGCAATATAAAGTTTTTGTTTTGTTTGCTTTTGCAGTACAGACATTCGCGCACCTCCTTTTAGATATATCCTACATATTATACCTTATTTCGACAAGTTATTCAAGGTAAAAAACATCCTCCTGCAGTATGTTACAGGAGGATGTTTTTATTATTTGTTATACTGTTTTATTTGGGTTGTTCTTCCCTTTTACAAGCCTATACTATGCCGACAATTCCAACCGGTGTTGCCGAAATAGTTTTTGCCTTATTTTATGCAAAATCGAAATAACCTAAGAGGGTATCGATTGTGTTATCTACAAGTGAGCAAACAGTTACGTTTGCAAGATAATTCTCTTTTGCGAAAGCAAAGGCTACGGCGTAAAAATCAACACCTTGAATTTTTGCCGAAATCTCTAAAGCATCTAAAGATTTACCGTCAACGGTTACTTTCTTGTATGTACATACGGTATTTGTATAACCCATATTTGCGTATGCGGTTTCGATTTGAGAAATTTGCGCTTCGAGTGTCTGCTTAATATCAAGTGTTGCAACCTGAACAAGACTCAATTTTTCTAAATTTATGTTCATACTGCTACCTGTGGTAGAGTTTGCAGCCTGCATATCGTAAATAATATTGGCCTCTTTTATGCGGGAAGCAATATCTTCATCAATAGTGCCGGCAACCATACTGTTGAGTTCTAAAATCTCATCATCGGTAGCAAAGGTCCAGTCCGACGGTAACGTGCAGCTAAGACCTAAGAATTTATTTTCATAAACGTTGTTTGCAGTCTTACCAAGTGAAAATTCGTTTGTACTTGTGGTAGCGGAGGTTGTGGTGTTTGCGGTTATATCACCACGAACGTCTTCGGGCTCACTAAAACAGCCGCAAAGGCTCACAAGCATAACGCCAACTAACAATAAGCTTAATAATTTTTTCATAAAGATCATCTCCTTTAAAAGCATTTTACCACACCCAAAAACACATATCAAGTATTTTGATGACAAAAAAACAAGAAATTTACACAATATATCGGCAAATTTCTTGTCTTCTAATTATTTTTTGGAATTATAAAGTCTTTGCATTTTATTTTTATTCATCTGATACATTGAGATACCGATGATAACCGAGATAAACAGTAACAGACCCAAAACGACCAAAATGAGCTGCATTACGGTAAAGCCGAACATTGTTCTTGGCTGAGACTGAGCATAGTCGATTTTCTCGAGTCTTGCAACCGCGCTTAAAAGCTCTTTAGAGTATTCGGGCACCATTATGTCAGAGGTGTCTTCCCCCGGAACGTTTATGCCTATAATGTATTTTGAGTTTTTCTCTATTGATGAAAGATAAAAATGCGCATTACCCTTGCTGTCTACCACGGTTGCCTGAATTCTCTCAAGCTTACCGAAAGCGCCCTGCTGATACAAAAATGCGTTGGTGTTGGCAACCTCTTTAGGTAACGGTATAACAACGTTGGTGTTAAGATCTGAGGATTTATCAAACTCAACCTGGTAAGAATGCTCTACACCGAGCTTATCGTTGGTTTTCTTTGGAGCCTCGGTTACGGTGTGAGAGATATCTACGTCCTTTTCTATTTCATCGGGATTTGTGGGGTCAAGCTCAACGTTCCATATATTGCCCGTGGGCGCTACAACCTCTACGGTTATTCTTCTGCGGGAAAGCTCCTGCAAAAAGTCACTGTTTACCGAGCTTGTGTTTTTTAGGAAAAGCGTAAGGCTTATAGAATCAAACGTACCGCTAAGCGAATAAGAGGTACTTATTTGTGAAAGCTCGCTTGTTACGGCGGCTATTGCCTCGCCCCAGGCGTCATCACCGTTTACGGTTAAATCAAAATGCACCTTGCAGCTACCGATTTCAGAGCCCTTCCTTATAAAGGTTACTGTTGTAACGAGGGTTATTTTATCGGTCTGCTTTACCGAAGTGTTGGTTTGCGAAAATACGCTGTCAGTTCCGGTTGTGGTGTTTGTAGTATTTGTGGTTACCGTTTGCTCAGGCAAAACCTCGGGCAAAATCGCACCCGACGTTTTAAAGTTTGGCAGGTCCTCACTTATCTGATTTCTTATATCGTTAATCTGGTTTTTATTGCCGGAGTAGCTGACGGTATAAAGATTTTCACAGTTTTTAAAGGCGTAAGTGCCAATATCGGTTACGGTTGAGGGTATATGTATTTGGGCCAGATTTTCGCAGCCGTAAAAACACCACTCGGGAATCTCGGTAATAGGAGCGTAAATCTCGGCCCTTATAAGCTGCTCGCAATAGCTGAAGGCCTGAGCGCCTAGAAGCTTTACGCTGCTTGGAACAATAACGCTTTTTATTGAGCGGCAAAGGTAAAATGCTTTGTCTGATATAACCTCTAAGCCGTTTGGAAGCTCCAGTGTCTGCAGGTTTTCGCAGTTATAAAAGGCTCTTTTGCCTATTACCTTTAAATTATCGGACAAATCGACAAATCTCAGCGCCGTACAATCTAAAAAGGCCTTATCATTTATTGTTTCGACCGTATCGGGAATACCAATTGCCTGCAAAGCGGTACACCCATAAAAAGCAAGCGCGCCAATAGAGGTAACGCCTTTGGAGATTTTCACGGTATTTATCTGATCGGCAAATTCTTTCCAGGGAGCAAACTGCACCTCGTTAAAATTCTGCATAGCGCCTTTGCCGTCTATAATAAGGGTACCTGCTGAAAACGACCATTTAATATTATCGCCGCACTTGCCGCTCTCGGCCGCAAAAGCAAAGGGTGCGCAAAGCGAAACACAAACGGCGGTTATTAAAATGAAACTCAAAAATATTTTAAGAGCTTTGTTCTTCATTTGTTGCACACAGGTTCCTCCTTTTCATTTCATAGTAGAAAATTACACCGACTACCAGCATAAATATGCAGTGCAAGGAAACTACCGATAAATTTTCCCATAATTTTTCGTTATCACGTTTAAATTCGGTTAAAAATCGTAAAATAGCATAGGTTATTAACATTATTGGCATTAATCTGCCGTTTGGGGCATATTTTTGCTTTTTTGATATAAGGGTTAAAACAATTATCATCAAAGTCAAAAATAAAATTTCAACGATCTGAACGGGAAAGGTATTATACATTCGTCTAATACTGTAAAATCCCCATTCGCAAGGGTATCCGTAGCAGCAGCCCGTAAAAAGACAACCCATTCTGGCTACGGCGTGAACAAACAGCGGGGTTATTGCGAACATATTCAGCACCGCTCCGTATTTAACCTTAAAGGCCTTTGAGCACAAATATGCGGTAGGAATTGAGTAAATAAAGCCCTTTGATATTTCCTTTGTGCCAAAATACGTAAAGCCTGTATCTACCCAACACAAAAACAGCATGGTTGCCAGTAACACGGCTATATGTATAACCGTGAGAGCGATAATTTTTAAAAACGGTATTTTCAGTTTTTTGCCGTACCAAAAGTTAAAGAAAAGCGCAATAAACCCACCGACTACGTTCAGCGTGTTATATAAGGTTTCAGAAAGATTTGCGCTCTCGGCACTTCTTACAAGTTCGTTTAAAAAATTCATAAAGCTTTCCTTAGCCAAAGCATTCAAACTTGAATCAGATTTTGGAACAAGTATTTTTCGCTGTGGCTTTGTTAAAATACTCGCAAATCCGTTAGGATTTGCTGCGTTTTGTGCCTCGCACATCAAAAAATCCTTTATTCACAAAATTCTACGACCTTAAAGGAACGCTTTTTTGAATGGATTTTGGTGAAGTGGAGCACATAAGGCTAACGCCTATGTGTGAGACTTAAGCCGAAAGACATCTAAAAACCGACCTTTAAGGCTGGTTCAAGTTTAAAAGCTTGGGCTATCCAAAAAATTCAAGCTTGAATGCTTTGGCTGATTATTTGTAACAAGCCCCGAGTTTTCGGGGCTTGTTATAATGGTTATGGTTAGTCGAAACATCTGAGTTTCGACACACAATCTTTGATTTTGTGACAAATTTTCTTTAAAAATTTGTCCATAACCATTGCAATGAGTGTTGTGCAAAATTAAATTTTGTAATTTAATTTTGCTAAAGCTACTTAAAAAGTGGCTTGTCGAAGCGCTTTAAAGCGTTTCG
>JAFSCI010000003.1 GCA_017436815.1 Clostridia bacterium
AGCAGTAAATGTAAAGTAAGCATCGTCTGCTTTTTCTACGTAGAAGCCGATAGCTTCATAATCTGCAAGGTTTGTTTCAGGAATCGGAATGGTCATTGAACCATTACGTGTGGTGCTGAAGCTAAGACCCTTACCGTCTAACGAACCTGCAACAGCAGACTGTGTAGAAGCGAAGGTAGATGTGATGTTTGCAACGTTATCAAAGCTGTTAAGAACGGTTGCAGCAGCTGCGCCGCCTAATGTTGCGGACTGATTTAAGATAAATGCGTTAAGGTCTTTGATAGCTATAACTTCATCAAGATATACTGCTTTGCCAGCGTTTGCAGCATTAACCTCTCTGTAACCGTCACGGCCGAAAGATAATGTATCAACGTTGGATAAATCAGCATCGCTTCTGATGGGGTTGATTATCCAGCCCTTAAAGCCTGCAAGGTTAACACCCTGGTTCTGTGCGGGCCAGAAATATTCTTTATTTGTAACAGTACCGTCTGCGGAGATAAGGATAACGTCCTTAGCGTCTGCAGTATTTAATAATACGTCAGAGGTTGTGCCTGCTGCTGCATTGTAAAGTGCAGCAATTTTCCAAGCTTCTTCACCTGTAAGGTTGGTAAAGTCTACCCACATAGCTACAGCTTCAGAGCCGTTAATATCTTCGCCCTCAGGAATTGCAAGGGTAACTGTGTAGCTTGCCCATGTGTTCCAAGCAGCAGTGGTCCAGTAGTTTGCTGTGTATGTAGGTAATGCAAGGGTATGACCCATAGCGGTGCTTGTTGCAAGAGCTGTCTGGTTAGCAGCAGTTAATTTTGCTGCATCGGAACCGTCGTTTAATACAACGGTTTCAACGTCTGTAAGCTCAGCCTGCTTTGCAAGAATGAAAGCTTCAACGTCGTAAACAGATGTGATTTCGTCTACGATAAGCTTTGCGCTGATTTCTTCAGCTGTAAGAGGTACATAGCCGTTTCTTGCAATGTTAAGTGTATTAGCGGTGGTAGCAGAAGTATCGCCATTGATAGGAACGATTACCCAGCCCTTAAAGCCGCCGATAGCAGTACCGATCTGGTTTGTACCGTCTTTACCAACGAGCTTTGTAGAAACTGTACCGTCAGCTGCTACTAAGGTTACAACGTCGTTTTTCTCTAATGCGAGAACGTCGTCTGTAAACTGTGCCTTGTAGTCGTTAAAGTTTACATTGCCGTCGCCATTAGCGTCAGCGGTCTTATCTGCTATTGTACCTAAGTAGAATCTGAATGCCGTAGCATCGGCAACGTCAGTGAAGTCTACCCAGAATGCAATAGAAGATGCGCCTGCTATGGTAGCATTGTCAACGTCTACATACATACCCGACCATGTGGACCAAGAAGTATTGTTCCAATACTGTGTCTGATAGTATGCAGTTGTAGGTGCTTTACCAAGGTCAGCACCAAGTGTTGTGCCGGTAAGCTCGTATGTAACAAAGCCTGCGATGTCAGATGCATCGTTAGCTACTGCCGAGATTGTAACCGGCTCGAGTGCGAAAGCACCCATGGTTGTAGGAATGCAGCTAAATACCATTAGTGCAGCCAAAACAACCGAAAGAAGTTTTGCCAACTTTTTCATTAATTTTCTCTCCTTTTTTATTTAATAAGGTGAGGCCACGCTATTGGCCTCATTATTGGCTCTTAAAGTCTACCATAAAATTGCACAAATTTCAAGGGGGAACAGTCGGTTTTATGCGTTATAATGCGCCAATATGACCCAAAAAGCACCTTGTTTTTTAAGATTTATGGCTATTTTGCCAGTTTTAAGTCTTTGATTTTGTGCATTTTCTCTTTGATTTTGGTTTACTTTGTGCAATTTGCATATATTCAAATAGGTTTTTTCTACGTTTTGCCAATATTTTTAATATCTTTTGATAAATCAAATCGGAAAACAGTGGGGAATTTCAGCAGGGGAGTGGTAAAAAATTAACGGCCGATTACAAGATATAAGCAAAGCCGAAAAAATATAAAAAAATCACCACAATCGGTTGTGGTTTACATAATACCAGAATGTGTGGGGAAATGTTGTATTGTGCGGAGTATAAGCGGGCGGGCACGGAGACCCGCCCCTACATTTTATCAACAAATATTATTGAATGCGTAGGGTATGGCGGCGCGGGTGTCCGGTGGACACCTCTGCAAAGCAGAAGCGCCGACCGAGGCGGGAGCCGAGACCTACGACATACCGAACAAACAATATTATTTGCTCTAAACAAAACGGGAGGGCGCTGAGGCCCTCCCCTACAAATTTTATTTTCGGTGTTGCGTTATTATTTTGTAATCTTATCGCAGCCCATATATTTAACGAGGGCGGCCGGGATAGTTACCGAGCCGTCGGGGTTCTGGTAATTTTCCAGAATAGCGGCTACTGTGCGGCCAACTGCCACGCCCGAGCCGTTAAGGGTGTGGGCGAGCTGCGCTTTATCCTTAATATCGTTCTTAAAGCGGATAGAGCCGCGGCGTGCCTGGTAATCCTCAAAGTTAGAGCAGGAAGAAATCTCTACGTAGCGGCCATAAGAGGGCATCCAAACCTCGATATCGTAGGTTTTAGCCGAAGAAAAGCCTAGGTCGCCCGAGCAAAGACATACAACTCTGAAAGGAAGACCAAGTCCCTCTAAAACGCGCTCTGCATCGTTGGTGAGCTTTTCAAGCTCGTCGTAAGAGGTCTCGGGAGATGCGAATTTAACGAGCTCTACCTTATTAAACTGATGCTGACGGATAAGTCCGCGGGTATCTCTACCGGCAGAGCCTGCCTCGGCTCTGAAGCATGCCGAATATGCGCAGTATTTTAAAGGCATCTGCTTGCCGTCGATAATCTCGTCGCGGTGCATATTGGTTACGGGAACCTCGGCTGTGGGGATAAGGAAATACTCGTTATTGGAAAGCTTGAATGCATCTTCCTCAAACTTAGGCAACTGGCCTGTAGCGGTCATAGATGCGCGGTTTGCCATAAAGGGCGGTAAGATTTCGGTGTAGCCGTGCTCGGTGTGGGTATCGAGGAAGTAGTTTATAACTGCGCGCTCGAGTCTGGCGCCCAGTCCCTTATAGAAATGGAAGCGTGTGCCGGTTACCTTTGCAGCGGTTTCGGGGTCTAAAATGCCTAACTCTGCGCCGATATCCCAGTGAGCCTTAGGCTCGTAGGGGAACTGTGTGGGGGTACCGTTGCGGCGGATTTCTACGTTATCGGCATCGGAATTGCCAACCGGAACAGAGGAATGCGGAACGTTGGGGATAGACAGCAGAATGTCACGCTGAGCCTTATCACACTCGGAAAGCTTGGCGTCGAGCTCCTTTATATTATCGGAAAGGGTCTTCATTCTGGCCATAATCTCGCTTACGTCCTTGCCCTCTTTTTTGTACATAGGAATCTGCTTAGATGCTATATTCTGCTCGGCTTTCATAGCCTCAACCTTGCCTGTTATGTCACGGCGCTGGTTATCGATTTCTAAAAGCTCGTCGATTTTGGCGTCTAAGTTGCCGTTGCGGTTTCTGACGGCCTGCTTGATTTCTTCGGGGTTTTGTCTAACTCTTTTAATGTCTAACATTTTTATTCTTCCTTTATATATAGAATTATTATTTATAGTTTTATTTATTAAGTGACTGTAGTGCGTTGGCGATATCGGCAAGGTCGGAGTCGGAATGGAACTCTATTGTAAGGGTTCCGCGGCCGTTTTTGGTGGGCACTACCTTTACCTTGCGGTGAATTTCAGACTTAAGGCTAAGCTCTACCTCGCTGTAGAACTTGTTTTTTGCGGCGGGTTTTGTCTTATTTTTGGGTAACGCGCCGAATTTTGCCATATTTTCGAGCTCGCGCACCGATGCGCCGTTTAAGGCTTTTTCAAGCATTGCGGCGCGAAGCTTTTTATCATCAACAGCAAGCAATGCACGGGCGTGACCCGCTGTAATTGCGCCGTTTTTAAGGTTTTCTAGCTCTACGTCGGTTAAACTTAAAAGTCGCAGCGCATTTGCTACCGCCGAACGTGATTTTCCTACCGCCTCGGCAACCTGCTCTTGCGTAAACAAGTGCTCGTCCATAAGCGCTTTGTAGCCCTTGGCTTCTTCAACGGGGTTTAGGTCCTGACGCTGAAGGTTTTCTATTAAGGCCACCTGCATAACCTCGGAGTCGGTCATTTCCTTAACAACTGCAGGTATGGTGTCCAGCTCGGCTATGCGGCTTGCTCGCCAGCGGCGCTCGCCGGCAACTATCTGGTACATACCGTTTTTAAGCGGTCTTACCACAATAGGCTGCAGTACGCCGTGCTTTGAGATACTGTCGGCAAGGGCTGAGAGGGCTTCTTCATCAAACTCGCTACGTGGCTGGTTTTTGTTGGGCTCAATATCAATTATTTTAAGCTCGACCGTACTGGTTTCGGTAGCATTTTCATTAAAAAGGGAGTCGAGTCCACGGCCTAAGCCGCCTTTTTTTACTGCCATTTTTCTCATCTCCTATTATTTTTTAGGAATTCTTTTGCAAGGTCATTATATGCTGCAGCGCCCTTGGAACGAGGGTCATAATACTGAATGGGCATACCGTAGCTTGGCGCCTCAGACAGCCTTACTGCGCGCGGAATAACCGTTTTGTAAAGCTTATTTGCAAAGAATTTCTTTATTTCATTTACAACCTGCTGAGTAAGGTTCAGTCGGCCGTCATACATAGTAAGCAGCACGCCCTCAAGCTCTAAAACGGGGTTGTAAAGCCTTTTTACCTGTCGAACGGTGGCCATTAGCTGAGAAAGTCCCTCAAGCGCAAAATATTCGCACTGAATCGGCACTAAAACGGTGTCGGATGCGGTTAAAGCGTTAAGGGTTATAAGGCCTAAAGATGGGGGACAGTCTAAAAATATGTAATCGTAATTATTCCTTACAAGGTTCAGGGTCTTTTTGAACTGTTGCTCGCGCTCATCAATAGAAATAAGCTCTATTTCGGCGCCCGCAAGGTTCATATCCGACGGAATAATGTCTACGCCCTTGAAATTCGTTTTAATAATTGCCTGCTCTATGGTGGCGGTGCCTACCAGTAAATCGTAGGAAGAAGCACGTATGCTCTTTTTGTTTACACCGTAGCCGCTTGTGGTGTTGCCTTGCGGGTCGGCATCTACAAGTAACACGTGCTTGCCACTCTGTCCGAGCGCGGCAACAAGGTTTACGGCCGAGGTGGTTTTGCCTACGCCGCCCTTCTGATTAACTATGGATATTATTTTTCCCAAGCTTTCGCCCCCTTTGTGCTGGGTTTTTCACATTATTTCACGTGAAACAATGATGTAACGTGTTTAAATTTGCTCGTTGTATCTAGTATATCAAAACCGCAGGCGAATGTAAAGAGGGTAGGGGAAATTTTTTAAAAATGTTTCACGTGAAACAATTGGGTGGTTAGATAAGTGGCAATTTAGCCTTTGCCTGATAAGGCCGAGCCGAGTCAAAATTACCAAAATTATACCATTTAAAAAGAATAGGCGGGCGAATCGTTAAGATTCTTCCCGCCACTATGCTCCGTTTACAACAAAGCCCGGAACATACGATTAGATCTGTCATATAGGTTGCTTTGTTGGTTTTGTAGTGTATCTACAAAACATTATTTTGGTTGCGGTTTTGAAAGCAGGGCAGCTATAAGCGAAAAGGTTATTGCCGCCGTTATTCCTGCCGCAGTTGCGGTTATTCCGCCGCTGAAGGCTCCTAAAAGTCCGTAGCGCGCGACCGCCTCTTTTACTCCTGTTGCAAGCGAGTAACCAAAGCCACTAAGTGGCACCGTTGCGCCTGCATCGGCAAATTTTACGAGTGGCTCGTAGGCTCCGACAGCCGTCAAAAACACGCCGCTTACCACGTAGCCCACCAATATGCGCGCAGGGGTGAGCCTGGTAAAATCTATTAGCGCCTGACCTATTAAACAGAGTCCGCCACCGACAATAAATGCCTTTAAAAGTCTTAAAATTACTTCCATTTGTTCACCAAAATAGCTTACTTTAATAATATTATTAGCGGACAAAGCAAAATTATGCAAAAAATATTTTTATACTATATATTGTATATTATTTTATTTTTATATACAATATATAGTATAGTCTCGATTTCAGCCATTTTATTTTACTTTTACGGGTAATTGTTCGTTTTAACAGTTTTAAATGGCTGAAAAGCAGGGGAGATTTATAGGTTTTACCAAATAATATTATTTTGTGCGTGCCATAACGGACCGCCGAGGGTCTCGGCTCCCGCCTCGGTCGGCGCTTTTGCTAAGCAAAGGTGTCCACCGGACACCCGCGCCGTCGGTCCCTACAATGTTATTTGTGAGAAATAAAACGGGAGGGCACAGAGACCCTCCCCTACGGTAACAATATTATTTTGTTTTAATCTAATATTTGATTGTACGTGACATTCAGAATTTTGGCAATTAAAATAATTTCATCTACGTATAGGTGGCGCTGGCCAACCTCGATTTTAGCAACCGTACTGCGAGTAACGTCACAGCCGTTAAGTTGCAGCTTTGCCGCCAGCTGCTCTTGGGTAAGATTAGCTTTTATTCTTAAATTTTTGATTTTCTCTCCAATTTGTTTTTCGATTGCCGCATTCATTGTCACACCACCTTAAAAAATGAAATATTTTTCTTGCGAAAAACATGAAATAATCTTACAGATTATGAAATATTTTGTCTACGACAAAACATGAAATTAAATTCGCCCGAGGCGAATTTAATTGAAAAAGCACCGACAAAGTCGATGCTTTTTCTTGGCGCGCTGAAGAAGATTCGAACTCCCGACCTTCTGGTCCGTAGCCAGACGCTCTATCCAGCTGAGCTATCAGCGCATATTTTTTGCTGCCGATATATAATATCACATATAGATTATAAAATCAAGTCTTTTTTTAAAATTTACCGTTTATCTTTAAAAAAGTCGCGAAGTAGGGTGGCGCAGTCGTTCTCCATTATGCCGGCATAGACCTCGGGGGTGTGGTTGTAGCCATAAGACAACAGATTAACCACGCTATCGTTCGAGCAGGAGCCTGCTTTTGAGTCAAACGCGCCGAATATTACGGTTTTAATACGTGAGTTTATTATGGCGCCCGCGCACATTGGGCAGGGCTCAAGGGTAACGTAAAGCTCGCAGTCATCTAAGTGCCAGGTATTAAGCTTTTTGCAGGCGGCGTTTATTGCCAGCACCTCTGCATGAGCGGTGGCCAGGGAGTTTTTCTCCCTCTTATTATACCCTGTTGCTATTATTTTGCCGTTCAAAACCACAACTGCGCCTACGGGAACGTCGCCGTTGGCGGCGGCCTTTTTGGCAAGCGAGATTGCCTTTTGCATAAATTTTTTATCCATTAAACAAGCTCCGATGAGATAATTTGCAAGAAGGTCAGCACGAAAGCCACAATTGTAAGCGGCGCGGCGTAGAATGCCGAATTCTTTTGCGATGAAGTGAGCGCAGAGTCGCTTTTCTCTATTTTAAACAGTTCGTACGAGTTACCCTTCAGCATTAAAATGCCGAGCACCATACAAAGCGCGGCAACCGCATAGTAAACCACGTTTGCGAATATGACCATCAGCTGCGGCGCGCCATCTAAGAGGGTGCTAAGTATCACCGACACGAAGTTATTTATAAAATGCAGCAGCATTGCGGGGATAATTGAGCCCGACTTTATACGAACAAAGCCTAAAACGAGTCCGACTATAAAGGCAAAGGGAATTTGCTCAAAATTGCCGTGCATAAGGCCGAACATAAGGCTCGAAGCGACAATACAAAAGCCTTCGCCGTACTCTTTGGTAAGGCCTATAAACACGCCGCGGTATGCGAACTCCTCAACCAGAGCGGGAACTACGGCGGCGGCAATTACGGTGATTATAAATCCACTTACTCCCGTGGGAGTTTCCATCTCAAAATTATAATCAGAAATTCCCAAAATCCTTAAAATATTGGAGAAAATGTTGGCCAGCACGTTTGCTACCGCCAAAAATCCAAAGCCGATTAACAAAAAGGGGAGTGTTGTGCCCTTTTTTGCCTTGCCAAAGGGGATTATTTTATTAAGCTTAACCCTTGCGACCTTTGAGGCAATTATAAAGGTTGGCACAAAGGCCACCATAGAGAACACAATCTGGTAGACCATGGCGTAAAATGGGTTATCGAGAGCAGATATAAGGCCGCTTGCGTTGACTCCGGTTATGGCGAGCACCAATGTGATTATGGGGAACAGCAACATACTGACCGCAATCGTAAGGCAAAAGCCAAGACCCAGCGCATTTGCACGTCGGCGCAGGGTGTTTCTCTCGATTTGCTCGGCGGTGGGACCCACGTTTGCGTACGGATGATTATAAATTACAGGTGCAGTTGCCGACACGGGTGGGGTTGTGTTTGCCGAGTCAAAATTAGCGGCGGGTTGCGGGGTGGCATCAGCGCTCGGCTGAGCATTTGGCAACACGTCGGACTGCGATAAATCCGAAAAGCTGAGCGGCGGCAATTTTACCTTTTGCGGTGCGGTATCGACAGGTTTATTTTCAAAATCGGGCGCATTTTGGGCATTATTAAGCTGATTATTAACATTTTGATTATTATTTTCCATAATAATTTCCTTTCTGCGACAGATTTTGATAATTATTGATAATATTTTACATTTATGGTAAATTATGGTACACGCGTGGACTTAAAGCGTTTTGGTGTAAGTAAAATTACCGTTTTCAGCGATTTGCGTGATGCTTATTTTTCCACCTGGTATTTTACGGTTTAGCGGTGAACAGGTTGTGCATATTTTTTAAATATTTTGTAAATGGTAGGGGGACGTGGCGGGGGGGGCGGTGCCCCTACGGTACAACTCGCCTAAGGCGAATATAATGATTGTAGTTTGTCGAAACGCTTTAAAGCGCTTCGACAAGCCACTTTTTAAGTAGCTTTAGCAAAATTAAATTACAAAATTTAATTTTGCACAACACTCATTGCAATGGTTATGGACAAATTTTTAAAGAAAATTTGTCACAAAATCA
>JAFSCI010000026.1 GCA_017436815.1 Clostridia bacterium
ATACCAAATATAACCTTACCGAGCGTACTTGTAGGACTTGTTACATAGTCAGTTGCCATAAATATAGCGCCAAGCAACAGACCTCCGCTTAAAAGAGCAACTATGGGATCATAACCGAATATGGCAGAAAGCACTGTTGCGGTAAGTATGAACGACACCGGAATTGCAGGTGAAATTACACGTCTTACAATAAGATATATACCGCCTAAAATAAGCAATGCTGCCGACGTTTCTCCTATACATCCGCCACGAATACCCAAAAGCAGCTCTAATTTATTTGCATCAAAATCAGGTGAGCTTAAAGGAGTAGCCGTTGTAATAGCGTCGACCGATAAGGGCTTTACCCAATTTGTCATAGCGCTGGCAAATGAAACAGTTAAAACTATTCTGGCAGTAATTGCGGGGTTAACAAAGTTATGACCTATTCCGCCAAAAAGCTGTTTTACAACAACTATAGCTACTATACATCCTATTACCGCCATCCAAAGCGGAATTGTCGCAGGAAGGTTCATAGCGATAAGCAAGCCTGTTACTGCTGCAGATAAATCACCGCAGGTGTTTGGTCTTTTGAATACTATGCAACATAACCATTCTAAAAGTACCGAGGCCGCAACGCAGGTTAAAATAACCAACAATGCTCTTAAACCAAATAGAACTACGCCGCCTATCGCAGCAGGAGAAAGCGCAATTAAAACATCGAGCATTATGCTTTTAGTCGAATCATTATGCCTTATATGCGGCGATGATGCTACGGTTAGTGTACTCATTTTGAACCCCTCCTTTTAACTTCAGCTTTTGCAAGACGCATGGTTTGTGTAAGCGGTCTCTTTGCAGGACATACAAATGCGCAGCTTCCACATTCCATACAGTAATTAACGTTTAACGCTTCAAGTTTTTGTACGTTATCAAGTTTTAGTGCCGTTTCTACGGCTGCGGGTGCAAGATTCATAGGACATGCACCTACGCATCTGCCGCAACGAATACAGGCAGTTGTTTGCTCGTAATGAGGCTTAAATGCCAAAATAGCATTGTTATGTTTAGTTACTGCCATAGATAAATTGTTTATGGCAATACCCATCATAGGACCGCCAAACAATACCTTTTCGGGCTCTTCGCTAAAGCCACCGCAAAAATCAATAACCTCTCCAACCGAAGTACCGATTGGTACTATTACGTTTTTAGGCTCTTTTATGGCATCACCATCAACCGTAAGGCGCTTTTTTACAAGCGGCATACCTGTTTTTATGTAACGGTAAAGTGTGCCCACGCTGGTAATATTCATAACAACACAGCCAACGTCAATGGGCAACTGACCCATTTTCAATACTCTGCCGGTTGTAGTGTAAATAAGCACCTTTTCCGCGCCTTGCGGGTAGCTTGATTTAAGCTTCATAAGTCTTACGCTATTATCGGCATCGCGCTTATCTGCCGCAATATCGTAAAGTTTCTTTATAGCCTTGGGCTTGTTATCCTCAACACCGATAACAACGTGTTTAAAGCCTAAAACCTCTTTGATTAAATATATGCCGTTCATAACGTCATCATAATTTTCCATACACTCACGGTAGTCAGATGTTATGTACGGCTCACACTCAGCGCCGTTTATAATAAGAGTATCATACTCTGCGCCATCTTTAATATTAAGCTTTACGTGTGCCGGGAAGCCTGCACCGCCAAGACCTACAAGGCCGCAGTCCTTTGCCGCATTTATAAGGTCTTGCTTGGTGTTTATTTCAATAGGTTTGATTGCCGGATCAACCGTATCAAGCCCGTCGGACTCAATTACAACTGCGTTTGTTGTGGCACCGGAAGCTAGTCTTACCTGCTTAATCTCGGTTACAACGCCCGAAACAGATGAATGAATAGGAGCGCTAACATATGCATCGGAATTACCTACCACGGTGCCTACGTAAACTGTATCACCTTTTTTAACGGTAGGTTCACACGGTGCACCAATGTGTTGGCTCATTAAAATACTGACCGTTTTAGGCGTCGGCATTTCTACCGACTGACATTCAGCGGTACCCTTTCTGTGCGGAAGCCTTGCGCCACCTTTTAAATTCTTTTTAGGGCCAAGTATACTCTCGGTAAGTTTCATCAAATTTACCCCCATATTATATATCTAATATATAATACTACCTAAAAATGCTTTTTACAAGAATAGACATTTTTTTAACATATATTCGTAAATTTTAGTAAAAAGATTGATATTTTTTTAACATAACGAAGGCAGAAAAAGTTACCTCTTTTCCTGCCTTTTTGTTTTAATTTGTTTATATGATTTTTCATTTTTCTATAACCAGTAACACACCCTCTGCTCCAACTTGATTTTGAGGCTTACTCAGCAATCCTGCATTAATGCAAGATTCTATAACTTCATGCAAAAATCTTGCGCCTGCAATACAACCCGAATAATACTCATACTCGTTGATAAGATGTTTTGGTATATGCGTACTCATAAATACAGACAATTCCTTTGCAATTTTATTCACAATAACCTGAGTGTTCTCGTTAAGCGCAATTGCCAGATTATGAAATTTTTTATCAAACCTTCTCTCGTATGCAACTATTTTAGGCAGAAGCAAATTACCGCATTTTCTGATATAGCCGCACTCAATAGTTTTAGCGGCAACCTCTTTTTCGGTATCACTAAGTTCATCAATACTTAATGTGCCCTCTATAGCTTTTAACGTGAGTAATAATTTATCATCATTAGTTATGTTATGACCGCAAGCAAAATGTTTATCTTTCCTTGCACCATAAATGTTCGAAAAATGCACAAAACTATATTTTAATACAGAGTTTGATTGAATACCGTCACAACCATAAAAACCAAAACGCGGGTTTGTATCGTCCGTAAAAGCTGTGGCAACAGTAGTAAATTCGCGTCTGACAGGTTCAATATCCAAAAAATAATTTTTCTTTATGCTTTCGTTAACCCTATTTTCAAAATTCCATATCGTTTTTGAAATCAGTGTCCAAAGAATAAAAGCGGCATCATTTTGATAACTTAAATAAGGGAAGGTCAATATGTTTTCCTGTTGCTCTTCAAAATTCGCTTTTAGTATTTGGATATATTCATCCAACCATTTTTCATAAATTTTATTTGCTTCATCATATTCACTATAATCCACAAGCATAATGTTGCTAATATACTTTCCGTTATCAAGTTTACGAAGCATACCGTATTTTCCGTTTTCACCGTAACATTGTATTTCCAATTCATCTTCAATGTACGGCATTGGTATACATAATTCGTCAGATAACTCTTTTGCCGTTTTTGCCTTATCTTTGCAAAGATAAATCAAATTCTGAGATAATACTCTCCTAGCTTGAGTTCTTGGATCGTTACCTATGGGATTGCCTGTTCCAACCATTACTAAATGAATAGGTTTTAAAGATAAATTTCTTTCATTCATATTTTCAACCTCTTTTCTGACTGTATTTCGTGCAGAAAATAAACGCTGTTTAACTGTTGTTTCATTGATGCCGAGCTTGAAAGCAATATCTTTTATCTTCAATTCATCAATATAGTACATCACCATAACTTCTCTATACGCTTTAGAAAGAAAAGATATTTCCTCAAATATTTTTCTTATATACTCGTGCTCATCAGTTTTTTCAATAAAATTGTCAATTTCATTTTCTTTAGAAGCTAACAGTAAATCTAAATTTTCAATACTTACAGTTTTCCGAGTTTGATTTCTCTTTTTAGAGTAATCAGCATATACTCTTCGTGCTATAGTCCAAGCAAAAGCATAAAAGTTTTCTATGCTATCCTGGTCATACACGGAAGAAATAACAGCAATTATTATATCTGAGCATAAATCTTCCGCTTCATACGAAGTATTGCACCTGCGATATGAAAATTGATAAATTTTATCCAGAAAGTCCCTTTCTCCAATGAGTTTTAAAATTTTTCCTGTTTCCATATTACTTCCTTTAATTCATTTATGATTTTTACATACATATAGTCGAAAAAATCAAATAACGGTTAGGTACTTTTTAAAAATTATAACATAAATCTTTCTTTTTGTCCTTTTTTCTTATGCAATTATCTAAAATACATCTTTACATATATGTTAAATGCAAAAAATAAGACTAAGTCGTTCCACTTAGTCTTATCTCTTTGTTTAATCTAATTCTTTTAGTCCTGTATAAAGCTCGTAGTATCTTCCCTTTTGCTTTAACAAATCATCGTGGTCGCCACGTTCAATTATCTGTCCGTGTTCTAATACCATAATGGCGTTTGCGTTTCTAACGGTCGATAGTCTGTGAGCAATAACAAAGGTTGTGCGGTTCTTCATAAGGCGGTCCATACCGTGCTCTATATGACGCTCTGTACGGGTATCCACCGAGCTTGTAGCTTCATCTAAAACCAGTATAGGCGCCTTGCTGAGTGCCGCTCTTGCAATGTTTAAAAGCTGTCTTTGACCCTGCGATAAATTAGCGCCGTCACCCTCAATAACCGTATTATATCCATCGGACAAACGCATTATAAATGAGTGTGCGCTTGCAGTTTTGGCTGCTGCAATTACCTCTTCGTCGGTAGCATCGAGTCTGCCGTAACGGATATTTTCCATAACGGTACCGCTAAACAGATGGGTATCTTGTAGGACCATAGCGATATTTTTTCTTAAAAAGTCACGGTCGTACTGCTTGATGTCTATTCCATCTATTATAATTTGACCCTCTGCGATATCGTAAAAGCGATTAAGCAGGTTGGTAATAGTTGTTTTACCCGCACCCGTTGAGCCAACAAAGGCGATTTTCTGACCCGGTTTAGCATAAAGCGAAATATCTTTTAAAATAGTTTTGTCCGGATTATAACCAAAGGTCACGTTTTTAAGCTCTACAAAACCGTTCATTTCGCCATCGCATTTAGCGTTGGGTGCATTTTCGGGTTCGGGGTCCATATCCATAATATCGAACACACGCTGAGCACCCGCAACAGCGGAAAATACGGTAGACATTTGCTGTGAAATATTATTTATTGGCATAGAAAACTGCTTGGAATAGTTTGCGAATACGGTTAGTCCACCCGGTGTAAAGTTAGACAGACACATCATAATGCCGCCGACACCTATGGTTATGGCATAGCTTATCTGACTTGTATTGCCCATTACAGGACCCATTATACCGCCAAAAAACTGTGCTTTAAACTGGGTATCACGTAAATCGTCATTCAAAAGCGCAAATTCATCCATACAAATTTGCTCGTGGTTAAATACCTTTATTACCTTTTGACCCGTTACGGTTTCTTCAATATATCCGTTAACAGAGCCTAAAGATGCCTGCTGGCCCTTGTAGTATTTGCCGCTACGCTTTGCAATTGCGCCGCCGCCAAGGGCAAAAATAGGTATAAAGAATACTGTAACAAGGGTTAAAATCCAGTTGGTAGTTATCATAAATATAAACGTACCAACTAAGGTTATTACACCCGATACCAATGACACCATTGAGTTATCGAGCATAACGCCAACGTTGTCTACGTCATTGGTAAAGCGGCTCATAACCTCGCCCGTGGGGGTACCGTCGAAAAATCTGACAGGTAAAGACTGCACCTTTTTAAACAGGTCATTTCTTATGCTTTCTATTACGCTTTGCGATACAAACATCATAAGTCTTTGCTGCAAATACGTAGCCACAATGCCCGTAACGTAAACAAAAAACATAATTATAATTGCCGCAATTAAATAGCAAAGCACGTTTGCCACCTTAGAACTGTTTATAAACGAAAGCTCCAATAGTTTTGGTGATACAAGTGATGTGAATTTTTCTATAACTGCATTGGCCTTAACCGCCAGTGCGCCCGAATTTTCGACCGTTGTGGGAATTTGCGCAATGTTGTTTATAACGGGCATTAGCATATATGAGCCAATTAGTGACGTACAGGTACTTATCGCCATAAATATGCCTACCATAATAACTCTGAAGGTGTGCGGTTTTACATATTTTAAAAGGCGCTTTACGGTTTTACCCATATCTTTAGGCTTTTTAGCGCCGCCTTGACCTCTGCCACGTCCACCCGGACCACCCGGTCTGCCCGGACCTCCGGGACCACGTCCGACGGGACCGGATACAGAATGAGATGAATAAAGGGCTTTAAGCTCTTGTAATGTTCTTTTTGCCATATCAGAGCGCCTCCTTTACGTCGGTTTGGGAGGTGTAAATTTCCCTGTATTCCTGGTTAGTTTTAAGCAGCTCATCGTGAGTGCCCACACCGGTTATAACGCCATTGTCCATAACAACTATTTTGTCGGCCTCCATAACCGAGGTTATGCGCTGAGCAATAATAATTTTTGTAGAGCCAGCGAGCTCGTTTTTAAAGGCTTTTCTAATCTGAGCCTCGGTTGCGGTATCTACCGCAGAGGTTGAGTCGTCAAGAATAATAATTCTAGGGTTCTTAAGCAGAGCTCTGGCAATGCAAAGACGTTGCTTTTGTCCGCCCGATACGTTTGTACCGCCCTGCTCTAATTTGGTATTGTAGCCTTCGGTAAAGTTCTTTACAAACTTATCGGCCTGCGCATTTTCTGCGGCGGCTTCAATTTGCTCATCAGTCGCATCGGCGCTGCCCCAACGAAGATTATCTATAATACTGCCCGAGAAAAGCACGTTCTTTTGCAGAACCATACCAATGCCTTCACGAAGATTGTAAAGAGAATAATCTTTAACGTTAACTCCGTCTACCAAAACCTCGCCCTCGTCGGTATCGTAAAGGCGTGGAATTAAGGATACAAGCGTGGTTTTACCCGAACCCGTTGAGCCTATAATACCCACCGTACTGCCGGGGTCTATGGTAAGGTTAATCGAGTCTAAAACCTTGTCTTCACTGTTTTTGTAATATCTGAAATTTACGTTTTTAAACTCAATTTTGCCGTTGGTAACTACCTGCTCTTTACAAAGTGCGGCATCATCGTTTAAGTCTAGCTTTTCATCTAAAACCTCAGATATTCTTCTTGCAGAGGCTAATGCACGGGACGAGAACATTAAAAGCATAGTTACCATCATTAGCGAAAACAATATCTGGTTAACGTAGGTAATAAATGCCGATAAATCGCCTATGTCCATACCGCCAATAACCATATTGCCGCCAAACCACAAAACCGCAAGGGTTGTAAGGTTCATAAAAAGGGTCATAATGGGGTTCACAAAAATCATAGTGCGCATTGCCTTTAGGCCTGCTTCTTTTAGGTTGCGGTTGGCAGTTTTGAATTTTGTCTGCTCAAAATCCTCACGCACGAACGACTTTACCACCCTTACGTTTGTAACGTTTTCCTGAACGGTGGAGTTAAGTCCGTCGACCTGCTTTTGCATACGAGAAAATAACGAAAAGCCCTTAACAATTATAAACGATACCGAAATTGCCATAAGCGGTATAGAAACCGCCAAAATTACGGCTAAATTGGGCTTTAGAGTAATGGCCATTATTAGCGCGCCAACAAGCATACCGGGTGAACGCAAAGCCATTCTGAGCAGCATATTTACAAAGTTTTGCAGCTGTGTTACGTCGTTGGTAAGTCTGGTAACCAACGAGCCGGTTGAAAATTTATCTATATTGGCAAACGAGAACGACTGCACTTTTTTGTAGATATCCTGACGCAAATCTGCCGCAAAGTTAACCGATGCTTTAGCGCCAAAATATGCGCCGCCAACACCACCTAACATCATTAAAACGGCAGTAAGAATCATAAGACCCGCAATACCAACGCTAAAGGCAGGTGTGGAATCTGCCGCATTGTTTATTACCATAGATAAAAATTTAGGCATTAAAACCTCGCCTATAACCTCTACTATCATACAAAGCGGACCAATTATAAAATAAGCCATATACGGCTTTACATATTTAAACCATCTTTTCATCTGCTTGCTCCTTAATGGCCAAAAGATTTGCCTGCATTTTTTCGTGACAGGCTATAAAGGTGTCGAGCTGCTCTTCGCTTAAACCCTCGAACATACGTCGGTCGATGTCTGAGAAAAACGTATGTGTAACTTTTGTAAGCTCCATTCCCTTTTCGGTAAGTGAAATACAGTTATAACGACCGTCTTTTTTATCGGGAATTTTTTGTATAAGTCCCTTAGCCTCCAACTTTTTTACCGTTACAGCTATTGCCGCCGAGCTTATGCCGAATTTTTCGGCTATCTGCTTTTGCGATACGGGTTCATTAAAGTGCGATAAATGCATAAGCACCATATGCTGCGAACGGTGAATATCCAAGCTTTTAACCGCTCTGTTAAATGCGCATCTGTGCATTGCGTCGGTACGTTTAAAAAGCTCCACCGCCTTGTCGGTTTTGTTCACGAAAACACCACCATATAAAAAATAATTAACACGTTAACTATTATATATTATAGCCACATTGATGTCAACAAAAAACTACCCAAGAAATCGAACATTTTCTCGAGTAGTTTTTGCATTTTATTTATTTATTTTCTACAAGTTCTTTGCCGTATTTTTTAACAAGGTCAAAATAGTTAGTCCAGTATCCTTGCTGCACCATTTCTTCAATTCCGTAGAAGTTTAAATCCTTGCCTCTGAATATAAAAGTAAACATTCCGCCCGGATTTTGCTCTTGCTTTAGAAAATTATACATACCGTTTAGGTGTTTTATGTATCTTTCCTCGTTCTCTGCCATTTTCTTCATATTAGGCTTTTCGGTGTTGGTAGCAGAATCCATATCTCCATAAGCCCAAGGAATGTACCAGATTTTGCAATTATCGGGCACACGGGATTTCATAAGAGAATTTATCTTTTTATACTTATCTTCCCATTTGTCAAAATCCCAGTACATATCGTATGCGCAGTCGGTTAAATATTTTGTGGTTTCTTTGCTCATAGACTTAGGTATTATACCCTCGCTGTAGCACTCAGGAGCAATACCCTCAACAGCAAAACAAATAAAGTAACGCTTACCAAACATAAAATGGTTATACTCGGTAAACATATAAACGTTTTCGGGTGTAAATTTATTAAGCAGCGGCTCGTCCATATACCAACCCAAAAAGTAGTTCCATGCGCCGTGTTGCTTAACAGTATCTGCAACCTTTTGCATATTTTCACGCCAGTTTGGTTGTATTTTCATTTGTTTAGTTGTAGGGTCAATACCCGCTTCGCAAATATAGGCCATATTAATCCAAAAGAAAATACCTTTGTTTGCGCACATTTTAATCTTCATATCAAGATCAGTAGCGCTAAGAATCGTACAGTTTACGTAATCCGAGCTCCAAAGATTTGCTACCGAAGATACAATAATACCCGGGTCCCCATAAAACCCGTTAAACGTTTTTGGTACGTCGGCCTTTATTTGTTCGGGAAAATCAGGTGTTTTTTCGCTGCTAACGGGTTCTTTTGAGGGGGTTGATGAAATTTTAGAAGTGCTTGTGTTTATTACCTCTTCAGATGTTGTATCGGAAGAATTAACCGTTAAGCTTGTTGTAGTTTGGTCCATATTGCTTGACTCCTCGACGTCTGTAGTAGTAAAAGACTCACTTGTAGTTGTGACTACCCTTTGTGTACAAGCGCAAACCGACAAAGACATAAAAACACAAAGGAGCAAAGCTGCTATTCGTTTTATCATAATAACTCCACCAGCCAAATAATTATACACATAATATAACACAACAAAATAACATTTTCAACAAAGACAAAAAAAGAGGCAGTTTATTTAAACTGCCTCAAAACTATTTGTTAGTTGTTTTTATCGCGCTTTTTAAAGCCGGGGCGCGAGCCACGATCACGTCTGGGGCGACGCTCTGCGTTATCGTCGGCATCGTCTTCAACAACTGCGCCTTCGATTTCTACAAGAGCATCACGACGGCTGAGGTTAAGTCTGCCCTGGTCGTCAATTTCGGTTACCTTAACAATAACCTCATCGCCAACGCTTACAACGTCTTCAACCTTTTCTACTCTCTTTACGTCAAGCTTGCTTATATGAACAAGACCTTCTTTACCGGGTGCGATTTCTACAAATGCGCCGAATGTCATAAGTCTTGTTACCTTGCCCTTATAAATACCGCCGATTTCGGGGTCGTTAGCAATGGTCTCAATAATAGCAATAGCCTGGTTTGCCTTATCAATATCAATAGCGGCAACGAATACGTGACCGTCTTCTTCAATAGTGATAGTGCACTCGCACTGCTCTTGGATAGACTGAATAACCTTACCCTGCTTACCGATAACGTCGCCAATCTTGGACGGATCAATAACGGTTGTGAGCATTTTGGGAGCATACTTAGAAAGCTCTGCTCTGGGCTCAGAAATAACAGGAAGCATAATATCGTCTAAAATGTAATATCTTGCTTTTCTTGTCTTTTCAAAGGCTTCCTTAATAATTTCGGGTGTTAAGCCATGTACCTTTAAGTCCATCTGAATTGCGGTAATACCCTTATGAGTACCTGCAACCTTAAAGTCCATATCGCCATAGAAGTCTTCAAGACCCTGAATATCTACCATTGTCATAAAGCTGCCGTCATCGCCTGTAATAAGACCGCAAGAAATACCTGCTACGGGAGCCTTAATGGGAACACCTGCTGCCATTAAAGCGAGTGTTGAACCGCAGATAGATGCCTGAGATGTAGAACCGTTGGAAGAAAGAACTTCGGATACAACTCTGATAGCATACGGGAACTCCTCAACAGACGGAATAACAGGTGCTAATGCACGCTCTGCTAATGCGCCGTGACCAATTTCACGTCTGCCCGGGCCTCTGGAGGGCTTTGTTTCGCCAACAGAGTATGACGGGAAGTTGTAGTGGTGAATATATCTCTTTTCAACCTCTTCATCAAGGCCGTCTAATTTCTGAGATTCGCTTACCGATGCTAATGTGGCAACCGATAAAACCTGAGTCTGACCACGGGTAAACATACCCGAGCCGTGTACTCTGGGAAGTAAATCTATCTGAGCGTTTAACGGACGGATTTCATCAATACCTCTGCCGTCAACACGCTTTTTATCCTTCTTAAGCCAGTCGCGTACAACGTGCTTTTGAACAAGATACATAATCTCGTCAAGCTTAGCTTCATTGCCTTCAAACTGTGCATCGTACTTTTCGTGTACTGCGTTGTAAATAGGTAAAAGAGCAGCGTCACGAACGAGCTTGTCGTCGGTATCAAGAGCCTTTTTAACGTCTTCAATGCAGAACTCTTCGAGCTCCTTCATAAAGTCGGGGTCGGGATCGTTAGAAACGAACTCGAACTTTTCTTTACCGATTTCATCAACAATGGTGTTAATGAACTTAACAACCTCTTTATTAACCTCGTGTGCCTTCATAATGGCATCAAACATAGTATCATCGGGGATTTCGTTACCGCCTGCTTCGATCATAGCAACAAGCTCTGCAGTAGATGCTACTGTTAAATCAAGCTCGCTCTTTTCTCTTTGCTCTAATGTGGGGTTAATAACGATTTCGCCGTCAACAAGACCAACCTTAACGCCCGAGATAGGACCTGCCCACGGAACGTCGGAAATAGCGATAGCGGCCGAAACACCGATCATAGCGGTAATTTCGGGCGAGCAGTCGGGGTCAACCGACATAACTGTTGCTACTACCGAACAGTCGTTACGCATATCTTTGGGGAACAAAGGACGAATAGGACGGTCGATACAACGGCCTGCTAATATTGCCTTTTCGCTTGCTCTGCCCTCTCTGCGCTGGAAGGAACCTGGTATTCTGCCTACAGAATACATCTTCTCTTCATAATCAACAGAAAGCGGGAAGAAATCTACGCCCTCACGTGGCTTCGGAGAAGCGGTTACTGTACAAAGTACGCTTGTTTCACCATAAGTTGCTAAAATTGCTGCGTTTGCAAGCTGAGCCATTTTGCCTGTTTCAAGCTTTAAGGGGCGGCCTGCAAGTGTGGTCTGATAAACCTTGTAATTTTCAAACATATTTTTACCTCCTGAAATTTTGAGGTTTTTCCGTTTAGCAATAAATCCGCAGTCAAAATTCATTCTGGCTGTCGATTTACCGCTAAACCTCGAAAAAACCCAATTCTTTTTTATATAACAAGGCAGACCGAAAATTCGGCCTGCCATGCCATTTATTACTTACGGATGCCGAGCTTTTTGATTATAGCACGATATCTTTCAATGTCCTTCTTAGCAAGGTATGCAAGAAGGTTTCTTCTGTGACCAACCATCTTTAAAAGACCGCGTCTTGAGTGGTGGTCGTTCTTGTGAGCCTTTAAGTGCTCGGTAAGTTCGTTAATGCGCTTTGTTAAAACTGCAATCTGAACCTCTGGTGA